>JACQFF010000032.1 GCA_016200205.1 Planctomycetia bacterium
CATCCGTCTGCCGCGCTATCACTACCGCAGCGAACTGGTGAATTACGAACGCCTGCTCCCCGACATGGTGCGCGCCGTTGGGTTCGGTGATGGCTTCGTCGATTATCAGGCCTTCTTCGCGGGCCTCGCGGAAGGCGGTTTCGACGGACTGGCGAATTATGAAATGTGCTCGCCGGTCCGCGGCGGCGGCAACCTTGAAAACCTAGACTGTTACGCCCGCGGCTATTTGCAGTGGATGCGGCAGCACGTCTGTTCCCGCTCCCCGCAGCCGTAAAGCGCGGTTGGCGCCGGATGACCGGGTGATTTCCGAAGGTTGCTGCGCTGCGGCACGCCCAGTATCATAAACGGCTGTGAATATGATCTCCAACACGCGTCAGCCCAGAGCGGATTGACGATGCGATCATTTGTTTGCGCTTGGTTGCTCTCGATGCTGTTTGCGGCGCAAGCCGCAAGTTCCGTGGCGGCCGTCGACTATGTACGCGACGTCAAGCCGATCTTGAGCAAGAATTGCTATAACTGCCACGGCCCGTTGCGGCAGAAATCGGGCTTGCGGCTGGATCACTTAACCTTCATTCGCCAAGGGGGCGATAGCGGACCGGCGATCGGCGGCAAGAGCGACGACAGCCTGCTGGTGCACGCGGTGAGCGGGACCGGCGGCATGGAGCGGATGCCACTGGAGGCCAAGCCCCTTTCGGACGAGCAAATCGCCACGCTCAAAGCCTGGATCGACGAAGGGGCACAGGCCCCGGAAGAAAAGCTGCCCGACGATCCGCGCAAATATTGGTCGTTTCGAAAACCCGCGCGGCCTGCGCTTCCGAGCGTGCAAAACCCGGCTTGGGCGGCACATCCAATCGATCGTTTTCTGGCCGCGGAGCACGAAGCGCGTGGCCTCACGCCCACCGCACCCGCGCCCAAGAACGTGCTCTTGCGGCGAGTGTATTTGGATCTGATCGGTTTGCCGCCTACGACCGTCGAGCTGCGCGCGTTTCTGGCGGATCCGTCCGAAGACTCGTACGAGCGCGTGGTCGACAAGCTTCTGGCCAGTCCCCAATACGGCGAACGCTGGGGCCGGCATTGGATGGACGTCTGGCGCTACAGCGATTGGGACGGCTACGGCGCCGAGGTTCGCGAGAGCAAGCCGCACATCTGGCGGTGGCGCGATTGGATTATCGAATCGCTCAACGCCGATCGGCCCTACGACCAAATGATCCGCGAAATGCTGGCCGCCGATGAAATCGCGCCCGGCGATCCGTCGGCGCTGCGGGCCAACGGATTCTTGGTCCGCAATTGGTATCGGTTCAATCGCAACGTGTGGCTGGACGGCACGGTCGAGCACACGTCCAAAGCTTTTTTAGGCATCACGCTCAACTGTGCCCGCTGCCACGACCACATGTACGACCCGATTCTGCAAACGGAGTATTATCAGTTCCGGGCTTTATTCGAGCCGCATGACGTGCGCACCGATCGGGTGCCAGGGCAAAGCGACACGGTCCGCGACGGGCTGGTGCGGGTGTACGATGCAGAGGCCGATAAGCCGACGTATTTATTCGTGCGCGGCAACGAAGCCAAGCCCGACAAAGAGCATCCGTTGCCGCCGGGCGTTCCAGGGGCATTGGGCGGCGGCGAATTGAAATTCGAGCCGGTCCCGCTGCCTCCAACCGCCTACTATCCCGGCTTGCAAAGTTTCGTGCAGCAAGAATCGCTGGCCCAAGCTCAGGCGGAAGTAGACCGCGCCGAGTCGGCCCTCGCCAAAACCAACACCGTGCTGGCGGAGGCACGCAAGAAACTGGCCGATTTCACCGCCGCCAAACCTGCTCCGCCCGCAGCCGCCGAAACGGCGACGCAGCCGACGGCCGTGGGCTCCGACGAGAAACCGGCCGAGAAGGCGGCGGGCGAAGAGGAAAACCCCGCCGCGAGTGAGGAGAAGAAACTGAATGCCGCGGTCGCGGAGGCCCAGAGTGCCGCGGCGCTGGCCGAGCAGGAGATGCTCACCACCTCGGCGGGCCTAGTTAGCGTGCGGGCCAAAATCGCGGCCGACAATGTCGCCTTCGCCAGGCCTCCGGCCGGCAACGCCAAGGAGCTGGCCCGCGACGCGAGCCGGGCCGAGCGCGTATACAACCTGCATCAGACCAGGCAAAACGTGATGCGGCTCGAGCAGGATTTGGCCAAGGCTCGCGTCGGCGCCGACGACAAGGCCGCCAAAAAGAAAGTCGCCGACACGGAGCCGAAGCTGGCCGACGCCCTGAAGGCGCGCGACGCGGCACAGGCCGCTTTCGGTCAGCCGGGCGAAACGTACACGCATCTCGGCCAGGTGTATCCGAGCACCAGCACCGGACGCCGGGCGGCGCTGGCCCGGTGGATCGCGTCGAAAGATAATCCGCTGACGGCCCGCGTGGCCATCAATCACATCTGGTTGCGCCATTTCGGCAGTCCCCTGGTGCCGACGGTGTTTGATTTTGGTCTCAATGGCAAGCCGCCGACGCATCCGACCCTGCTCGATTGGCTGGCCGTCGAGTTGATGGAGCAGGGTTGGCAAATGAAGGCCATTCATCGCTTGCTGGTCACCAGCGCGGCGTATCGCATGCAGTCGGCGGCGGCGGATGAAACCAATCGGACGCGCGATCCGGACAATGTTTTCTTGTGGCGAATGAACCCGCGGCGGATGGAAGCGGAAGTCGTGCGCGACAGCACGCTGCGCGTGGCCGACGGCCTCGACCCGACCATGTTCGGCCCGGAGCTCGATCAGAACACGGGCATGAGCGTGCCGCGGAGGAGCATTTATTTCCGCAACAGCAAGGAAAAGAAAGTCGCGTTCCTGGCGATGTTCGACAGCCCCAACGTGACCGACTGCTACCGCCGCGGCGAGACCGTGGTTCCGCAGCAGGCGTTGGCGATGGTCAACAGTTCGCTCACCTTGGCCCAAGCCCGGCGTTTGGCCGCGGCCCTCGTCCGGGAATTGGGCACGCAGTCGAATAGCGAAAGTCTCTCGCGGTTCGTTGCCGCGGCGTTTGAGCGCATTTTGTGCCGCGCACCGAGCGGCGAAGAACGGGGCACGTGCCTCGAATTCCTTGAGCAGCAATCGCGCCGTCTCGCCGATCCGAAAGCGCTCATCGCCTTCACGGCCGGTGGAGACAACCCGGTCAAACCGGCCGCCGATCCGGCGCAACGAGCTCGCGAAAACCTGATCCACGTGCTGTTGAATCACAACGATTTCCTGATGGTGCGATAAAGGTGAAGTTTTCCTGAAAGACCCCCTCACGCTGTCCTCTCTCGGAGGGAGAGGGTTTTGGGAAAGGCTTCCGACCATGGTAGGATGGGCATCATGAGATCGAAGTGTTGCTCACATTCGCAAGCGGCGCACATTCCGCGCCGAGCCTTTTTGGCCGACGTGGGCATGGGATTCACCGGGCTAGCGCTTGGCGAGCTGCTCTTGCGCGACGGTATCTGCCGGGCCAACGAGACGGCCGCGTTCTCTCTGCCCGACGGCAATCCGCATTTCCGGCCCAAGGCCAAAAGCGTGATTTGGATTTTTTTGGTGGGCGGAATGAGTCACGTGGAAAGTTTCGATCCCAAGCCAGCGCTCAACGAATTCGCCGGCAAGGAGATCGGCGATACGCCGCATAAAGACGTGCTGAGCGTTTCGTTCGTCAACGAAAACTTGCGGGTGGTCGTGCCCAATGACGCCAACGGCCATATTCGCCACAAACTATTTCCGATGCAGGTCGGATTTCAAAGGCGGGGACAAAGCGGGCTGGAGATCAGCGATTGGTGGCCGCACCTCGGCTCGTGCGCCGACGACCTGGCGATTGTCCGTTCGATGTGGACCACCGACAACAACCACGGGGCCCAGTTGCAATTCCACACCGGCCGCCACGTGCTTGAAGGCCAATTTCCCACGATCGGCTCGTGGGTTCACTATGGCCTCGGTTCGCTCAACGACACTCTGCCGCGGTTCGTCGTGCTGGGCACGCCAATCGCCGACTGCTGCGGCGGCATCGGGGCTCACGGGGCCAACTATCTGGGTCCCGAGCACAACGGCGTGCAACTCGGCGTCGATCCGAAAGATCCGCTCCCCTTCGCCGCGCCCGGCGCCGATGTCTATCGCGAAGAACAGCAGCACGAATTCGAATTGCTGGGCCGGCTCAACAAGCTGGCCGCCGTCGAATATCCCGAGGACAACGCCATTCGAGCCCGGATCAAATCGTATGAACTGGCGTTTCACATGCAGACCGCCGTGCCGGAGGTAGTGGACTGCGAGGCCGAAACACAAGCGATCCGCAAGCTGTATGGCCTCGATCAGAAACCGAGCGAAACGTTCGGCCGCCAATGCCTCGTGGCTCGCCGGCTGGTGGAAAAAGGGGTCCGCTTCGTGCAGATCTTCCACGGCAGCAACGGTGGCGCCGGCGCTTGGGATGCCCACGGTGCGCTAAAAACCAACCACGCCACGCATTGCGCCCAGGTGGATCAGCCGATTGCCGGGTTGCTCACGGATCTAAAGCAGCGCGGAATGCTCGAGGAGACGATGCTGGTCATCGGCACCGAGTTTGGCCGCACTCCCGGCACGCAAGGGAGCGACGGACGCGATCACCATCCATTCGGTTTCTCGGTGGTGATGGCCGGCGGCGGACTCAAGGGGGGCATCGCCCACGGGGCCACCGACGCATTGGGCTTTCATGCCATCGAGAGTCGGCATTACGTGACCGACATCCACGCCACGGTGCTGCACCAGTTGGGCATCGATGCCAAACGGCTGGAAGTGCCCGGCCGCAAGCGATTGGCCATCGATTTTGGCCAGCCGATCAAAGAGATCATTGCTTAAGAGCTGAGCCGATCGGCAGGCAATTTGGGGCGGACCAACAACAGCCGCAGCTCATTCATCCCCAACAGCCAGGCGGTCGAGAGGTAGACGGCGGCCCCGGTGCCGATGAACAGCGAAACGTGTATCGCTTGCTGCATGCGATTGGGCTCTAGGCGAGCGGGATAGAAATGTTCGACGCCGGCGACGGCCAGCGTCATGGCCACGACGGCGATCGCGCTTTTCGTCAGCGTCGCGCCCAATTCCCTCCAGGCGAGCTGAGTGGTGTCGCGGGAAAACGTTGCGGCCAAGAGAACGACCTGCACGCCTGCCGCAATCGAGGTCGCCACGGCTAGGCCGATTTCGGCCAGCGGCCAGATCAGCGCCAGATTAAGCGCCAGATTCACGCCGACGGCGATTAAGCCCAACCTGGCCGGCGTGGCGCGGTTGCCAACGGCGTAATACCCGCGCACCAACACGGGAATCGCCGAGTATGCCCACACACCGCTGGCATAGCAAGCAATCATTCGCGCCGCACGGGCGGCATCATCGGCCGTGAACTCGCCTCGCTCGAAGAGCAGTCGGGTAAGTGGCTGGGCCACGAGAATGATTCCGACGCCGGCCGGCAAGGCCGTGAACCACACCAGCCGCAGCGCGAGAGTCAAATCCGCGCCGATCAGGCGATGATCGCGGCGAGCTGCGTGCCGGCTCAAGAGGGGATAGATCACCGTGGCAATCGCCACTCCCAGCATTCCCACGGGCAATTGGTAAAAGCGTTCGCCGTAATAAATCGCGGCCGCGGCTCCTGTTTGCATCGGATAGCCGATCGCGCCTCCCAGCCACCAGATCGTCCGCGACGCGCCGCCTTCGGCCGAGAGCCCCCAAGCGATCAAACTGTCCAAAAGCGTGTTGAATTGCGTAACCGCCATGCCCAGCGTGATCGGCACCATCGATTGGCCGACTTGCCAAAATGCCTCGCGGCACTCGCGCCAGTTGTATTCGAAACGAAAGCCCGCTTTACGCAGGGCCGGCAATTGAACAACGAATTGCAATACGCCGGAGATCAGCACCGCGAAGGCGATGGTATAGGCTTGGGCCAGTTTGTCGGGCGCGAAACACGGCGCGACACCCCAAGCGGCCGCCAGCCAACAGACGTTCAAAAGCGTGGGCACCAGCGCCGGCAGTTTGAACTGCAAAAGCGCCTGCAGCGCCGCGGAGGCTTGAGCGGAGAGGCAAATAAGGGTCAGATAAGGAAGCATCGCCGAGAGCAAGCCAAGGAGTGGCGTGGCGCCGGCACTGCGATCGACCCACCACAATGCCGCGCAGGCGGCTTCTCCCACCAACACCACCACCGAGAGCACGATCGCCAACCAGGCAAACAGGGCGCTGAGGAGTTGCCAGGCCCCGCGAGGATCGCGTTCGAACTCGGCGCTGAAGACCGGTAGAAAGCTAGCCGCCAGCGCCCCTTCACCAAAAACCCGCCGCAGCAAATTCGGGATGCGGAAGGCGATCACGAAAGCGTCCATGACACCGCCTTCACCCAGGCCTAACAGGGCGGCGGTAGCCATGTCGCGCACGAGCCCCAGCACGCGGCTGGCGAGCGTGCCCAAGCTGGTCGTCCAAAATCCGCCCCAGAGATGCCACGACTTGCGGTTCGCCATGGCGGGCTATGGTAGAACGCCGGCCGAATTCGCGAAAGATCTGAATCGCCCGCCGCTCGGGCTTGGTCGTGCCATGACGGCGAATCCTTTTGTCAACCCCAGCTTGTGTCGGGCATAGAATTGAAGGGTGATCAACGGAAGCTCGAAGGACGAGGGACTTAAACCATGTCCGCGCATTGGGTTCTCAAGCTTGGATATCAATAGTGGTTGCCAAAGCGACCCGATTTGGAGAAGATCACGGAACGTGAAACGGACTTCGCGGGCGGTCCATAAAACTCGATGGAGAGTCGCCGTGGCGGAACGATCGAAATACCAGCAAAAGATCATCAAGAACTACTACAACAATCGCGCAGCGATTTCACTGCAGCGGTTGAGCGAGCTGGTGACCGAGCTGTATTTGGCCGAGGGCAAAGGCCGGCAAAAGCAGTGGAAAAACATTGCCAGCGCCTTGGAAAAACTCAACGTGCCGGCTTCCCGGATCGAGCATCTGGTCAAGCAGGACAATCCATCGCTGGTGGCCAAACTGGTGGAAGAATTGCTGGCCAAGAAGTAGGAATTCTAAAGTCCGATGGCCACAAACGCTGAACAGGTCGCCCAACTGCGGTGGAAAAAATTTTCCGTCCTTAACGACGGATTCGTGTGTTTGGTCGACGTGATGGGCGACGATCAAGCCGTCGTGCAAGCGGCTCGCGTCAGTTACGGCGAGGGGACGCGGAAGGTCTCGGACGACCGTGGACTGGTCCGTTATCTATTGCGACACCACCACACCACGCCCTTCGAAATGGCGGAGTTGAAATTCCTGGTACGCGCGCCGATGGATTGCTGGCGGCAGTGGATTCGCCATCGCACGGCCAACGTCAACGAATACAGCACGCGCTACTCGCTGGCTATCGACGCCATGCAAACGACGACCCCCGATGCGTGGCGGACCCAAGCCACGCAAAACCGCCAGGGAAGCGAAGGCTTTTTAGATCTCGAAACTGGCGACGCACTTTCTGTGTCCGAGGCCGAGTTCCAGCGTCGGGCGCGAGAGATGTACGAACAGCGGATCGCCTCGGGCGTGGCCCGAGAGCAGGCTCGCCAGGACTTGCCGCTGTCCACC
>JACQFF010000102.1 GCA_016200205.1 Planctomycetia bacterium
CGCCATGCGCCATGCCCAGCCCGGAGTTGGCCAACGCCATGCCCGAGAGCAGCGCTGCCTGGGCCATCGCTTCGCGCGCCGGCCGCGACTGGCCGTTTTCAACGGCTTCGACAAGCGCGCCCGTTGCCAACCTCAAACCAGTGGCAGCGAGAGCTTGCGGAATCGGCTTGGCTTTGCGCGAAAGACAGCTTTCAATCAATTGGGTAATCGCATCCATGCCGGTGTGGGCCGTGGTCGCTGGCGGAAGGGAAACCGTGAGCTCGGGATCGACGACAACCGCCCGTGGCATCATCGCATCGGATCGCAAGCTCTTCTTGAAGGGCGGATCGTACGACGAAATCACGGCGTTCTTCGTGGCTTCACTGCCCGTGCCAGCGGTGGTGGGCAGGGCGAGCACGGGAAGCGGCGGAATCGTCAATTGCAAGCTCCGGCCGACGCCCTCCAAATAGTCCTTGACCGTTGCGCCGGCCGAGTTAGTTGCCAAAGCGGCCACGGCTTTGGCCAAGTCGATCGCCGAGCCGCCGCCGATTCCGATCACCAAATCGCCGGCACGGATCTGGTATCCGCGAATAAGCTCGGCAGCCCGATCGACATCAGCCACTTCCGGCTCATGAACAATGGTCGCCAGCTCAACGGCTTCGACGTCGTTTTCGCGAAGCACGTTGCGCAGATCTGAAATGAAACTGCCCGCGGCCAATGTGCGGGATCCGAGCACGACAAACGCCCGGCGGCCGATCTGGCTTGCCAGGGGGCCAATCTCGCGCCATCGCCCCCAGCCGAAGATGATTCGCTGCGGGGCTAGAAAGTCATAACTGGGAATGGTTTCAGGAGTCATGCTTCAGATCCGACTCGTCCAGCCGCCGATCGGTTCAGCTCCGTCGTTAGCCGAGGAATAGCGTCTATTATGGCGAGCCTACGGGTACTGGCAAATCGTCGTTGCAGAGCCGTGACCAGCGCTGATTGGAGCTTTCACGACCTGATCGCCGCGGGTCCGTGAAGAAGAATCTCGAAAGGAACCGCTACCCTCGCCGGCGCAGGCTTTTGCCGGCGTTTTCCCTACGGTAGGATGGCTCTTATGAACCTTGAAGGCACCCGACGCGTGATGGAAACCACCAGCCACGAGACGGCCAACCAATATCTGCGGTTTGGCTGGAATCTAATCAACCAGTATGTCGTCGAGGCCACGAACGATCAGCCGGCGCGGGTCACGTATGTGTTGGCCTCGGTGCGCCGGTTAGAGGACACTCGCGAACTGGTCGTCTTGAGCGATCCGAAAGAAGTGAACGATTACTTGAACCTAGGCTGGAAGCTGCTGGACAAGCATGTGACGACCAACGAGACGGCCCAGCAGCGAAACGAGACCATCCACTTCGTGCTAGCCTGGCAAAACAATGAGCCGCCCGTGCGGCCGGGCTCGGCGCCGCCAGTGGCGAGCGAGCTAAACACAACCTTTGCACCCGACGACGAATTGTGAGTGCTACAATCCCGCCGATACACCCTGCTGCCCAAGGCACCCCGCGCACATGTCCTCCAAACCCACTCGACGTGAAATGCTCAGTCATTCGATCAGCGCAGCGGGCGCCGCGGCGCTAATGGCCCAAACCAGTTCGGCCCATGCCTCCGGTCGGCCCGCCAACGAACCGTTTGGCTATTGCTTCAATACCAGCACGATCCGCGGGCAGAAGTTGTCGTTGGTCGCGGAAATTGAGATTGTCGCGCGGGCCGGCTATCGGGGAATCGAGCCCTGGGTCTCCGAAATCGACGAATACGCGCGGGCCGGCGGCTCGCTACCGGATTTGAAGAAACGGTTCTCCGACCTCGGCTTATCGGTGGAAAGTGTCATCGGCTTTGCCGAATGGATTGTCGACGACGACGCGCGGCGAACCCAGGGTCTGGAAGAAGCTGGGCGGATCATGGATTTGACCGTCGAGATCGGCGGTAATCGCATCGCGGCGCCGCCGGCCGGCGCCAGTGAGAAAGATCGCCTCGACCTGGTCACCATTGCCCAGCGCTACCATGGGCTGCTCGCCTTGGGCCAACAGCACGGCGCGGTGCCACAGCTTGAGCTGTGGGGTTTTTCGCGCGTGCTGGGCAAGTTGAGCGAAGTGACGTTCGTGGCGGTGGAAGCGGGACACCCGCAGGCCTGCATCCTGGCCGACGCGTATCATCTGTACAAGGGCGGGTCCGATTTCGAGAGTTTGCGGTTGTTGGCCGGTCAGTCGATGCACGTGTTTCACATCAACGACTACCCGGCCAAACCCGATCGCAAGGAAATCACCGATGCCCATCGCGTTTTCCCAGGCGACGGCGTCGCGCCTTTGGGCACGCTGTTCCAAAATCTAAAGGGAATCGGGTTTCGCGGCATGCTTTCGCTGGAAGTATTCAACCGCGAATATTGGAATCAAGATCCGCTACTGGTGGCGCGCACGGGATTGGAAAAAACGCGCGAGGCCGTGCAGAAAGGCCTCGCATAGCACGCGCTGGCCCGCTCAATTCCCGTAATACATCGTCGATACATCCATGCGCGACGAAGCTACCTACATCTGCGATTCGTGCGGCGAGGAGATCGTGATCCCGATCGACCCCTCGGCAGGCGCCGTTCAGCGCTATGTGGAAGACTGCCCTGTCTGCTGCCACCCAAACGTGCTGTCGATCGAACTGGGCGAGTCGGGCGAGGTGCGAGTCTGGAGCGAGCACGAGTGACTCCGTACGGCGGGCTGTGAAAGCCCGTTCGAGTTCTCTGTTCCCGTGAGCGGGCGCGGGGATTGTTCTTCGGTATTCTGGCGGCTTTAATGGGCTTGCGGTGTTTGCTACCCCAAACCATCGAGAGGTACATCAATGCTCTTCCGCCGGCTTCAAAGCGTAACTTTCACACGCCGCGCGGCCGCACTCCGCTGAACGTGGCAATTTCCACCGACGGCAAAAACTGGCTCTCGGCACTGGCTTTGGAACCCGAGCGGGGCGAGTACTCGTATCCAGCGGTGATCCGTACTCCGGATGGATTGGCGCACATCACATATACGTGGAAGCGTCGGAAGATCAAGCACGTGGCGCTCGATCCGGCCAAATTGACATTGCGCGAGATGCCGCTGGGACAATGGCCTCAATAAGGCCGACCTCATGGTTTGACCGAGGTCGATGCGCTGCTGGCGCGCGCATTCTGCCCGTGCGCGTCCGGCGTGCACTGGCAAGACGCCGGTGACTTCGAGCCCTCGATTGAACCTGGTCCGAAGGCTAGTTAAGCGCTCCGGTCGGCGTATGGGTCTCGAGCATGCCGTCGCGCATGCGCACCGTGCGGTGGGCTCGCGCCGCGACGTCGGCCTCGTGCGTGACCATGATGATTGTTTTTCCCGCCGCATTGAGCGCCTCGAGCACTTGCATAATCTCTTCGCCCGTCGCCGAATCCAAGTTACCCGTCGGCTCGTCGGCCAAGATCACGTGCGGGTTGTTGACCAGGGCTCGGGCAATCGCCACGCGCTGCTGCTGTCCGCCGGAGAGCTGATATGGTCGGTGATCCAGGCGATCCGAGAGCCCCACCATGCTGGCCATCTCGAGACATCGCTCTCTGGCATCGCGCGAGATGTTGCCCTGATAGTAGAGCGGCAACTCGATGTTCTCGACCACCGTCAACTGGGCGATCAAGTTGTATGACTGAAAGACGAAGCCCAAATACCGGCTGCGTATTTCCGAAAGCTCGTTGTCGTTCAATTTCGACACATCCTCGCCGCCCAGATGATATTCACCTTTGGTGGCGCGATCCAAGCACCCCAATAAATTCAAAAGCGTGCTTTTGCCGGACCCCGAGGTGCCCATGATGGCCACGAAGTCGCCTTCGGGAAAATCAATGGAAATTCCGCGCAGGGCCCGCACGACAATCCCGCCCTTGAGGATGTAATCCTTGTGCACGTCGATGATCCGGGCCGCCATTTTCACGAGAGTAAATCCTCGGGAGTGCGAAACTATTCGTGGCGCAAGGCTTCGATCGGGTCCATTTTCGCGGCGCGCTGGGCCGGATAGAGGCCAAACACGACGCCCACGCCGACCGAGATCAAAAAAGCCGCGATAATCGACCACGGCGCGATCCGCGGCTCCAACTGCTGGATGTTCGAGGGCAGGGAAGCGATCACGTCCGGAAACAACTGGCGCATCACCGCGCGCGTGCCGACGATCGCCGGGTGGCACAAGAAGCCGAAGAACACGCCTAGCAACCCGCCGGTGGCGGAAAGCACGACCGTCTCGGTCAAGAACTGCGAGACGATGTCTCGCTGTTTGGCCCCCAAAGCCCGGCGAATCCCGATTTCGCGCGTTCGCTCCGTGACGGTCGCCAGCATGATGTTCATAATGCCGATCCCGCCGACCAACAGCGCGATGCCGGCGATCAACACCAACAATAGGTTGAACATCATTTGCAGCACTTGGGCCTGTTGCAACAGCTCTTTCGGCACGGTCACAGCGTAATCGACGACGGGATGAAATTTTTGCAGCAGCGTCTTGATAATGTCGGCGGTCGCGTCCACTTCCGCCAGTTCGTGGACGGTCACGGTGATTTGGCTCAATTGCACGACCTCACCCTCGCGGCTGCCGGCGCGCGAGGTGGCGACCATGTCGCCAATTCGCCAGCGGAGGGTGGATAGAGGAATGTAGACGTCGAGGTTGTAGTCCTGCGCCGCCAGGCTGCCGCCGATGCCTCCCGAGGGCGTTTTATCCTCAGTTTGTCCCACGATTACGTAAAACTCTTTCTCGACTTGCAGGAAACGTCCGATGGGGTTTTCATAAGGAAACAGAACCTTTGCCGCCGCGTCTCCGATCACCGCCACGTTGTCGGCCCGCTCCAAATCCTTGTCGGACAGAAAGCGGCCGCGCGACATCCGCAGATTGTTGATCTCCAGATACTTCGCCGTGCAACCCACCAACCGCACGTCCGTGACTTTGTCGAGATAGCGGGCCTCCTTGCGTATCTCGCGCATGGGCACCGCCTGCAACAGCGTGGGAATATTGGCGACCATGCGATCATAGTCGTCGCGCAACAGGCCATAGGCCATGAAGAAACCGCCGCCGCGCGTGGCATCCGACGGAGGCTTGATGCTGCGAACGATGATGTTGT
Source organism: Planctomycetia bacterium (assembly GCA_016200205.1). Classification (GTDB taxonomy): domain Bacteria; phylum Planctomycetota; class Planctomycetia; order Pirellulales; family PALSA-1355; genus PALSA-1355. The sequence continues at coordinate 5,105 of JACQFF010000102.1, forward strand.
TGGCGCCGAGATCTTTGATCTGCTGCTGGGCCTGATAGCTGACGCCTTCGCCCATGGCCACCAACCAGATCACCGCGGTGACGCCGATAAAGATGCCCAAGATTGCCAAGCCGGACCGCAGCTTGTGCAGCAGCAAACTTTTGAGTCCCAACCGCAGGGTCTGCCAGAATCTTGAGCTCAAACGCCTAGCCCTTCGAACGGAAAAACGTACCGCGCAAACTCGGGCCGGGAAATTAGCGCCGAGAGGTAACCCCAATGCGGATCATCAGGGGCCGCCGCCGGGAGCGCCTTGGCCAGCTCCCCGCTGCTGCATCTGCTGCATCATGATCTGCACCTTTTTGCGGACTTCCTCCCATTCCTTCTTGTCGAGGAAGCCATCCTGATCGGTGTCCATCTCGCCAAAGCGGTCCTTCATCCGTTCGGGGGCTTCGTCCGGACTGATTTTGCCATCGTTGTCCTTGTCGAGGGATTTGAAGTCGGGAAACGCGAACCCCCCGCGGCCTGGGCCGCTGCCCGCTTTTCCTTTCTCGCCGCCGGCAGGACCCGCCGCGCCGCCAGGCGCATTGTTGATCTTGGGAAGGGCGGCTGGCTTATCGTCGCCGAATTTCTTCTTCACGTCGACTTTTTCTTCTTGTTTGATATCGGCACGCGCGTCTTCTATCATCGCACGCGGATTCTTCAGCACCACATCGCCGTCCGCCAGTCCGTCTTTGATTTCGATCCGGGTGTTGTTGCTCATGCCCAAAACCACCGGGCGGCGCTGTGGACCGGAAGGAGTGGAGACCCAGCAGTAGAATTTGCCGCCTTGTTCCACGACCGCTTCGACCGGCGCGCTAAGCACGTTTTTCAGATTGGCCACCAGGATTTCGACGGCCGCGGTCATGCCCGGCCGCAGTCCGTGCGGATCACTGTCGATGCTGACGATCGCGGCATATTCCTTGACGTTGCCCGCGAACCAATTCGTCGGCTCGGCCTGGTTGGCGATCGAGGTGACCGTGCCTTGGAAATCGTGGTCCTGAATGTGAATCCGCGCGCGCATGCCGCGTTGCAGCATGTCGACCTTCGATTCGTGAATCGTGCTTTTGACCTGCATCCGCGTAAGATCGGGTAGTTTAATAATCGTTTGCCGTTCGCGCATCAAAGCGCCTTCTTCCACGATCGACTGCTGAGAACTTCCGCCGCGGCCCATCTGCTGTTGGTCATTGGCGTACACGACCATTCCATTATCCGGCGCAACGACTGTGCATGCCCTCAACTGTGTTTCGAGTCGTTCCAGCCGAGCCTCATCCAGCTTGAAGGCCTCTTCGTCGGAGGCCATGCGAGCCCTAGCCGAATCTCGCGTGCTTTGCAATCCCACCAAAACCTTGTCTTTAGTGAATTGCTCGAGCACCTTTCTTGCCGTCTCAGCCACTCCCAAATCGAGCTCGGACCTCTTGACCGCAAAAGCTTGAGCATCGCGCTGCAAATTGGTCACGTAACCCTTGCGAAGCATTTTTTCCGTGAACTGATAGGCATTGCGCGCGCTTTCCAAGTTCTCCTTGGCGACGGTCACTTTGGCGTCCAGGTCTTGCAGATTCTGGACAAAGGTCCCTTCAATGTATTCGTTGACGGCGATCTTGGCGGCGTCGTGGGTCTTTTCGGATTCGATCATGGCGGCCCTGGATTTTTCATAGGTGATTTTCTGCTGACCGATCTGATCCTCGATCGACGAGGAATCGAGCCGCACCAACTCGTCACCCTTCTGCACTTCCGTACCGTCTTTGATCAGCCACAGAATCGTGCTGCCCCCCTTGACCCCGCACTTGATATCCACGTTGTGCGAGCTTTCCACATTGCCGTCCTCGGCAATCGATACGACCAGGTCGGAACGATGGACCGTCTCGGTCAACGCCTTTCCTTCCGGCGCGGCGGACGTCAGCAAATCCGACTTGACGGCGGCCGCCACCCCTAACACCAAAACCAGGGCGACCACGGCTCCCAGGGTCAGCCAACTCGGAACACCGCGGCGGCGAGCCAGCGGAGGGCTGGCAGTTTGCGAACTAGCGCCCTTGAGGGCCGTGGCAAATTGGGACGTACGGTCTTCGTCTTCCATGGTGTGAATGGCCATAGGTCAAGCCCTAAATCTCTGTGTGCGGAGGGATGGCGGGAGTCAAGGTAGGGTAGGATTGTCGCGCCCGAGGGTATTCACCGTGTCTTCATTCTGGCTACTCCGGGTCGCGATTTCAAGTCGGATCGGACAAGATCTGTCCCCCGCCGGGGAGGTTTTTCAGCGGCGTATGGCTGGCCCGGACGGCGCCGGCTTTGCCGTCCAATCGACTTCCTCCGGGGTCGAAGCCCCTGTCAGTTGATTGCGGTTCTCCGAACTGTGCGGTACCGGATCGGGGCCGCGACGACCGCGACCGGCCGGTACCCATCGCGGCGTCTTTTCGGCCTTCGGCGCAGTCTGGTCCTCGGCCGGCCTGGTCGTCGGTGTTGGCTGCTCTTTGGCGAAACGCCGCACTCGCTCAAGTGGCCGTGGATCGGAGGTGTCAGGTGCCGGGGTTTTCGAGACCACCTCTGGCTCGCGCATCACCGCCGGGGAGTCAGCGGCACGGTCTTGGACGCCGTTTTGATCTAGGGCGGAGTAGTCCTGCACCTCCGTCGGGTCCACGCCGGCGTCTTGCATCCATTCCACCGGCACCGGCGGCGGCAGGGGGCATTGTTCCGCGGTCAGCCAGTCGGCCTCGTTCAGCGGCTTGTCGATCCACATGCCGCAATCGTCCAGCTCCATGATGCCCAATTCCCGGTAAAGCAATATGCGGTTCTCCAAATGATTGAGTACCACGCTGATGAAAAAGATCTGGGTTTGCTGCAAGTCGGTGAGCGCGGAAATCAGGTTTACAGCCACCGTGGGACCGAGCGTCTCCACGGGCTGACCCGGCTGAACCGGCGCCGGGGGCTTGTTCAAATCCTCGCGCGTCTTGTCCACCCGCCGGATGGCAAGCACCACGGCCCGGCGTTGAATCTCGATGTTGACCTCAAGTTGCTCCAGTGTCCTGATCAGGTTGCGTAAGACGAAATTGGTGTTGTCTTCGAACTGATACAGGAAACGGCGGGCTGCCTGGTACTGAATCAATACGACGCGATAGGTGTTTCGTTGCGCGCGCCGGCTGAAGGGCGAATCGAATTGAACGCCCACGCTCAAGTGGCTGCTGCGAGCGTTGAACGAGGCCGGATTGTTCCTTTCGATCGTGCCCAAATCGCCGTTGAACGTCAGGTTCACACCCGCTTTCAGTGCATTGGCGTTGAAGGCAATCAAGCGGTACGAATCGATCAGAGCGGCCCGCTGGTTCATCCAGTCGAGCCGATTCGCGCGGGCGATTTCCAAAGCGCGATCGGAAGTCAATTCGATGTTCGGAATCGTGATTGATTCGACACGCGCACGGGCCTTAACTAGCGACAGCTCTTGGGTCAAGCCCGACAACCCTGTCGCTAACGACACGATTTCATCGGCTAATATTCCCCGTTCCCCGGTGCCTACGCGATTTTGCAGGTTCTGCAATACGCCTTCGGTCTGGCTGAACCGATCCTCGACCTCCGCCAGACCGATGGCCAGTTTCTTGCGATCCTCGTCGAACCGAGCCGCCTGTTCGGCCTTCAGGGTCTTCTTCCGCACCGGCACGACGGACTCCATCCGCTGCATGTCCGCCTGGGCCGCTTTGAATTGCAGCGCCAGCCGCTGTCTTAGCTTGCTCAAAACTTCCAGCGCGCTTTTTAGATCCTGTTCCGCCGGTTCCGGCGGTAGATCGCCCACAACATTGACGAAATCCTCGATCAAGTGCTGGACCGACGTCGTTTTCGGATCGATAAACTCGAATTGTTTGAGCAAGCTATCGTCGATTTCGACCGGCAGATTCGGCGGAAGTCCAAGTATTGCGATCTTGAATTGATCGAGCGTCGACTGCAATGTAATTTGGTTCTGCAACAAAGTAGCCCTGGTCGTTTCGATGTTCTGGCGGAAGCTATCGACTTGAACAATGTCGATCAGCCCCGCGTCAAGATTGGCCTCCAACAGACCCAGTGTTCGTAGCTGGGTGTCGAGATTGGCCTGAATGAGGCGAACTTGTTGCAGTAACTGAGCCAACCCGACAAATCCGCCGACGGGGCCGGCGCCACCTCCCGCCAGGCCGAAACCACCGCCGGCGCCGCCGCCACCGCCGCCGCCGATCGCCGCACCAGTCAATACAGAGCCGATGGCGCCGAAGCCGCTCGCGCCTTGACCCGTAAACCCCGTCAAGCCGGTGCCGCCGAGCAAACCGCCCTTGCGAGTAGGCCCCTGGACGGCTCCGGCGAACGAGTTGCCGACGGTCACGGCCGCGTAAAAACCTTGCCGATATCGTTGGAACGCACGCAAGTTGTACAGCAGGGTACGTTCCGCCAGCGTGAGGGTCTCCAGCGCAATCACCCGACCGCCGCCGCGCAGCAAGGGCTGAATGAAAGCGAAATTGAACAGCGAATTGGTCGTGGTCGTGTTGGTCCCGGCAAACTGCCAAACAAACGTGTTGGCGAAGCCGACGAGCAGCTCGCCACCCGTCGCAAACTGCTTCTGTATCTGGTACGTAGCCGGAAGGGCCGCGCCATTGGCGCCGACGGTGACAGGGAGCTGCGAAAGCGTGTTGCTTTCTGTGTGTTTCCCATTGGCTGCTACCGTGTTCGCATGATTGAACACCGTGTTCGAATCGCCAAAGAATTGCACGTCGAACCGGTATCGTTCCGTGCTCAAATCCAGTGCCGAGGAATAAATGGTCTCGATTTGAGTCCGATAGTCGGCCGAGTGAATTTGCGCCAGACAAACCGAGCCGTTCATCGTCAACTTGATGGCCCCCTCGGGCGTGACTTCGTTGTATTGCGCAAGCAACTCCTTCCACCGAGGGTTTTCCAACCCATACCGATTGCCGTTCATGTGCCAGCACGGGTAAGCCTTTTTGCCATCAATGCAGTGCATATAGCGGTGCGCGGCAGGGTCGTCATAGGGCATCGGCGGGCGATCGGGGTCGGTCGGATCGAAGTACCGGCTCCGCGGGTCCATGCCGATCGTAAAACTGTGCAAATCCCAACGAGGATCGTTGGACTTCTGCTCCACCAGGTATTTGACTTCCTTGTCCGCTCGCAGCCGGTACATGGTCCGATTGCAACCAGTCAATACGAACACGAGCGACGCCAACATGCCAGCAACGGCGGCCGCACGTCGGTTTTTCAGTGTGGTAAAAAGCACGTTTGCTGCTCTTCTGAGTCTTTTGAATAATGAAGCCTTAAAGCGTGCGCATCCCGGCCACCCAAAAAATGGCCGAACTAGCCTGTCCGTTAGCTTCGACCGACAGAATGGGGTGACTTTAACGATTGCAATGGGTTTGCCGGTTAATGCGGCGTTGACTACTGCGTGCCCCTGCATTGGCCTGCACCCCGGAGATCGCAGTTTTCCCAGATTTCCAACCAGATTTGCGCCGCTGGGGCCGATTTTGATGGCTGTTTATTGGCCTCGTCAGGACCGGGCCGGTCGATCGCGAGCCGCGGATTTTGCTTGCGGGTAATACCCCCTCGAATTATCCTATTTGATAGGCCGCTAGCACTTTACAGCGTTTTTCACCGTTTGCCGTCCGCCCGCGTCGCTCGACTCCGACGCACGCGATTTTGACAGGAACCGCCTCAGGGAGAGTACTGCATGTCGCTTCACAACTGCATTGCTGCCTGTGGGCATCGCGGCGCGCTGGCGGCCGTTACCACAGCGCTCTGGCTCGCTTCGCTCGAACAAGCGCATGGCCAGTTTGTTTCGCAGCAGGTCGGGGGCGTGTCGATCGATGCGCGGGGGATGGTGACGAATGTCCGCGTCGATGAGCTCAACGAACTCAAA
>JACQFF010000033.1 GCA_016200205.1 Planctomycetia bacterium
GCTGATGGCCGCCGAGGCCGCCGATTTTCATCGCGCGCAATTCGGCGCGCCGCGCGAAGGTTATGGTCCGAAGATGGCCGCACTGCTCGACGAAGGATTTGCGATTTCGATGAGCGAGTACCAGGCGGCGCTGCGCCACCGGGTGCAGTTCCAAAACGCGTTGGCCCGGACCTTGTCGGGGGTCGATGCCCTGGTGACGCCATCCACGCCCACCGCCGCGCCGGCCAGCTTGGAGTCGACCGGCGATCCGCGTTTCAACTCACCCTGGAGCTACAGCGGCGTGCCGACTGTTTCGATCCCCTGCGCATTGACATCAGCGGGTCTGCCCCTATCGCTGCAATTCGTCGGCCCCGCATGGAGCGAAGCGAAGCTGCTGGCGATCGCCACCTGGGCCGAGCAGCGGCTGGAATTCCGTTGCTCCCCGGCAATGTTGAAGACTTGACCCGATTCCCGGCCGCGCTACTCGCCCAGCGCGCCCAAGCTGGCTAGAAATTCGCTCATTTCGCCGGCGGCGTGCGCGTCACCGGCGGTGCGGGCTTGTTCGATGCCGTCGCGCAAGACCGTGCGAGATGCGGCGGTGCGGCCGAGCCGCGCGAGCTGTTGGGCCGCCATGAAAAATGCCGGCACGTAAGGGGGCGACGCTGACATGAGCCCGCGGAATTCGGCCAGGCTCTCGTCATGCCGGCCTTCTTTTTCCAATTCCAGCGCCAGGCTGTAGTGAAGGAATGGGTCAGCCGGATCGTCGGCCAGCATGGTTTCGATTTTCTGGCGGCGCGTGGTCATTGATTAGGGCCCACAGTTTTGAATGCGCTACGCAAACACAACGAACTCTCGATGGCCACCTCGGGTTGGTGTTTCAATTTCCCTCGCGTGCGCTTCGGGTTACGCCCCGACCGGTGCCAGTCCGTGGGCCCGTTCGTATGCGGCGATCTTATCGGCGTGCTCGAGCGTCAGTCCAATGTCGTCCAGGCCGTCGAGCAGGTAATGGCGGCGGTGCGGCTCGATCTCGAAGCGGATCGACAGACCCGTGTCGTCGCTGATCGTGCAGGTCTCAAGATCTATGGTCAGGCGATACCGGCCGCTCGCGGCGCGAACGAACAAGTCGTCGACAATCTCTTCTTTCAGTGGGATCGGCAGCATGCCATTCTTGAAGCAGTTGTTGTAAAAGATATCGGCGAAGCTGGGGGCAATCAGCACCGAAAAGCCGTAATCCTGCAAGGCCCAAGGGGCGTGCTCGCGGCTCGAACCGCAGCCGAAGTTGCGCCGCGCCAGCAAGATGCTCGCGCCTTTCAAGCGGGGCTCGTTCAACTCGAACCGTGGATTCGGCGTGCCATCGTCGAGAAAGCACCAGTCGAAGAACAAGAACTGGCCGAATCCGGTCCGTTCGATGCGCTTCAAGAATTGCTTGGGGATGATCTGATCCGTATCGACGTTGGCCCGATCCATGGGGGCGACCAGGCCCGTATGTTTTTTGAATGACTGCATGGGTCGTTGATTCTGTGAGGCTGTAGGCTGTCGTCAGAACCCTCGCCCTTTGGGAGAGGGGGAAATTGCTAAACTCCTCTGGCCTTATTTCTTGTAATCCCACCCGCGAATGTCGACAAAATGCCCGGTGATGGCGGCGGCGGCGGCCATGGCGGGCGAAACCAGGTGGGTGCGTCCGCCTTTGCCTTGCCGGCCTTCGAAGTTGCGATTGCTGGTCGAAGCGCAGCGCTCGCCCGGTTCCAGTTTGTCGGGGTTCATGGCCAGGCACATGCTGCAGCCGGCCTCGCGCCATTCGAAACCGGCCTCTTTGAAAATCCGATCGAGCCCTTCGGCTTCGGCCTGTTTCTTGACCTGGCCGCTGCCCGGCACGACCATCGCGCCGACGCGCTGGGAGACTTTGTAGCCCCGCGCCACGGCGGCCGCGGCCCGCAAATCCTCGATCCGCGCGTTGGTGCACGAGCCGATGAACACGCGATCCAGGTTGATCTCCAGAATTGGCGCCCCGGGCTTCAGATCCATATAGGCCAGCGCGCTGGCGACATTTTTGCGATCGGCCTCGCTCGACTGCTCGGCCGGATTAGGCACGCGGCCCGTGACGGGCGCGACCTGGCCGGGGTTTGTTCCCCAGGTCACTTGCGGCGACACGTTGGCCGCGTCGAAGACCAGGACTTCGTCGTACTCGGCCCCCCGATCGGTCGGCAATTTGCGCCAGCGGTCAACGGCGGCCTCGAAATCGCGCGGAACAAATTCGCGGCCGCGCAGGTAATTGAAGGTCGTCTCGTCGGGCGCGATCATTCCCGCCCGGGCTCCGGCTTCGATCGTCATGTTGCACACCGTCATCCGCTCTTCCATGCTCAAAGCGCGGATGGCGCTGCCGGTGTATTCGATGCAATAGCCGGTGCCGCCGTCGGTCGTGATCTGGCCGATCAAGTACAGAATCAAATCCTTGGCCGTGACGCCCGGGCCCAGACGCCCCTCGACGCGCAGCTCCATCGTCTTGGGGCGGGACTGCAAGAGCGTTTGAGTGGCCAACACGTGTTCCACCTCGCTGGTGCCGATGCCGAAGGCCAGGGCGCCGAAAGCGCCGTGGGTGGCCGTGTGGCTATCGCCGCAGACGATCGTCATGCCCGGCTGGGTCAGGCCCAGCTCCGGGCCGATGATGTGCACGACGCCCTGCTGCGGATCGTCGAGATCGTACAGCCGGATGCTGAACTGGCGGCAATTCTCTCGCAACGTGTCGATCTGTTGCTTCGAGATGGGATCGACAATGGGGAGTCGGCGATCGGTGGTCGGAACGTTGTGATCCACCGTGGCCGTGGCCAACTCTGGCCGGCGAACTTTGCGTCCATTCGTGCGCAGGCCCTCGAAGGCCTGGGCACTGGTGACTTCATGCACCAGGTGGCGGTCGATGTAAAGGATCGTCTGCTGGCCATCTTCGGCGTGCACGACGTGATCGTCCCAGATTTTGGCGAACATGGTTCGCGCGATCGCTTGAGCAGTCATTGGCGTAGGTGTGGCGATTGGAACCGGAGAACCAAATGCAATCTTTCAGAATACTCTATTATAGCCCGCGTCCGCCAGCGGGAGGGCCTCGCAACCGCGCTTGCGCTGTTGCCTAAATGGCGGCGGCGGCCATGGCTTCGAGGTGTGAATCCTGCACGCCGTTGGCTTGCCACCACCCGGCGGCGTCTTCGTGCGTCCAGCCGCCGGCGGCCACGCACTCCGATAGGGCCTGGCGCAACGCAGCGGCACTCTGATAGCGCTCGGCGGGATTTTTGGCCATGCAGCGCAACACAACCTGCTCGATATCGCGCGGAATATCGGGCCGGAGCCGGGAGGGGGGCACCACCTGTTGATGCGCATGGGCCAGCATGATCTTGATGGCCCGCTCGCCGTCGAACGGCGGAGCGCCGGTCAACAGGTAATAGGCCACCGCGCCCAACGAATAAATGTCGCTGCGAGCGTCGGGTTCACTATCGCCCAGTGCTTGCTCGGGCGACATGAACAACGGCGAGCCGGTGATCGAGCCTTCCTGGGTCAGTTGCACCGGCGCGTCGCTTGCGATGGGCTTGGCCAGGCCGAAATCGAGCAGTTTGGCCACGTCGTGAATACCGCCCCGCTGGGCCGCGAAAATATTGCCCGGCTTGATGTCGCGATGAATGAGTCCCGCGGTATGCGCCTCGGCCAGGGCGTCGCACGACTGAGTGAGCAAATGAATGGCGCGCGCCGCCGGCAACGGCCCGTGCTTTTCGACCAGATCGGCCAGGCTCAAACCGGGCAAGTACTCCATGACGTAATAGAACGTGCCGTCTTCCGTGCGGCCGTAATCGAAAATCTCGATCGTGTTCCAATGCGAGAGCTTGGCGGTGGCGCGCACCTCGCGCTCGAAGCGGGCGAGCGCCTGGGGATCGGTCGCTTTTCCCGGGCGAATCAGCTTGATCGCGCATGGCCGCTTCATCATTTGATGTTCGGCCAAGTAAACGTCGCCCATGCCGCCAGAGCCAATCAACCGGCAGAGCCGATATTGGCCCAACTGCTTGGCTTCGAAGACCTCGCGCCTCAGGCTGCCGATCATGTGGGTGCCGTAGGTGGTGGACAAGAACGTTACGCCCAGCATGATCACGACTTCGACGGCGAACCCTGCCCCGTCACTTGCAACCGATGCAAATACCGGGTCGGTCGTCCACAGATAAACGATCAACAGCAGGGGAGCCGCGCAAATCATACCGATGATCACAGCGGCCCTGCGCCAGGTGTTGGGAATGAACATTGCGTAGATAAACACAATGCCCATCCAGAATGAGAGCGGGTTGGGGAGATAGTTTCTCCTGGCAAGAATCTTCAGCAGCGTATAGTCGTAAATCACAAAATACGCGACCGGCAGTCCGAAAATCGCCAGTTCGTATGCGCGCAGCACCGAGAGCGGAATGTTGCATCGTCTGCACAGCAACGCGAACGACGAAGCCAACATGACCGTAAGGGCAAAATGGAAGTAGAACGTGAAACTGTCCGAATGGCCCGGACCGTCGCCGGTGATCAACCGATAAAGAAAAAACAGTCCAAACGCGAGACCGAGAAAGCCGGCGGCCGCGCGCAGCCGCGTGCGCAACAGGTTGGTGGTTTCGGCCGTGATCTGGGGCTGACTGCCCTCGATAAATCCCACCCGCTGAAACCGTGCGCACAGCGCGCCGGAAGCGTCACCTGGCGAGGCATCGATCGTGGCGAGAGCGGCCGGTATTTGGGATGTTTTTCGCACCACGCGATTTTCCGCTTGCAGGGCCAGGAAAGAAACCACCAGCGGTACGCGAATTCATCATACCCGGTTCGCGCAGGCCGGGGGAGAGCAGCGCTCACGCCCGTGCTACCCGCCTCACGACCCATATTGCGCTGCGGACCGGATGCTCAGACCGGATAACCACTTGCGCAAGGGACACCGCGGAGCGGCGGCAGGTTCTCGAAGCTTGAAAAATGAGCTTCGCTAGGCCGCGCGACGGCGCCCTTTGGCACCGGCTCGCGCTTCGATCTCAGCGCGTGCCAGCAGACAGAGGGTCTTGTCGGCGGCTAGTGACGGTCGCGACTCGAGATAGACCTGGGAGCCTGCGTGCAACATGCGCGGCAAATAGAACCAAACATCGGCGAGCGATTGCTCGTCGTAATCACTTGAAACAACCACGAGATCCATGTTCTGCAGCGCGTTGGCGGCGCGGGCCAAGGCAGCCGACGGGTCGCCGGGGATCAACTGGACTTGTGCGGATGTCGATTTCAACAGCCGATGGGCTTCCTTCAGGACCAGTCCGGGGCCGGCTTCCGGCCTTCGGGTTTCGAACGGATCGATCGCCACATACCGGATTGTGTCGCCCGAGGCGCCCCGCTGGGCCAACTCGATCATCCGCAGAGCGCGAGATGCCTTGCCGATGCCGATTTCCAGGATTTTACGGACCCTACGTCTGCGAATTGCCCGATAAATGACCCGGTCACTTGTCGGTTTGGAAAAATAGGCAAAATACAGGTGTTTTAGACGGCTGGCGGTGAGCAACTTCGCCCTCCCTGGCGGCTGCGTTTGAGGTGGGACTCCTACCCCATTTTTCGGTTGATGGCGGGCGAGAAGTGGAGCGGAAATCCGCAGCCCAATCGGCCGGCGCCGACGCGCCGGTGCCGGCGCCGATGCGCCGGTGCCGCCGCCGTCTCACAAAACTGCCAGCCACGCCCGTGTTGTTGGGGTCGGAGGCGAATGTTAGAAGTGATGTCAACGAGTCGTTTTTCTATTTCGGGCAGGAAATAAGTCTCGCATCCGGCTATCGGCAAAAGCTTCCCCATGTCGGACCACGCACAAGAGATCGCCAGCGGCCGGCGATTCGAGTTTGGGAAAAACTGGCTGCGATTCCTCGACTCTCTCAACGACGCACGGATTCTCGAGGCCGAACGGTCGCTCACGTCAATGCTGCGTTCCGCCGACCTCGAGGGCACCTCGTTTCTCGACGTCGGTTCTGGAAGCGGGCTGTTCAGCCTGGCTGCAAGACGGCTAGGCGCGCGCGTCCACTCGTTCGACTACGATCCAAAATCGGTGGCCTGCACGCGCGAATTGAAAAATCGGTTTTGCCCGGCTGATCCGCTGTGGAATATCGACGAAGGATCGGTGCTAGACCGAGCGTTTTTGACTTCGCTAGGGCAGTTCGACATCGTTTATTCGTGGGGCGTTCTGCACCATACCGGAGCCATGTGGCAGGCTTTGGAAAACGCGACCATTCCGGTGGCCGCAGGAGGACGGTTGTTCATTGCCATCTACAATTGGCAACCGTATTGGACCCGGCTGAACACGTGGCTCAAACGCACCTATGTCGCTTGTCCGGCGGTGGGCAAATGGATCATCGCGGGCGGATTCATTGCTTTTCAAATCGCCAAAGGCTTCGTCAAAGACGCAGCCACCTTGCGCAATCCGCTGGCCCGCTATCGGCAGTACCACGGTGACCGAGGTATGTCGTGGTGGCACGACTGTTTTGACTGGATCGGTGGTTATCCGTATGAAACCGCGACGCCCAATCAAATCTTCGACTTTTTCAAGCGGCGCGGATTCGTGCTGGAGCGGCTCGACGCGTGCGGCGGCCACGCCTGCAACCAGTTCGTATTTCGCCGCCCGAATTTGTAGATTCAAGACGCCAACAGCGATTCGTAGATTGCCGCTATCCTTTGGTTGTTCGCGATTGTGTCGAAGCATTGTTCGGCGTGGCGGCGGCCGGCCTGGCCCAGGGTGCTGCGCAACTCGGGGCTATCCAGGAGGCGCGCCAGCGAGACTGCATAGCAGTCGGCGTTTTTCGGCGGACAGAGAAAGCCAGTACCCTCGACGACGATTTCCCGAGTTCCTCGGATTTCGCTGGCCACGATCGGCAGTCCCGCGGCTTGGGCCTCGATCAGACACCGCGGCAGTGATTCGACTACCGACGGAAGCAAGACTGCGTCGGCGGCGAGCAACACGGACTGGGGATCGTCTTGCCATCCCAACATCCGCATGCGGTGGTCCAATTGCATGCTTTTGATAGCCTGCGAAAGTTGAGTCTCAAGCGGCCCGGCGCCAGCCACCAACAACTGCCACGATCGGCGCGGCCGGAGTTTATCGAGCCTCCCGGCAATCTCGGCCAGCATCAGCGGTTGTTTGGAATGATCCAAGCGGCCCAGGAACAGGACGATGAACTCCTCTTCGCTCGATGCCCACCGGGCCCGATAGACCTCTCGCTGGCCCGGTCGATGGCGCGGGTGGACGACCTGCAAATCGACGCCACCGTGAATGGTGATGCAGTTCTCCGCGGGCATCCAGCCTTTGGCCGCTATCGCGTCGCGCTCTTCGCGATTGACGAACACCATGCAATCGCAATAGCGGGCGGCGCGCCGCTCCAACTGACCATGAAGAAACCGCGCCGGCCAACTGCTAGATTCGTCAACAGCGGACTCACGTACTTGATGCACGACGATCGGCACGCCGGCCCGCCTCGCCGCCGATCGACCCAGAATCCCCGGCTTGGCCGAGTGCGTGTGCACAATCTGAAATTGATTCAGCGCAAAAAATCGGCGCAGCTCGCGATAAGCCCGGTAATCGCGCCACACGTGCGTCGGATGGTCCAGGCTGGGCACGAAGTGCACCGGAATTTTCAGCCGAAACAACTCCTGCGTCAGCGGGCCCGGCTCTTTACAAACCACGTGAATTTGATACCGCGCACGGTCGAGCTCGTTGAACATGTCCAGCATCGCGCGCTGCGCGCCGCCTAGAATCGGCGAAACTTGAACATGACAAATCCGAAACATCTGGGCCGTTCACAAACTGAGGAATCTCTTGCGAATCCACGTCCCGGTCAGGCCTGGGGCCTCGCCGCCGCGGCGGAGGCGAACTTGCAGCCATTGTCCCGCCCGCTTCGAGAAACTCAAGCTTCCGCTCGCGAACCGTCTTATCCCAGGGTGGGAGCCTGGCCGATCTGGTGAACCGGCGGGCTGGGGCACTACAATCCACCCCGAGGCGTGCAAGTTCCGGTCATACTTCGCATCCGAAACAATCGGGACGCCCAGATCGGCCTAAGGGTCTCTTCATGCTGGACACCGTCGGGGCGGGTTCGAGTCCTGCCGAGCCATCGCTTTTGGCGACAAACCGCCGCGTATTGGCCAGCGCGGCCCTGCTGGGCGGCGCGACGGTGGCCGTGAAGCTCTGCGCGCTTGCCAAAGACTGGCTGGTCGCCAGAAGGTTCGGCGCAAGCGATGAAGTGGACGCGTTTCTGGTCGCCTTTCTGATTCCCTCCTTCGCCGTGGCCGTTTTGGCCCAGTCGTTCGCCTCGGCGTTCGTGCCCAGCTACATCCGCGCTTTGGAGCAGCAAGGCCCGACGGCGGCCAAGCGACTAGTGAGCGGGGCCTTGGCCGCCGCCACCGGAATTCTGTTCGCGGTCACGTTGCTGCTGGCGATCACCACTCGATGGATCCTTCCCTGGATCGGCATGGGATTCGATTCGCAAAAGCTGGCGCTCGCCGAATCCCTGTCTTATGTCGTGTTGGGCATTCTGGTGGTCAGCGGCGTTTCGGCGATTTTCGCGGCGGTGCTCAATTCCCTCGAACACTTCGCCGCGACCGCCGTCGCTCCGCTGGCCGTTCCCATCGCCAGCGTGGTGGTCTTCTGGAGCTTGCAACAGCGCTTTGGGGTTTTCGCGTTAGCTATGGGCACGCTGCTGGGGTTTGTTGTGGAATGTTTTCTTCTGGGCTGCTCGATGTACCGTTACGGTCAGTGGGCATGGCCACAATGGGGCAGCGTCGACCGAAGCCTGAGCCACGTGGGATCGCAATACCTGAGTGTCGCCCTCGGCTGTGTGCTGATGAGCAGCTCGACCGTGGTCGATCAATCGATGGCCGCGAGTCTGGGAAGTGGCAACGTTTCGATTTTGAATTACGCGAACAAGATCGTCGCCCTGGTATTGAGCATGGTGGCCGTCAGCTTGAGCACCGTCTTGTTTCCGCGCTTTTCGCGAATGATCACGGCCGGGCAGTGGGATGAGCTCAAGCGCACCATCCGCGGCTACGCCAGGCTGATTCTCTTGGCCTCCATTCCCGCCGTCGTTTTATTGGCCTTCTTCTCCGAGCCACTGGTACGCCTGCTGTTCGAACGGGGCGCATTTACGCCGCAAACCACCAGCGCCGTCGCCAGAGTTCAAATCTGCTACCTGTTCCAACTCCCCTTCTATGTGTTGGTCATGCTCGGAGCGCGGCTGCTGAGCGCCTTGGACGCCAATCGGACCGTGCTGGCGATCAGTGCCATGAATCTCGTAATGAATGTCGTCGGCAATTACGTGTTCATGCACTGGTACGGCGTCGCGGGAATCGCGGTTTCCACGTCGCTCGTGTACTTCGTGGCAAGCCTGGCGACTCTTTGTGCCATCCGACTTAAGCTGCTCGAAGCCGGCGCGCCGGACCGCCTATCCGCGCGACCTTGAAGTCGGACGATTCAAGCGACTCGACCGAGCGGGCGATCGTGGGGTGAATCGGCGCCGGCGTCAGCAGGGCTGGCCAGGCCAACATATCCACCGTCGCGGTGGATTCACCGGACGATGGCAACTCGGGCTCAGTGGAGAGTTCAGCAGGGTATGGGCTGCCAATATTCGTGTCAAGACCGCGACGAACACGACGCTGGCACTCGCTTTAAATACCCCCCGTCAATGTCATAGCAAGCGTGGCTGCCGCCCCGTCAACACTCGTACGCTTGCTGTCCAACAAGGTCTCGGGGTATCATCGAGGCTCAAGTATTGCTTCCGAACTTCGCGGTCGTTGTTGAGGCTCGTGGGTGGTGAAATACGCGGCAGTCGGTCCCATTGCCATGCATCTGCCCGAACGGGTGGAAACCAATGACGACCTAAGCGCTCTGTTTCCCAAATGGGACCTGGACCTGATCTACAGCAAAACCGGCATCCAGGCCCGGCACATCGCGGCGCCCGACGAATGTGCCTCCGACTTAGGGGTGGCCGCCGCCGAAAAGCTGTTCTCGACCTATTCGATCGATCGCGGAACGATCGATTTTTTGCTGTTTTGCACGCAAACGCCCGATTATCCGCTCCCCACGACGGCCTGCCTGATGCAACACCGCCTCAGCCTGCCTACGACGATCGGAGCCTTGGACTTCAACTTGGGCTGCTCGGGATTCGTGTACGGGCTGTCGTTGGCCGATGGTCTCATTCGCGCCGGCGCGGCCAAGCGGATCCTGCTGATTACAGCCGAAACGTATTCCAAATACATTCACCCGGACGACCGCTCGCTACGCACCATCTTTGGCGACGGCGCCGCGGCTACGCTGATCGAAGCGTCGGATACGCCTTCGCTCTCGGCGTTCAACTTTGGCACCGACGGCAGCGCCGGCGACGCCTTGATGGTCAACTCTGGAGGCGCTCGGCCGGCCGCCACCGCGCTTCAGCCCCGCGCCAAGTGGCGGTGGGCCAGCAAGCTCTATATGGACGGGCCGGGACTGATCAAGCTCACGCTCGACACCATTCCGCCAACCATCGAGCGAGTGTTGGCCGAAGGCAACGTCAGCGAGTCGGAAATCGAATTGTTTCTCGTCCACCAGGCCACGCACAAACTGCTCGACCACTTGCGGCAGGAAATGCACCTCGACGAGCAGCGGATGCCCACCGTGATGCGCGAGTTCGGCAACACCGTTTCGTCGACCATTCCCATCATCATGCATGAGCTACGCGCAAGCGGAAGACTGCGGCGGGGTACTCGCTGCCTGTTGGCCGGCTTCGGCGTCGGCTTCTCGTGGGCCGGCTGCCTGTGGACCGAGACATGGGAGAATAAAGCCGTCGCGGCGGCCGACTTGGAAGCAGCCTAGCCATTCTCTTTCTCCGCTCGTGGGAGAAGGCAGGGATGAGTGGGCGGTATTCGTTATTCGTTTCCCCTCACCCTCTGCGCAAGGGGAGAGGGAATACTAGAAGACCACCTTGCCCACGGCCTGATCTTTGGGCGCGCCGGCCGGGCCGGGCTTCGGCAAAACGTCGTTCAGCAGCCGATCTTCGTTTCCGCCCAGTTGCGCGGCGCGAGCGAAGAACACTCTGGCCCGATCGCGCTGGCCGTCGAAATAAAGCTGCACGCCTAGCGTGATGAGCAAGTCGGAGTCCAACGGATTTGCTTCCACGGCTTTGGCGAGGTTTTCCAAATGGGTTATCTTGGCCAGCCGATCCGCGCCATAAATCTGATCCAAGCGAAACCCCGAATCCGACCAATCGGAGCGAATCTTCATTCCGCGGCGAAAAGCTTTCGCGGCACTTTCGAATTGTCCCAGAGCCACCAGCGCGTGACCCTGTCGAAGAAACGGCTCGGCCAGATCGGGCGCCATCTCCGCCGCGGTTTTGTAACGCTCAACGGCAGGCAGATATTTCTGTTTCCCGAAATTCGCATCGCCAAAGGCGATGAATTTTCCGGCCTTCGCTTTCGCTGCGGCGTTCGTGACCTTGGGCTTCGGTTTGGCCGGCGGCTCGCCGACATCGTTTTTCAATTGGTCCAACGCGCGTCCGGCCGGCGTGCGCGGTTGCGGAACAAGGCCGTAATTCGGCAAATAAGGATAGGGATAGATGTAATAGGGAAACGGCGACGTGAACGCTCCGGTCCACCAATAGGGATAACCGCCGCCCCAAAAACACCACACGTTCGCCCCGGCGTCGTGATGATGCTCGATCTGCAAGTCCTGGCTGGGTGGCGACACCGGCGGTGGAACGTTGGGTGCAATGACGGCGTGAGGCACTGTCGGTTTGCCGATCGAGAAATGTCTGACGGTTGGAGGCGCCGCTGCGGCCGCCTTGGGGCGCTGCTGATAGAACTGCGCCGCCGCGGGGGTGCTCCCCATCAGCGGCCAAACGGCAACCACGGCGCACCATACAAGAGAACGTCGCATGGCCTTTCCCTTTGCCGTCGACGAAAACACATGTCACCAACTCCATTATTCGGCGGTGCGCGGCAAGATACAAGGCAGACTGGTGGCCAGGCGCAGTAAAGATTCCTGACGTTTTCGCAATCCAAGCGGCTGCACACCTTACTCCAGGCGGGCCCGATCGCTAACCCATGCTCGCCTGGCCGAGAATCTTGCGCAGAGCGGTCATGCCGATTTCGCCGAATTGGCGCGGAGCGATGCGCCAGATTTGGGGATTCATCAGCTCCACGGAGACGTAGCCGCCGTAGTCGATTTCGCGCAGCCGGGCAATGAGCGGCTCGAGCTGAAAATCGCCGTCGCCCGGCAAAATGCGATCCGCGTCGGTGGCAATTTCACGCGGCACCCCCGACACGTCGCAGAGCTGCACGTGGAACAGGTTGGCGTCCGACAAATAGCCCAAGTCTTCGGGTTTGCTGGGCCCCACGTAGTAGTGAAACACGTCCAAGCAGATCCCCAAATGTGGGCTGCTCACTTCGGCCACGAGCGCGGCGGCCGTTTGCAGATTATTGACAAACGCCGAGCGAGCGTGAAACTCCAGCGCCAGCCGCACGCCGTGTTGACCCGCCAGTGCCGCCGCCTGTTCGAGCGAGAGCTGAACCCGCTCCAAATCGTGCTGCGCCAGGGGACCCTGGATATCGGCAGCCAGCACGAGCGTGCCAATACCGAGTGAACGGCAGCGATCGAGCCGGTGTGAGAAGCCGTCCCAATGCTGTTTGCGAAACTCGCCCTGGCTGGCGAGCAACCCGCCTTGAAAGCTGGCGACCGGCGCAGTCACGCCATGTTGTTCCAACAAGCCACGCAGATCAGCGTCGCTGTGCCGCTCCAAATAGGCGTCGAGCTTACCGACCCACAATTCGATCGCCTGGCAGGCCCCCGCCGCGTAATCCTCGATGTCTTTTTCCAAAGGCGCATCGAGCGTGCATACCTGACTCAGCGCCGGTTTCATGCCTTGGTTTACACTCCGCGCGTGGGCGTCTGGCACCCGACTTCGATGAGCCGAGTGATTTCCGTAGTGCAGTCGTCGGCCTTGACGCGCCATTGCCGCAGCGTGTCGCGATCGCGAACGGTAACCGTCTGGTCTTGCATTGTCTGCCCGTCGACGGTAATGCAATAGGGCGTGCCGGCTTCGTCCTGGCGGCGATAGCGACGGCCGACCGCACCTTTTTCATCGTAGAAGACGTTGAAACACTTCTTCAAATCGCGATAGATCTTCTGCGCCGCCTCGGGCATGCCATCTTTTTTCACCAGTGGAAACACGGCCGCTTTGATCGGCGCGATGCGCGGGTGAAACTTCATCACCACGCGCGATTGCATTTTTCCGTTTTCGTCGGGCGCTTCGTCTTCGGTGTACGCCTGGCAGAGAAACGCCAGCGTGGCCCGGTCGGCGCCGGCCGAGGGCTCGATCACGTGCGGCGTGAAGCGCTCGTCGGTGAGATCGTCGCGATAGCTCAAATCCTTGCCGCTGCCGCGATGCCTGGGCTTGCCTTCGGAATCCAACTCGACGACCAGCCGGTCGCCTTGCCGCACCAGCTTGCCTTCCATGTGGCTGCGCAAGTCGAAATCGCCCCGATGGGCAATGCCCTCCAACTCGCCGAATTCGCCCGGCGGCAAAAAGGGAAACGCATATTCGATGTCGGCCGTGCCGCACGAATAATGGCTCAATTCCTCGCGGTCATGATCGCGCAGCCGCAGCCGTTCGCCCTCCAGACCTAAATTCAAATACCATTGATATCGGCGGTCGCGCCAGAACTTGTACCAATCGGGCAATGACTTGGGATGGCAAAAGAACTCGATTTCCATCTGCTCGAACTCGCGCGAGCGAAACGTGAAATTTCGCGGCGTAATTTCGTTGCGAAAACTCTTGCCCATCTGGGCGATTCCAAAGGGCACACGGACGCGCGTGCTGTCGAGCACATTCTTGAAGTTGACGAAAATGCCCTGCGCCGTTTCGGGCCGCAAAAAAGCCGCTCCCTCCTCGCCGCTGAGCGCTCCGACGTAGGTCTTGAACATCAAATTGAACTCGCGTGGCTCGGTGAGCGTGCCGAGTTCTTTGGCTTCGGGGCCTAACACCCTGGAAAAGTCTTTCACGGTCGTGAGTGAAACCAGCGGGCCGTGCCATTGCAATTGGTCGATGTCTTTGCCGCGGAAATTGAAAAACTTCAACGCCCGTTGCTGCGTTTCGGCCAGCCCTTCTTCGCCGCCTTGCTGGGTAGCGATAAAAACCGTTTGACCTTTGGCCTCGACCCAGCGGCCGCACACCTGGTCGTGGCGATAGCGTTTCTTCGATTCTCGGCAGTCGACCATGTAGTCGTGAAACAGGTCGTAGTGCCCGGAGCACTTCCAGACTTGCGGGTGCATGATGATCGTGCAATCGAGCCCGGTCATTTCGAACGGCTCGGGCGCGCCCTCCAGCAGGGCCAGATCGTCGTGGCCGCGGACCATGTCGTGCCACCAGGCTTCCTTGACATTGCGCTTCAATTCCACGCCGAGCGGCCCGTAATCCCAAAAACCGTTCAAGCCGCCGTAGATCTCGCTCGACTGAAACAGAAAGCCGCGCCGCTTGCACAGAGAAACCAGTTTATCCATGTCCATGGCTGAGAATTGTCCTGAACTTCGAGCGAGTCGCACGGGGTCGAACGAATTTTCAAGTCTACCCCGCGGCGGGGGCCAAGGTCTATGGGGAGGGCGGCGCGGCACACGGTTCGACATCAATTAGTCCCGCTTCCGCGCGGTATCGAGGCGCAATCGCGAAGCGATCCACTTCGGCGGCCAGTTCGATGTCGTGCTCCATGTTCAATGCAATCAGGTTTTGTCCGCCTTGACTTGCCCGCATGGCTTCGACCAATCGCGGTTCGACTTCAGCGGGCGCCGCGTGGGCCATGATTCTTAGCCACGCGTCCCGGGCGATAACGGCCTGATCGTCAAGTTCGCAAGAGTTTTTTGCCGAGAGTCGCGCGACGATCGCTCCGGCCAGCAGCAGGTCTTCGCGGGTGATTTCGCCATCGGTGCCGGCGCAAACCAAATCGATCGAAAAACGGTCAACGGGGATCGGGCTTTGTTCGATCCCCTCTCCCTTTGGGAGAGGGTTACGGTGAGGGAAATCGAGCATGCCGCCCTCACCCCGGCCCTCTCCCGGAGGGAGAGGGAGCTGCGGTGTCTCCGCGTTCGAAACTAGGACGTCGCAGATGGCCGAAAGATTCACGAATGCCGCAATCAAAACCTCGGCCGCCTGCTGACAGTGCAGAAGGGCCTTGGTGCCGTTCGTCGTGGTCAGCACGACCGTTTTTCCGCCGACAGTTCCGGGCGTGTACTCGTCTGGCGAATTTCCCAAATCGAATCCCGGTATCGCGAGCCCGCCACGTTCGCCGCCAAGTATCGCCTGGCCGACGGAAAAGGCCGCCGCACGTTGCCTCGCGCCGTCGATGCTCAAACAGGGGATCACCGCGCGGGCTCCGACGGCCAATGCGTAAACCGTGGTCGTCGTGGCGCGCAAGACATCAATCACGACACAAGTACTGCCGGCCAAATCGGCGGCGGCGATCAACTCGGGCAAAAAATGAACTCGCAGCGCCCGCATCGAAAGCTCCTGGTATTCTGGGGTGGCTCAGTTTCCGCATCGAAAGCTCCGCGGTTTTGGTCTCACGCTCGGCACGCCTCCCAATGGGAGGCGGCTAAATCGCACTTGGACACTCCCCATAATAGCAGCGGTCAATCTCGTCTGCCCCCATTTTGCTGGCGGCGTTACAATTGCCGCCATGTCCTACAACTCGCTGGCCGACTTTCTCGAAGAACTCGCCGGGCGGGACGAACTGGTGCGGATTAGCGCCGAAGTCGACCCACTGCTCGAGATTGCTGAAATCACGCGACGCGTGGCGAAGGCGGGCGGACCAGCGCTGCTGTTCGACCGCGTCCGGGGGCAGACCATGGCGGTCGTGACCAATCTGTTGGGCACCGAGCATCGCGTATGCCATGCGCTCGGCATCGACTCGCTGGATGAGATATCGGTCCGTGCCGAAACGTTGATCGAGAAGAATACGCCGCAGAACTGGTTCGACCGGCTGAAGATGTCTCCCGAGGAAACCGGCGCCAACAAGTTCCGCGCCAAGACGGTCAAGAACGGACCGAGCCAGCAAGTCGTGCGTTTGGGCCGCGACGTCGATCTGGCGAATTTGCCCTTGCTGAAGCACTGGCCACACGACAGCGGCTGCTCCATCACGGCCGGGCTATTGCTGACGCAAGACCGCGGCGATGAGCGCCATCTCACGGTCCGACCGCTGCAAGCCCTCGATCACAACCGATTGGCCATCATCGACGACGGCCACTCGGGCTTTGCCCGGCATTGGGCCAATCATCTTCAAGCGGGCGACAAGATGACGGCGGCCGTGATCCTCGGCGGAGATCCGGCCGCCGCGATCGCCGCCAGCACGGAACTTACCGACGGGGTCGATGCTTTTCACATGATCGGCCTGCTGCGGGGCAAGCCGGTCGACCTGGTAAAGTGCCGTACGCACGCCATGGAAGTGCCCGCTGACGCGGATCTTATTTTAGAAGGCTATTTGGATCCCGAGGTAGTACCCGCCGTCGTCGAGTCGGCCGGGATAGGGGGGAGTCACTATCGAGTTCCACGGCCCGCGCCGGTGCTGCACGTCACGGCCGTCACGCACCGTAGTCATCCGATTTTTCCGGCGCTAATTGATAGCGGCCAGCATGGCGAAATCGGGGCGCTGATCAAGACACGGTCGCGTTTGTTGCTCGCTCCGCTCCGCGCCGCGGTGCCCAGTCTTATCGACCTGCACCTGCCGGCTTATGGAGGGCTCGATCGTTGGGCTTTTGTTTCCATCCGCAAGACCTATCCCTTTCAAGCACGCCAGGTGGCAAGCGCCCTGTGGGGTTCGCCGGTTTTGAAGTACACGAAATTCGTTGTCGTCGTGGACGAGCAGGTGAACGTCCACGACGCGCCGAGCGTCTTGGCTGAAGTGGGGGCGAATGTCGCGCCGGAGCGGGACGTGTTTCCGTACGACGGGCCGGCACACGCCTCGGATCACGCCAATTCCATGGCGCCCTTGGGGCGGCATTTGGGTATCGATGCAACGGCCAAAATCGCCGGCGAGCAGTCGGGCGCGTGGCCAGCGCCCCTGGCCACCAGCGAGGAAATCAAGCAATTGGTGACTGCCCGCTGGGGCGAATACAAGCTGCCGTTGCCGGCCGGCGGCAAGTAGCCCCTGAAAATGGGCGGCTCGCGCGGTTATCATGCACTTCTTCGGCTGGCGCTCTCTCGCGCCGCCATGAATTCGTTCGAGTACGTCAATGACCGTTGATAAATCGGAAGCCCGCGTGCGGCGGATGTTCGGCGAGATCGCCGGCCGCTATGACCTGGTCAATCATTTGACCTCGCTGGGAATCGATATTTACTGGCGATGGCGCACGGTCCGCACGGTGCCGCCGGCGGGCGATGCGCCGATTTTGGATTTGTGCACCGGCACGGGCGACCTGGCCCTGGCCTATTACCAGGCCGGTCGCGGCCAGACGCCGGTGGTGGGTGCTGACTTTTGTCATCCCATGTTGGTGCTCGGCCGCGGCAAAGCCCAACAAGCCGGCGCCGACCACGTCGCGTTCGTCGAGGCTGACGCCCAAAAGTTGCCCTTCCCGGATGATCATTTCCAGATCGTTTCGGTGGCCTTCGGATTGCGAAACGTGACTGACACCGATCGTGGCCTGCGAGAGATGATTCGCGTCTGCCGGCCCGGGGGACGCCTCGCGGTGCTCGAGTTCGCGACGCCCCGCTGGCAGCCGTTCAAGGCTCTCTTCGGTTTTTATTTTCGTTACGTGTTGCCTCTGATTGGGCAGGCGCTAGCCCGAAATCGGCATGACGCTTATCACTACCTGCCGGAAAGCGTCGATGAATTTCCCTCGGGCGAGGCTTTGGCCGAGCGAATCCGCGCGGCGGGAGCCAGCGACGTGCGGTATCATCAACTTACGCTCGGCATCGCCATCCTGTACGTAGGCACCAAATGACACAGCCGAATATCGTTCTGGCCATGACCGGCGCAAGCGGCGCGATTTATGCAGTCCGCCTGCTCGAAGTGCTGCTCGAGGCGGGTCAACACGTGCACCTGGCCATCAGCCCCGCCGCCCAACTTGTGCTTAGGCAGGAGCTCGGATTGAACGTCGACTTGGACAATTTCAGTCTCGCAAGTCTTGCGCTCGGGGATCAAAGCGTGTCGGCTCGTGCGCAAATGCCACCGGCGCTGGCGGAAGTTTTAAGCGGCACGGCTTCTCGAGCCGAGCCGGCAAAGCTTACATACCATCATTTTCAGAATCTGATGGCCCCGATTGCCAGCGGCTCCTTTCTCACGTCCGGCATGGTGATTTGCCCCTGTTCACTCGGCACACTGGGGGCGGTCGTGCATGGCACGGGCGAAAACTTGATCCATCGGGCTGCGAGCGTGCATTTGAAAGAGCGGCGCAAGCTGATCGTGGTCCCGCGCGAAACGCCGCTCTCGACGATTCACCTCGAAAATATGCGCCACGCGGCCGAGGCTGGAGCCGTGGTGCTGCCGGCCATGCCGGGGTTCTATCACGGCGTGACTAAAATTCGCGACCTGGTCGATTTTGTCGTGGCTCGGATTTGCGATCAGTTGGGCCTTGCCAATTCGCTCATGCATCGGTGGGGAAGCTGAAATGAGCCGGTCCGACCCTTCAAGCGACGCCGATCCCCACACGGGCCCAAAGTGCCAGCGAGGGTCGAATATCCGTCATCCCTCGCTTGCGCGTTGGGTTAGTGGGAATATTCGCCACATTCTGGAGATGATTCGCTTCAGCCACACGCTGTTCGCGCTGCCTTTTGCGCTGCTCTCGGCCGTGATGGCCTGGACAGCGGGCGCGCGAAGCGAGCCGCGCATCGCATGGCGCCCTCGGGAGCTTTTGGGAATCGTGTTGTGCATGGTTGCGGCACGCAGCGCGGCGATGGCTTTCAATCGGATTGCCGATTGGAGAATTGATGCTCGCAATCCGCGGACGCGAATGCGGCACATCCCCGCGGGCATTTTGAACGTCGGCAGCGTGGTCGTTTTTGCCCTCGCGTGTTCGATCGCGTTTGTCCTGGCGACTCTGCTGTTCTTGCCCAATCGGCTGCCCGTGTATTTGTCCTTGCCGGTGCTGGCGTTTTTGTTGAGTTATAGCTTTACCAAGCGATTTACGGCCGCCGCGCACTTTTGGCTGGGCGTGGCCTTGATGCTCGCGCCCGTCTCGGCTTGGATTGCCATTCGCGGAGAGCAAGTTTTGGAAAATCCGGCCGATTTGCTGCCGGCCGTCGTGCTGGGCGGCGCCGTGCTGTTTTGGGTCGCTGGGTTCGACATCATCTACGCCTGTCAGGACGTTGAGTTCGACGTGGCGGCCGGATTGCGCAGCGTGCCGGCCCGACTGGGCGTCCAGCGAGCCTTGCGGCTGGCCGCGGTTTGTCATTTGGGCACGGTGATGTTGCTGGCCGGGCTGCCTTGGGTTTATCCTCCGCTGGGCTGGATTTACAGCTCCGGCATCGGCGCGGTGGCCATCCTTTTGGCCTATGAACACTGCCTGGTCCGGCCCGACGATCTGACGCGCGTGAACGTGGCGTTTTTCCAGGTCAATGCCGTCGTAAGCATCGGGTTGTTCGTGGTGGGTAGCTTGGACTTGCTCACCTCGGGGAAGCTGGTACCCTAAAGTTGTCGCCTCGCCTTTTCGTTGGGGGCGCGAACCGCCATCGGTCGGGAAAAAATCATGATCCGAGCTACCGAGCCGACTCTTACGTCGATTCGCGAAAAGGTCGAAGCCGGCGAGCGACTCTCCCTCGACGAGGGGGTCTTTCTGTATCGACCCGACGTGCCGCTGCCGGAAGTCGGCGAGTTGGCCAACCTGGTCCGCGAGCGCAAGAACGCCAATCGGACCTACTACAACATCAACACACACCTGAATCCCACCAACGTGTGCGTCTATCGCTGCGTGTTTTGCGCGTTTCGCTCCGATCTGCGGAGCCCCAGGGGCTACCTGATGAACGACGAGCAGATTTTGGCCCGCGGACAGGAAGCGGTCGATTGCGGCGCCACCGAAATGCACATCGTCGGCGGCCTGCACCACCAGATGAAATACGACTGGTATCTAAACCTCATTCGGCTGTTACACGATGCCTATCCTCGACTCCACCTGAAAGCCTGGACTGGCGTCGAGCTCGATTGGTTTGCACGTATGACGGGCAAGCCGATGCGAACTGTCTTGCAGGAGATGATCGACGCTGGGTTGGGCAGCTTGCCCGGCGGGGGCGCCGAGATTTTCCATCCCGAGGTCCGCGATCAAATCTGCGAGCACAAGGCCGACGCCGGCCGCTGGATCGACATCCACCGCACGGCCCACGGGCTCGGCATCCGCTCGAACGCCACGATGCTCTACGGGCATATCGAAAATGCGTTCCACCGCGTGGACCACCTTATCCGGCTGCGCGAACTGCAGGACGAAACCGGCGGATTCCAGACATTCATCCCGTTGGCCTTCCATCCTGAGAATACGGGGCTGAGCCACATCAAAAAAGCGTCCGGCATCATGGATCTGCGCACGCTGGCCGTGGCTCGACTGATGCTCGACAACTTCGATCACGTGAAGGCCTACTGGATCATGCTCGGAATCGGCACGGCGCAAACCGCGCTGGCCTACGGCGCCGATGATTTGGATGGCACGGTGCGCCACGAGTTGATTTATCACGACGCCGGCGCCACCACGCCCGAGATCTTGGCCGTCGAGGACATCCGCCGCCTGATCATCGAGGCCGGCCGCGAGCCGGTCGAGCGTGACACGCTCTACCACCGCGTGGTCCGCGACGGAGCCGAGTGGCAAACGGCCGAGCCGTTGGCGGCGGGGTAAGCGCCCTCCGCTTTCGGCGAATTGGGTTAGATAATTTTGTTGCCAAAAAGCTTCTTGTCGAGATCCCCTAACGTGAAATGGCTGCGCTCTCTAATGCTCTCTTCCACTAGCTCGATTAGGGATCTGGCCGTCACCATTGCGACGCTGCGTATCGGCGATTGGGAAAGGTATTCGGTCAATCGCGTCAGGTCTGACTCCCGGAACGATGGTCCGACAACGACAAAATACAGCTTTTCGAACCCTTGCCGTTGCAATTCTTTACCATGATTCACTGCATAGTCGAGAAACTTCCGATCCTCTGTACCCAGCACATATCCGTTCGCCCGGACTTTAGCATCGATGATCACCGCGAAACGTTCGCGGGGAGCGACAGCAAGAACATCGGCATTTCTGCCAGTACCCTGGCCAAGGGAACGAATTTCGAGCCCGAGACATCGAAATGCGTCAGCAGTCCGTCGCTCGAATAGTGTGCTTGCCGACAGATCGCTTGTTTCGAATGGTGCCTGTTCGCCGCGCGCCAACACGTCTAAATATTGAAGGCATGCGGGTAGGAACGGATGAAGTTGCGGAATCGCGCCGATGTTTTGCGGCGGAGTCTCACCGATGGGAGGCTTCTTCCCGGGCGTACTCCAGCCATCAAAATCAAGAATCTCGATGAATTCCGGCCGGGAATTCGCCAGCCAATCGCGAAAGCGATCACGGAAAGTCGCGATAGAACCAAATCGCGTACCAGCGGTGCTAGTTTGCGTTTTGAGTTCTCGCTCCGCTATGCGCAGCTCACCCTCCGTCGGAATCTTGCCCAAGTGAAGGCATACTCGCGCATAGTCTTCAAACACACAATCGTCCGAAAGACGCGGAACGAACTCGTTCGGTTTCCCTCCGGCCTCCTTCACGAGAGCGGAATGCCGAGGCCAATAATACTTGATGTCTGCGGGTCGTAGGCCGGTCGCTTTGCAAAACACCTGCGAACCAGGTGCCCTGCCAAGCTTTGCCTGGCACGCGCGGTACAAATCGAGGATTTCCTGTTTACTTCGGCGCATAGAACCAAATGCGGTGTGGAAAGGATAATTGGAGATGCGATCAATTGATTCGGACGACGTCCATTATGGCGCCATTTCAGAGCACCTGGCAACGCAAAATCCTTGCGCGACGACGACCTGCCGAGCCGGCCAGGGCGCGTCGCGTGCGGTGTCGGTCCGCCCGAGCAGGCGCCGTCGAGGATAGTTTCAACGAAAATCCCGCGGGCTCACGGATGCCGGTTGGGATCTTCGACGGATAGCCCCGCAATGGCCGCCGCAGCATTTAACTCGACGTCGCTAGATACCAAAATCGGCCCATCGAGGCCGGTAGACAGCCGCTGACGGTTCAACTCCAGAATGGCGGCCAGTTGAACTGCGTCATAGGCTCGCAGGGAGTGTGTCTCGGCCAGCTCGGTTGCTTCGTTGAGGACTGCCCGGGTCACCTCAACAATTTGAAAATGGCTTCCAAACTCATTTTGAAATTGTTCAAGCAATCGGGCGGTCCTGTCGCCCGTCAGGCTCCCGCCGCGCCGCCGCCGTGCGATTGCGGCGACCAACTCAACGCCAGTCAGCCGCGACAGGTAAATGCGGTTGTTCGCTGGCGGATCGAGAAGTTGGTTCACCCATGCCGAGCCGGTTTCGGCAACGTAACGTTTGACGAGCGAGCTACTGTCGAGAAAGAACGCTGTCACTTACCGTCGTTCCCGGAGGATCGTTTGGGACAGTGGTTCGCCTTCGATGACCAGCGGAGTCCAGGGAGGAAGTTCCTTTTGCTCCGTGCGAGGGGCCAGGACCCCAGCTTCAACCATGGATTGTTCGAACTCGTCCTCCGTAAGCAGACCACCATTGGCGGGCTGAGCAAGAATCTCTCGAAGTTGTTGCCGCTCCTCGGCACTCAAGGAACGCACTTGACTGACAAGCTTTTCGAACTCAGAAGTTGACATGGTTTGAGGATTCCACAATGGTCGGGCACGTTAATTATACCTCACTCATCAGGCAGGCGATAGGATTCTGTTCCGTCCCTGCCGTCAATCCGCCTTATCGACCACCGGCCGGTGCCGGGGCAGCATGGCTTTGAAGTCGCCCAGGCTGTGCCAGTACGTTCGCTCGTCGAGGTCGACTTCGGCGATGGCTAACGTGCCCCAATCTTTGGCTTGGGCGATGATCTGGCCTTCGCGGTCGAGCACGGCGGTAATGGTCCACTTCATGTCCACGTCGGTGTAGGTGCTGCTGACGAGAAAGATGTGGTTTTCACAAGCCCGGGCTTGGGCCAGCATGGGATTGCAGCCCCACACCGGCCAGGCAATCACTTCGGCTCCGCGATTGCTCAATTCGCGAGCCACCTCGGGAAAGAAACCGTCGTAGCAGACCATCATCCCGAGTTTGCCGAATCGGGTGTTGAACACTGGGTATTCATGCCCGGGCATGACTCCGTCGGCAATTTCATTGCGCGGCAAGGTGACTTTGCGGTACTTGCCGATCAGCTTGCCGTCGGGGCCCAGCAGGACCGCCACGTTGTAGATCAAGTGCGCGTCGCGCTCGATCAGACCGGCCACGATATAGAGACTGTGTTTCTTGGCCAACGTGCCGAAATACTCGGTCGACGGTCCGGGCATCGGCTCGGCCACTTCGGCGTAGGTTTTCCCCAAGCCATAGAAGGTCAGCGTTTCGGGCAGCACGACGAGGTCGGCCTTCTTACGGGCGGCTTCCTCGATCAAGGGTGCGAACAGGCGACAATTGCCCTCGGGCGACTTGCCGTTTCTGGGTTGAAAATGGACGGCGGCCAGGCGCACCTTGCGGCCGGCGGGAGCGGCGCTTGGCGTGAGCAAAATCTCGCTCCACTCCACCTTGCCGCGCGGAGCCCATTGCAAGTGCAACTCCACGACCGCTTGCGTGGCTTTACTCGGCGCGCGATACACGCCCGAGACCTCAGTCCAACCCGCGGCGTCGGTGGCCCGATCGGCCGGATGTTCCGCTTCGGCGATGACCAACCGGCCTTCGAGCAGCTTGGTTTTCAGCGGTTCGTCTTGGGGCACCGGCTGGTCGATCGCATCTTGCCAGACGATGCGCGCCAGAACGCTGCGACGCGCGAGCGGCACGCTCTCGACCCGGCGGTAGGCCGAAAAGCGATAGTATTGGCCGCCGACGATTGGGAAGGTTTTGGTCCAGTGCCCCTGCAAACCCTCGCGGTCATCGCATTGGATGACGAGCGCGCCGTGGCCATCGCGTCCGCCCCGACGAATAAGCTCAAACGCGGGCCGAAGTTCTTCCCGAGGTGATGCCGTCTGCCAGCCTTCGTCCGCAAGAGTTGTAGCGCCGGCGACGCGGGAACAGCCCAGCAGCAGGCAAACGCAGGCCAGCGCGTACGCTGCGCAATACGACGAAATCTTTCGTTGAAGCATACTGCCTAGCGTAAGATCTCGTCTTACCGCAAGCAAGCATTCTCCCCAGTCGCCGAGCAGGATTCACCGCGCCCAGCTCCGAATGGAATCGTGGGCCGGGCGTCTAATACCGGCTGATCATGTAACCGACCAGCACCACCGCCGCCAACACGGCGACGCCCAAACTTCGGCTGAAGGGCATCACATAAGCGTCGATATCGACGCGTTTATCGAATTGTGTCAGCACCTTGTTACTATCGACCCATTGACCGCCACGAGTGGCCAGCGACGAGAACCGTCGCGGGCTGAGCAGTGCGAGCAGGCCGACGGCCCCCACAATTCCTAACGCGAACCACGCAAACGAGTCCCGATTCACCGCAACGGTCGCAAAGAACAATTGCATGTCAACGCTCCTGATTTTAACGCTGTAGCTAGACCTGGTAATGAGCTTTCATTAAAATCTACGTTGCCTCCCGGACCAGTCAAAAAACCGCAAGAGCCCCCCCGCAATCAGCCCGTACAATCGTCATTATCCAGCGCACTGGAATAGGCCAGGATATTCAAACTTTAGACGCTACCTCAAAGCCGCCTCGCAGAAGGGAGGCAGTCCCCGGCGGTTTTGGGCGTCTTAGCCGACGTCGCCCAGTTTGAGCGATTTTCCGTACCGCACCAATGCCATGCGGCGTAGCAGCGCGTGATCGGCCTGCTCGAGACCCGGATCGGCGTCAACCAGCAATCGCGCATCACGGCGGGCTTCCTCGACCACCGCGGCGTCGCGCGCCAAATCAGCAATTCGCAACGGCGGCAGCCCATGCTGCCTGGTGCCCAGCAGATCGCCGGGACCGCGCAGCGCAAAATCGACTTCGGCCAAATGAAAGCCGTCGTTCGAGACCACAAAGGCCTTGAGCCGCTCGACCGCTTCGTCAGTCCCGGCATTGGCAAACAAGCAGCAGTAGCCCGGAAATGAGCCGCGACTGATCCGTCCACGCAACTGATGCAATTGCGCCAGGCCAAACCGCTCGGCCCCTTCGATAGCCATCAGCGTGGCGTTGGCCACGTCGACGCCGACTTCGACTACCGAGGTTGCGACCAAGACCTGGGTTTGGCCACCGCGAAACGCTTCCATGGCGGAGTGTTTTTCGTCGGGCGTCAGCCGGCCATGGATCAAGCCGATCCGAAACGCCTCCAGTTCACCATTTGCCAAATGCTCGTAGGTTTCCTCGAGGTTTGCCGCTTGCACCTGCTCGGAGCCGTCCACCAACGGGACGATGACGTACCCCTGCCGGCCCTCGCGCAATTTCTTGCGGAAAAACTCCCACCACCGCGCACGCTCTTCCTCGGGCGGGAAGTAGGTGTGCACGTTTTGCCGGCCCGGCGGGCTGTCTTTTAGGGTCGTGATGTCCAGATCGCCGAACAGCGTCATGCTGATGGTGCGTGGAATCGGCGTGGCGGTCATCACGAGATAATGGGGGTGGATCGCCGAGTTTTTCAAGGCCGCACGCTGCCGCACGCCGAACTTGTGCTGCTCGTCGATCACGACCAATCCCAACCGGGAAAACGGCACTTCGCCGGCCACGACCGCCTGCGTGCCGATCACGATTTGAATTTCTCCCGAGGCGATTTGAGCCAACAGGTCCTGCCGCGCCCGAGGCGTCTGGCTGCCGGTCAAGAGCCCAAGCCGAGTGTGGCTGCCAGCCAGCAGTCGCTCGAGCGTCTCGACGTGCTGTCGGGCCAGCACCTCGGTAGACGCCATCAGCACGACCTGCGCGGCGTGAGCCACGGCCAACAGCATGGCGTAGACCGCGACGATCGTCTTGCCGCTGCCGACGTCTCCTTGCAGCAAGCGGTTCATGGGATGGCCTCGGCCCATGTCGGCCGCGATTTCGGCAACCGCTTGATTCTGGCCCGCCGTAAGTTCGAAGGGGAACAGACGCCGGATGCGAGCGTCGATTTTGGCAGTCAACTCGAGCGGAAACGCCTTGAGCGCCTGTTCGACATGTTGGCGATTGAGCGCCAGGGCCAACTGCAAGATCAGCAACTCTTGATAAATGAACCTCCGCCGCGCTTGCTCCAAACTTTCGCGACTGGAAGGAAAGTGCAATTGGGGCAGCGCCGCCTTAATGGGCAACAATTCATGCTGGTCCAAATAGGAGGTTGGAAACACTTCCTCTATCTTGTCGGCGCACGAATCGAGAGCCCGACGCACGAGTTGACGGACATGACGCTGCGCCAGACCTTCGGTCAGCGGGTAGACCGGCAGCAGTTGGCCCTTGGGCAAGGACTGCTCGGTGTCGACGACTTGCACGTGCGGGTGGATCATTTGCCAGCGTCCCGCGCGATGCTTGGCCTTGCCCGACAGGAGCAGCGTCTGGCCGCGTTTGAATTTATCGCGCAGAAACGGCTGGTTGAACCACAAGGCCCGCAGGTAGTCGCGCTGCTGCCGCACGAGCACGCCGAGCACCGAGCGGCCCATGCCGCGGTCCGCCAGGTCGACTTCCTCGACAGTCCCCAGCACGCTTAGCAGCGGGCCTTCTTCCAACTGGTCGATGCCGCGCAGGTCGGTCAGATCCTGGTAATCGCGAGGGAAGAAGAACAGCAGATCGCGCGCCGTGGCAATACCCAGTCTGGCTAGCAGCTCGGCCCGCTGGGCTCCGCAGCCTTTGAGAAATTGCACCGGAGTGCCAAGTTCCACGGGGGGTGTTTTGTCAGAAGTGCGCGACATGCCTCCATTCTATCGGCCTGGACGAGCCGGGGCACGGGGCTATTCGAGCGGCGACATCCAACTCACTAGCGCTTCAGATATCGCTGGTAGGCGGCCACGGCTAATTGATCGCAGCGGTCATTTTCCGGGTGTCCGCTATGGCCGGCCACGCGGATGTAGGTCACGCGGTGCCGGGCAATCAATTCGTCCAGGCATCGCCAGAGGTCTTCGTTTTTGACTTCTTTCCAGAGCTTGCCTTCGCGACGGCGCCAGCCGTTGGCTTTCCATTTGGGGAGCCATTCGACCAGCCCCTTGCCCACGTAGACGCTATCGGTCATGAGCTTGACGTGCGAGGGTTTTTTCAAGGCCTCCAGCCCGCGCACGACGGCCGTCAGCTCCATGCGGTTGTTGGTCGTCTCGCGCTCGCCCCCAGACCTTTCGAGTTCCTTGGTTGAGGCGGGATGCTTGAGAATAAAGGCCCAGCCACCAGGGCCCGGATTGCCGCTGCACGCGCCATCGGTGAATAGTTCGACTTCGGTGAGCGAGGCGTTTGCGGGAGCGGGCATGACGACTTTGGTGCTTCGAGGGTGGGAATATCGCTGGATTTCGGAAAGTGGAAGTCAGCCTTGCTCTCGGCGCATGTCGACCCAAGCAACCTTGACCAAGCAACCCGGCTAGGAGGTCGCGGCCGGGGTCTCGAGGGCCCGGGGGAACTCGGCGCGGCGAAGTTTGCCGGCGTCTTCCATACTCGTCGCGAGCGCCGCATCGAGCTTCGGCTGATCGGCCCGCGTCCACGGCAATGTTACCTTGAAGGCGCTCCCCTTGCCGAGTTCACTTTCCAGCGAGATTTCGCCGCCGAGCAACTTGCAAAGCTCTTTGACGATCGACAGGCCCAGGCCGGTGCCGGAGTATTCGCGTGTCATCGCGTCGCCGCCGGAGAGCACCGATTTGCCCTGGCGGAATTTTTCGAAGATCGCGATCTGGTCCTCCTCGGCGATGCCCACGCCTGTGTCGGCCACTTTGAGCACCAACTGGTCGGGGGCACCCCGTTCGGCGCTGACCACGATGCGGCCCCCCTCGGGCGTGAATTTGATCGCGTTGGAGAGCAAATTGTTGAGAATCTGCTGCACTTTGGCCTGATCCTGGAACATATCGGGCATGCCGGGCTCGATCTGCATCTCTAAATCGATGTTCTTGCGTTCCGTCAGCGGCCGGGCCATGTCGGACTGGGCCGATAGCACCGGCGCGATCGAAAAATCAGACAGCCGGACTTCCATCTTGCCGCTCTCGATCTTGGCCAAATCGAGAATGTCGTTGATCATCTCCAGCAGGACTTTGCCCGAGGTCTGAATGTTCTTGACGTACCGCTTCTGCTTTTCGTCCAGCGAGGCGATCGACTCGAGCACTTCGCTAAAGCCGATGATCGCGTTCAAGGGCGTGCGCAGCTCGTGACTCATCGTGGCCAAAAAGTCGCTTTTCAGACGGTTCATTTCATACAGCCGCATATTGGCCTGCGCCAGTTCGTCGACCTTGATGTTCAAATTGTCGTTGACATCTTTCAGTTCATCCTGGTTGGTGGCCATTTGTCGCAACATGCGGTTGAAGGCGGTAGCCAACTTTTCGAATTCATCGCCCGTGCGCAGCTCGGCCCGCAAGGCCAGGTCGCCGTGGCTGATTCGATCGCTCACGTCGCGCAGGTGGGCCAGCGGCTTGACGATTACATAGCGCACGATGGCATAAGAAGCCAACATTGCCAAAAACACCGTGATCAAGGCCGTAGCCAACAGGATGGCGTTATTCACGTTGATCGCATGTTGCGTCTTGCCGTCCGGCAGCCGAACTTTGGCGACGGAAATCAAGTCGCCGATATCTTCCGCCGGTATGGGCAAGTTCAAGCTCTCATGACAAATCAAGCACTGACGATTGGTGGCGCGGATCGGCGTGTAGTACAGGTATTCCTCGGTGACCGTGTCGCGCCGCTCGACAAACTCCGGTGTCGCCGCGGCGGACGTTCCTCCTTCGGAATCCCGCATGTGGAGAGGGAACTTGCCAAGCTCGGTGTGCTCAAACTCGTCTTTGGGCGAATTGGGCCCTTCCGTCCCGGGTCGAATGAAATCCCAGCGATAGTCCCGGCTCGCCAAACCCTTCCTCATGTTGTCGACAAGCTCGACTAAGTCTTCTCCGGTTGTCTTGTCTTCTTCCGTTTGCCAGAATTTCCAGTGGTGCATGACGATGATCGTTTCGACCAAGCCACGCGCCGATTCTCGACTGGATTCCTTGACCAATTCTTCCGTGCTGCGGCCGTACCACCAGAAGCTGCCGGTGATCAGCACGAGCAGGCAACCGCCAA
This sequence comes from Planctomycetia bacterium, assembly GCA_016200205.1. Taxonomy (GTDB): domain Bacteria; phylum Planctomycetota; class Planctomycetia; order Pirellulales; family PALSA-1355; genus PALSA-1355. Next base: position 29,273 of record JACQFF010000033.1, read on the forward strand.
ACAGAAAGCGGCACTTCCGCTCGAGACTGGTTTCGCCCAAAACGCGTTTTAGCGAGCGATACGACATGTTTGAGGAATCTTCCTGGCCAAGGCTTCCCAACCCCTATAGTTTACGAGAATTGACGGCCGAGCTCCAAGAGGAAAGTAGCCCAACGCGTGACTCACAGCATGTCCAAAGGATCGACGTCGGCGATCCATTGGATGCCGTCGGCGCTCTTCAATTCGCCGGTGGCCTGGCGGACGGCTTGCCCAAGTCCAGCGGCGTTGGCGGCTTGGGTTTGGATTTGAAAGCGGAAATTGCCTCGCAATTTGGCGATTGGCGCCGGCGCGGGCCCCAACACGCGCCAGTGGAATTCGGCCTTTTCCAAGACCGCCCGCAAGCGAAGCGCCAGTTCGTCCGCAAACAGCCCAGTGGGGCGTTCGGCCGGGCCACGCACCACCAGCCGGATCATGTTTGCAAATGGCGGGTAGTCGCGCGACTGGCGGATCGGCAATTCCCCACGGGCAAACATTTCGAAATCGTGCCGCACGGCCGCCGTAATGGCCACGTGCTCGGGATTAAAAGTCTGCACCAGCACGCGTCCTCCCTTTTCGCCCCGGCCGGTCCGCCCGGCGACTTGAGTGACCAGTTGAAACGTCCGCTCGGCGGCGCGAAAGTCGGGCAGGTGCAGCGCGGTGTCGGCGTTGATCACGCCGACCAGCGTCACGTTGGGAAAGTCAAGCCCCTTGGCGATCATCTGCGTTCCGACCAGAATTCGCACTTCTCCGTCGCGGAACAAGCCGAGCGCCTTCTCGTGGCTGCCGGGCTTTTGCATGGTGTCGGTGTCCATCCGCAAACAGCGATGTTCGGGAAATCGGGCTTTGACCTCGGCCTCGAGGCGTTGGGTGCCCAGCCCGCTGTAGCGGATGCCGGCAAAATGGCACTCGGGACATTCGCCTGGCGCGGCGACCTGATGGTCGCAGTAGTGGCAGATCGCGACCTGTTGGTGCAAGTGATGCGTCAGGGCGATCGCGCAATGCGGACACTCGAGCACCAAGCCGCACGCCGGGCATTGAATGTGCGTCGAGTAGCCGCGCCGATTGAGCAGCAGGATGATTTGCCCGCCCTCTTTCAGCGTGGTGTCCATCGCCAGGCTAAGCTGCCGGCTAATGGCCCCCCGGCTGCGGCGATCGCGATATTCGATCCGCAGATCGATTGTGCCCACCGACGGCAGCGGTCGATCGAAGACGCGCTTGGGAAGCGAAACCAAGTGGTACTGTCCTGTTTGGGCCCGGTGCCAGCTCTCCAGCGAGGGCGTCGCCGAACCGAGTACCAGCGGAATGCGCTCGGCCCGAGCACGCTCCAGCGCCACGTCGCGCGCGTTGTAGCGCGGAGCCGTTTCTTGCTTGAACGACGTCTCGTGCTCCTCGTCCAGCACGATCAACCCCAAATTCGGTGTCGGCGCAAACACCGCACTGCGCGCGCCCACCACGACCGACACGCGGCCGGCGGCGATTTGCTCCCAGTGACGCCGTCGCTCGGTGTCGCTCTGGTGGCTGTGCATCACCGCCACGTTGCCGAAGCGGGAACGAAACCGCGATTCGGTTTGCGGCGTCAGGCTGATTTCCGGCACCAGTACGATCGCCTGCCTGCCGAACCGCAATACTTCTTGGATCGCCTGGATATAGACTTCTGTTTTTCCACTGCCGGTCACGCCGTGCACGAGAATCGTCGCGTGGGACAACGATTGCAGGCTCGACAAGATCGCGTCGAGCGCCTGCTGCTGATCGACGTTGAGCGTCAGATGGGCCTCGGGCTCGTAGGCAATCGGCTCGATCTGTTGGCCCGCATCGAAGCGTTGTATTTCCGTTACGATCAGACCTTTTTTGCACAAGGTCTGAATCGGACCGACCGTGCAGCATGCCGCGGCCACGACCTCACGAATCGGAACCGCCTGGCGACAACCCGCCAGGAAATTCATGATCCGCTGTTGGGTCGGCGTAAGCTTGAGCTCGGTCAGCCGAGCGACGACGTGATTGGGAAGCGAGACGAATTGTGTTTGCCGCGTGCCGGCCCGGCCGCGAACCCCGGCAGGCACGACCGCTTCGAGCACTTGCCCCCAGTTGCACAGGTAGTAATCGGCCATCCACTCGGTCAGGCGCAGCATCGAGGGGCTCAAAAGCGATTGCCGGTCGACAATGCTGTCGAGCGGCTTCAGCCGCCTGGTGCCGGCCAGGCGGTTTTCGAGCCGCACGCAATAGCCCGTCACCAGCCGGTCACGCTTGCCAAATGGCGCGCGAACCCGACCGCCGGCGACGACCTGGCCGCGGAGCTCCGGCGGAACGAAATAATCGAACGGTCGCACCGGCCCCGTGGCGAATACGACGGTGGCCACGAGTTGCTCGCGCGAGTCGTCCTCTTCCCAGGGGGCCGGATTGAGCTCGAACAGGCTCTGTTGTTCAGCCTTCATGCTTTCTAAGCCGGCCGCTCGCGTCCGGTACAATTGCTGTGTAGTCAAGCACCAAACCACCGGCTACGATACGGTCCGGAAATGTGGATTGGGCATCCATATCTTAAACCAGACGAAAGCTGGCTAGCGAAGGGCAAACGGTCCATGCGGTTGGGAATTTTGGGAGGAACCTTCGATCCGGTCCATTACGGACACCTGTTGCTGGCCGAATCGTGCCGCGAAGAGTGCCACCTCGATCAGGTCTGGTTCGTGCCCACGGCTGTGCCACCTCACAAGCGGCAGCAAGAGCTAGCCCCCGGCGCTCAACGCGTCGAAATGCTCGAATTGGCCACCGCCGGGCATCCGGCATTCCTGGTTTTCCCCTATGAAATCAATCGCGGCGGAGTGAATTATACCGTCGACACGCTGGCCCGCATCAAGGAAGAAGACTCTTCACGAGAGCTGTTTTTCTTGATGGGAGCCGACTCGCTACGCGATCTGCCGAACTGGAAAGAGCCGGCTCGGCTGTGCCAGCTTGCCACGCCCCTCGTCGTGCGCCGCTCGAGTCCGGGCTTCACTGGCGACGACACCGGGCCACTGGATCTGTCTGGACTCGAACAACTGCTCCCCGCCGAACGCCTGTCCGCCATTCGCCATCACCAGGTTCGAATGCCGAGGGTCGACTTAAGCAGCACCGAAATTCGCCAGCGGATCGCCGACGGCCGCGGCATTCGTTACCGCACGCCCCGAGCGGTCGAAAAGTACATCGAGACGCACCAGCTCTACCGGGAATAAGCCTGCTAGGAAAGCAGTAGCGCCAGCACTGACATTTTTTCTTGCGAGCAACGTCCCGTCACTCGCGCGTTAGGCCGTCTTGCGTAGATTGAGCATTTTCTGCAATTGATCGATCATCTCCATTTGCGCGAGGGTGGGCACTCCCCGCAGGGCGTCGACAATCTGGTCGAGCTGCTCGCGTGGAGTCAGCGCGAGATCAATAAAGATCCAGCGGCGTCCTTTAAACTCGCAGGCACCGGCGGCAGTCCCGCCAAACCAGTCCTGTCGCACTACAAACCCACATCGCTCGGCCAAAGCGATGGCTTGCTCTAACAGCTCAACGGTATGCATGTTCGCGTCCGTGCGGTAGCGGATGTGTAAGGGGCATCCCAGCTGGATTGCAAGTCCGGCGAGATTATATCGGCTTGCACTTTAGTTGCCCAGTCGTGGGCGACGATACCGATGGCAAGGATTACATCTCGTCAGCAAAATCAGTTAAGACACGACATCGGGCGAGGCAACGCGAACTCGGCCAGAAGGGCAAGACGGCGAGACCTCGCCCTTTTCTCAGCCTAGGCTGACTGTCGGCCCTCCAAAACTTGGATTCCTAGCATGACGAACAGCGATACGCCCCATGCCCCGAGTTTGGACCAGCAGGTTGCGATTCTCAAAGACCAGCTTGCGCAAGCTCAAAAGCTGACGGCGCTCGGCGAGCTGGTGAGCACCACCACGCACGAGTTCAACAACGTGCTCACGACGATCATCAACTATGCCAAAATGGGCCAGCGCCATCGCGATCAGGCGACGCGCGACAAAGCTTTCGAAAAGATCCTGGCTGCCGGTCTGCGAGCAGCCAGAATCACCAACGGCATCCTGGGCTTCGCGCGCAATCGGCCGCAGGGCATGGAACCGGCCGATCTGGTCAGGCTGGTCGAAGACTCGCTGTTGCTGTTGGAACGCGAGATGTCCAAGTACCGCATTATCGTGGACAAACAGTTTCATAGCGTGCCGCCCGCCATGGTCAATACCAATCAGATCCAGCAAGTGCTAATTAACCTGCTGGTCAATGCGCGGCAAGCCATGCCCAGCGGAGGCCATATCCTTATCAGATTGACCTACGATCAGCCGCAGAACACGGTCGACTTGATGGTCCGCGACACGGGTTCGGGCATCCCGGCCGAGAAGTTGCCGCGGATCTTCGATCGCTTCTTCACGACCAAAAGCGGACCCGACGCCAGCGGCAAAGGGGGAACCGGCTTGGGCCTGGCGTTTTGCCGCGACGTGATCGAAGCGCATCAAGGCCGCATTCGGGTCGAAAGCACGCTCGGCAAGGGCACCGCCTTTACGCTGAAACTGCCCGCGGCCAAGCATCCGGAATCCAGTGCTTTGCCCTTGGGCCTGCCGGTGCCAAGCGCTGGGCAAATACACGTCGCCGGCCATTGAAGCGAAAGTGCTTCTGATTGTGTGTGCCGCCGGCTTCTCGCCAGTGCTTGATACGCCGGCGATAGTACAAGCGGCCCGCAGGAACTCGGCACTGGCAAAATGTCAGTGCCACCACGGGGCGCGCGAATCAGCGGTTCAAAACTGCCTGGGGCCCCCGCCAAAAGCGCCCAAGCGGCCTTGGATTTGCGCTAGGATCAATTGTTCGAGCGCGACGTCGCGGCCCTGCCCAATCCAGCCGAGCGCGGGCTGCTGCCCGCCGACGGGATTGGTGACGCGCTGCAATGAATTGTCATTCCGCAGAGCGGCGCTGTTGGTCTGACTGACCGTGCCGGTTTCGGGCTGGGGAACATTTTCCAATTCCTTCAAGACCTGGACCTCGATCAGGAAGCCGGCTTCGGCCGGGATCACGCGAACGACGGCCGTCCGGCGAATCGATTGCAACGTGCTCTCCAAGCGTTCATACGGCGTGGACGAATCGCCGTTCCAGGGCTCGAAAATCGTCGATCCATTGCGGGGATACGTTGTCAGCAGCCCTTCGGTCAGCAGGTCGCCGACCAGCCGGACCCGGTCTTCCTTTTGGATCTTGAAGTAATCGTCCACGACGTCCGCCACCTGTTCCCAAAGCAGGTCGCGGTCCATGACCGGCACAACGGCCGGATTGGCTTGCAGCGGCGGCGGACCGAAGGCAATCTCAGGCGGCACGTACGTCGGCGGGTGCCAGGCGTTGCAGCCCACCAGCGCCAGCGCGCAGGCCACAACCAGCCACCACCGCCGGGCATGCCGCGAGCCGATACGGCTAGCCTGATTCGGGCACATAGAATCCACGCGAGACTTGAAGGGCGCTAGAAATGAGGGGGGCAGTGTGACGAAAACCGCGGAGCACGACAAGAGCAGCTCGCGATTCCCCGGAAATTTACCGGCTTACCCGGCTTGCCGAAGCCCCCGCGGAATAATAAAACCGCGCATGGTGGCACGGCTTTGGTCGACTTTTTGCAAACTCTGGCAGTCGAGCGAGAGCGTCAATATTCCGAGTCGATGCCGAGCCGGACTTTCAATTCTTCGAATTGTCGGGTGTATTGCTCGTTGGACGCGTGGACGTGTTCGGCTTCGGTGATGAATTTCATTTGATCGTTGCAGAAAACGTTTCGCTCCGCGAAGATCTGCTCGTAGCTCCGCAACTGGTTGCCATACACGATCAAGAGCTTGTGCTCGTCGAACTGGACTTCTTGAGGAATGGCCGGATTGAGGACCGCGATGCCCGTGCATCCGTCGTTGACCAGCAGATCCTCGAAGTCCCACAGAATGCTTTTGAGCACCGGTAAGTCGATGTGTTCGCGATAGAGGTCCACGTGGCCGCGGTTCTCGGAGTTATGGCTGGTCTCGAGCACTACGTCGACCTCCGAGCCGAGCGGATCGAGGACGTCCATGAACACGTCGAACAAGTGCTCCCTGGAGGCCGCTCCCATGAGCACCGGGACCGTCGACTTGCTGTCCTCGTCGCGATAAACGTCGTGCCGGTAACCTTGGCAGGGGACGACCTGCAAGTCGTACGACGGCCGCACGGCGCCGGTCAGGAGGAAATCACCATAACGCACGACTCCCAGGTGCGTTTCCAACTCCTCATCGGTGAGGCGATCGAAGCTGCTGGCGGTGTGCGCCGGCATTCCGTCGCGGAACACATTGCGAAAGAACTTTTTCAGGAAACCCATCGGCGACCTCAGGATGTAATCGGGCTCAACTCGAAACAGTCAGCCAGAGCGGAATATCAAACCCGTCAAGAAAGCTTAGGCCATACCGCCGACCACGTACGGTTCTAATTTGGGCCGGCTGCCGCCCCACGCGCGGCCAGCTTTGTCGCCCGCAGAAACGGCATAATCGCCCTTCGTTGCCATAGCGATTAGCCGGTCTGATCGGGGCCAAAAAGGGACGAAAACACGGTGTTTTCGTCTTGCGGGATCGCGGACAAAACTAATCTAGCACTCACATTTGATGGACGCGGCAGAGTTGCCGCATCAGGGCCAAGAAAGATTCCGCAGTCGCGTATAGCCCTAGAGAAAACGCCGAATTTTTCCGCCGCAGACTCGCTGCAGGCCGCGTGTGTTCTGAAGGCGTCAATGTCGATTTTTGTCAACGAGCGATCTGGGGCTCATCGAAACTCGGCTCGCCAGCAGGCACGCTCTGGCGATAGAATCATGTCATCTGGCGCAGTCGGCTCGTCGCGATCGATTGGCCCCCGCCCGACCCGCTCGCTTGCCATTGCGCGACCTATCGAAAAAAACACAAGCGAAAGTTGCACGATGCACAGCTTCATGCCGTCGCGGTGGTGCCGATTCTGGGCGATTCTGGCCCTGGCGCTCGTCTCGCCTCTCTGTCCGATTACCGGCCCTGATCTGCAATCCGCTGGTGGTGCGGAGACCGCCGGGGCTGCCAAGGCCCAAGAAATCTGGGAGGCCTTCTATCTGCAAAACGCCAAAATCGGCTACGGACAGACCACCATTCGTCCGGCCGGCGAACCGCTCAAAGGGGTAGTCCAGACCGAATCACTCAACAAGCTGATCGTTGTCCGGTTTGGGCAGCGCACCGAGCAGGAGCTCAAAATGGGCACGACGGAAACGTCCGACGGGCGGCTGCTGGCATTCAGAACCGAAATCTCATTCGGCCCGTCGCCGATGATCGTCAACGGGCGCGTCGAGGGACAGCAGATGGTCATTGAATCTTCGACCAAGGGCAGCAAACAAACGACCCGCATTCCCTGGACCAGCGATATTCGCGGTTTTCGCGCCATCGAACTATCGCTCGAGCAGCAGCCGCTCACACCGGGCCAGAAACGGACCCTGAAAATGCTGATGCCCGTGCTCAACCAAGTAGCCGAAGTGGAACTGACCGCGCACGATCACGAAACCACCTCGGTCATGGGGGGCAAGGCCAGGCTGCTGCGGGTCGAAAGCGTGGCCCGTCTTCCCGATGGAAATAGCATCGCATCGACGCTGTGGACCGACGCGCTGGGTCAGACGATTAAAACCCGCGTGGACGGGATGCAGCAGGAGTCATTTCGCACCTCGCGCGAACTGGCGATCGCCGAGCAACCGAGCGGCGCGAATTTTGATTTGGGCAACGACGTTATCGTCAAGCTCGACAAGCCGCTGGCCAATGCCCACGCGACGCGGCAAGTACGCTACCGCGTGGAGTTGACCGGCGGCGATCCGGCGAGGGTATTCGCCACCGGCTCGACGCAGGCGATCCGCTCGTTGGGCCCACATGCCGCGGAGCTCACGGTGCGGAGCTTGCGTCCCGGCGACGCGACGAACGAGAAAAAACTATCCGAGCCGGTCGCCAAGGAATACAGCGCAGCCAACAGCACTCTGCAAACTCTCGACCCTCGCGTCAAAGCGATGGCCCAAGAGGCGAAAGGTAGCATCACGAATCCTCGACAACTCGCGCTGGCCTTGGAGCACTACGTGTATCGCGCGATTGCCAAAAAGAATTTCACCCAAGCGTTTGCCACCGCGGCCGAGGTTGCCGCATCGCGCGAAGGCGATTGTACCGAGCACGCCGTGCTGCTGGCCGCCTTGGCTCGCGCGTGCCAGATTCCCTCAAGGGTGGCCATCGGGCTGGTCTACGTCGACAGCGTCCAGGGATTCGGCTATCACATGTGGACGGAAGTGTATATCGATGGGCGGTGGATTGCGTTGGATGCGACCCTGGGTCAGGGAGGCATCGGAGCGGCCCATTTGAAATTGACCGATTCGAGTCTCGATGGCGCGGCCGCTTACAGCAGTTTTCTGCCGGTGGCGCAGGTCGTCGGACAATTGAAGGTCAGCGTGCTGGCGGTTGAATGAGCGGCTGGTTACTCAGCATTGAAATCGCTCGGAAATTCAATCCGCTAATACTTCAAGCGCGGCGCAGCGCGTTTTTTTTGGGCCGAAAGCCCAACCTGCAACAGCCAGGGGCATCGCCCTGGACTCGTTTTTGCGTCACTCGGGCAACTCGAAATCAGCAATGAACAATTGGCTTGAATGATCGGCGGTGCGGTTGCTGGTCCACATCAGTTGCTGGCCGTCGGGCGAAAAGACCGGCAGCACGTCGGCCGCCGGATTGTCCGTAATTCGCGTAATCGGGCCGGGCGCGATCTTGCCATCGCGTACTTCGTATTTCATCAGCCACAAATCGTAATTGGGGCGGGCCTGGGGATCGCTGTGCTCGGCGCCCGTCCAGATAATGCAGGGCTTGGTGGGATGCCAGTAAGGCGCCCAGTTCACGCCCACGTTGTCGGTCAATGCGACATCGTTCTGGCCGTCGATGCCGATGACGTGAATTTGCAGGTAGCTTTCCTTCTTGCGATCGCTGCGATAGACGACCCACTTCCCATCGGGTGAAATGAACGGCCCGCCGTCGTAACCGGGTGCATTGGTCAACTGCCGTATATTCGTGCCGTCGGAGTTCATCACGTACAGATCGGGGTCGCCGTCGCGATCGCTGCAAAAGGCAATCAGCTTGCCATCGGGGGAATAAGCTCCTTCGGCGTCGTAGCCCTTGGCGTTGGTCAATTGCCGCAGGTTTTTGCCGTCGAGATCCGCTTCGAAAATGTCCATGTACGGGTCAAAATCCCACTGATAGCGACGACGCGTGCCGCTCTTGGCGTCTTCAGCCTGCCGCTTTCGCTCCGCCTCTTCGGTTTGTGAAAGTCGTGGGTCGAGATGACTCGAAGCATAGATCAAATGTTTACCGTCTGGCGAAAAGTAACTGCAGGTCGTCCGGCCGCGGCCCGTGCTGATGCGCTGAGGCTGTCCGTCGGGCAAGTTCTGCTTGAAGATTTGATAGAATGGGTAGCCTTGCGGCACGGCCTGATAAATGATCGTGCGACCATCGGGCGAAAAATACCCCTCGCCCGCTTTGACGAACGAAGAGGTCAACTGTCGCACATTGCCGAGATACTTGCCCTCGATCGAATCGCCCGCCAAGCCGCGCGCCGCGGGCGATCCTAATGCCAAAGCGAGACTCAACACAAAGACAGAAAGTTTGAAGTTCATCGTTGTTCCCGAGAGTGTGTCGCGCAAGCGGCAGGAAGGGCGAGGGCGAAAAAACCAGTGACATCTGCGTGCGCGGTTTGCGGTGGGTCACATGCTCATATTATAACAATCGCCTGCTTCGGCAGTACCCATGACCGACGACCTGCCTGGTCGCCCCTTTTTTTGGAAAGAAGCCCCAAACCCATGAAGATCTATACCAAAACCGGCGATGCTGGCGAGACGGGCTTGTTCGGCGGTCCACGCGTCAGCAAAGACGCGCCGCGAATCGAGGCTTATGGCACGGTCGACGAACTCAATAGCATGCTGGGCGTTGTCCGCGCGGAGGCCATCGAGAATGATGTCGACGCATTCTTGGGACGAATCCAAAACGAGCTGTTTGCCCTGGGTGCTCAATTGGCCACTCCCGATCCGGTTGCCCATCACACGGCCTTAATTGGGCCACCACAAATCGCGGCCCTCGAGGCCGCCATCGACCGCTTCGAAGAGCGGCTCGATCCCCTCCAGCAATTCATCCTGCCGGGCGGAATTCCCGCCGCCGCGCAACTGCACCTTGCCCGCACTGTCTGCCGCCGGGCGGAACGGCGACTGGTCACGCTCGTGAACCAATCGGCCGAGCCAATCGCCGACGATCTGGTGATCTATTTGAATCGCTTGAGCGACCTGTTGTTCGTGCTGGCTCGGGCCGCGAATCATGCCGCCGGCCGCCCCGACGTACCCTGGCAAAAGCCGTCTGAATGAGAGCGTCTGGCGGGCCGCGGCGGTGGACCGTTGATTTGGGGTCAAGGCCGCTGTGGGCATCCACAACGTCGGCCCGTGCGAGACGCGCTTGGAAGACCCCAAAAATCCCTCGCCGGATACTTTACGGAGTCGCCGGCGGTAGCTAGTCTGGTTTGCTTAATAGTGCTCATTTTTGTCGTTTGGGGCGTCTCCATCTCGAGCGCTATATCGGGGCGGTCAGTTGGTTTTGGCGGGCCAATTGATGCCAAGGCGGACTTCTAGGACTCCGAGGGAGAGTTGCGATGAGTCGTAAAACACTGGTGGTAGGGCTATGCGCGTGCATCTTCTTGGCTTGTTCGCTGACTCCTCTTTGGGCACAGACCCAATTGGCGGAATCCAGCGGTGGGGCGGCGGCCGTTCCGCCGGTTCCGGGCCCCAAACCTCTCGACCGGGGTGACAACGCCTGGGTTCTCACCGCGTCGGCCCTGGTGCTCATGATGACGGCACCCGGACTGGCCATGTTCTATAGCGGGCTGGTCCGCAAGAAGAATGTGCTAAGCGTCATTATGCAATGCTTTTTCCTGATGGGTTTGATGACCATCATCTGGGCCCTGTGGGGCTACTCGCTGGCCTTCGGAGGCAGTGGTCCTTGGATCGGCAACGGCGACTACCTGTTCCTGAAGGGTGTGCAAGCCGAGTGGGTAGACGGCAAACCGAATATTCCCCAACACACCCTGTACAACATTCCCATGCTCACCCATATGCTCTTTGAGGGCATGTTCTTCATTATCACTCCTGCGCTGATCTGCGGAGCGTTTGCCGAGCGGATGAAATTCAGCACGATGGTGGTGTTTATGATCCTGTGGGGCACGCTGGTGTATTGCCCGGTGGCCCATTGGATCTGGGGCGGGGGAATCCTGGCCTATGGCACGGAGCACGCCAAACCGTTTGGCGGTGGCGCGCTCGATTTCGCTGGCGGCACCGTGGTGCACGTCCTGTCGGGAGTCTCGGCTTTGATTTGTGCGCTGCTCATCGGTAAGCGATTAGGATACGGTAGCGAGCCGATGCCGCCGCACAATCTGACCTACACCGCGTTGGGCGCCGCTTTGCTGTGGGTCGGCTGGTTCGGGTTCAACGCCGGTAGCGCCTTGGCTGCCGACGGCGTGGCCGCCAGCGCATTTGCCGCCACCCACTTCTCGGCGGCCGCCGGCGCGCTCACCTGGGCGTGCCTGGAGTGGGTCGCTCGCGGCAAGCCAACGGTGCTGGGTGCTTGCTCCGGCGCCGTGGCCGGCCTGGTGGCGATTACACCCGCTTCGGGCTACGTGGTCGCCATGCCCGCTCTAGCGATCGGAGTGGCGGCGGGAGGAGTCTGCTATGTGGCCTGCACCGCGCTCAAATCGGCCTTCCGCTACGACGATTCGTTGGATGCCTTCGGCGTCCACGGCATCGGTGGCACCGCGGGCGCCCTGTTGACCGGCGTGTTTGCCACGCGGGCTGTCCAGAATTTGAACGCCGGACAGCCTTTGGGTCTTGCCGAGGGCGGAGAACTGCTGAAAGGGCAGCTCGTCGCCGTCGGCATCACCTGGGTATTCGCCGCGATTTCGACCTTCGTGTTGCTCAAGGTTTTGGATGCTACCATGGGTTTGCGGGTCTCCACGCAGGAAGAACTGCAAGGGCTCGACCTGACTTCGCACGGTGAAGAGGGTTACATTTTTCTTTAGACTTTCATTCCATCGGGCTAATGAGTCGCCGAATGAGGTCCACAAGATGAAAAAGGTACATCCTTTTTCAAAGTTTTCGCTGCGCTGGTAAGATTGTTGTTGGGCATTTAAGCCTCGCCGCGGGTGCGGCGAGGATTTGCCTCTTGCCGAGGGGATCATGCCGTGAAAAAAGTCGAGGCGATCATCCGGATTTTCAAGCTGGAAGATGTCAAAAACGCGCTCTCGGCGCAAGGCGTGCACGGAATGACCCTCACCGACGTCAAAGGCTTCGGACGCCAAAAGGGTCACACCGAAATGTACCGCGGCACCGAATATAAAATCGAGTTCATTCCCAAAGTAAAGATCGAAGTGGCCGTGCCCGACGAGAACTTGCAGGGAGTCTTGGATACAATTCTCCGGACCGCCCAAACAGGTCAAATTGGAGACGGTAAGATCTTTGTGTCCGAGTTACGAAACACCATTCGCATTCGCACTGGCGAAACGGGGGAGCAAGCGATCTAATACCTGCGAGATTGCTCCGAGGCGGACGGAGTTCTCGAAGTATTTTGCTCATCTGGCCCCGCAGGGCCCTTAGCCGCGTCAGAACGTTGTCATGTCCACAAGCCCTATTTTCCGCGAATCGCTGCTGGAAGCACGTCAGCGGCTGGCCAGCGTCCGCGAGGAAATCAAACAGCAGCATCGCGCCGGCTCGCCGGGCATTCAGATTTGCACTCGGCTGACCGACCTGCTCGATGCGGTGACCCTCGACCTCTACGAATCCGCCCTGGCCGATCTGTGGCCCGATGGTTCCGAGGAGTTCCGCTCGCAAATCGCGTTGGTTGCCCACGGGGGCTATGGCCGCCGAGTTGTTGCGCCCTACAGCGATGTCGATTTGATGATCCTGCAAGCGCCCGGGGCGAATCAAGCCGTCGTTCCGTTGGCAAGCCGGTTGCTGCGCGATCTATTCGATGCCGGGCTCGAGCTCGGCCAAAGCGTCCGGACGCCGGACCAGGCGTGCCGGTTGGCCGCCGCAGACGCCACGGTCTGCACGTCGCTGATGGAATCGCGTTTTCTGGCCGGCAGCACGAAGCTGTTTCGCACGTTCAGCGAAAAATTTCAACGTCGCACGCATGCCCGCCGCAAAAGCCTGTTCAATGCCATCAACGACGCCCGGCGCATGGAACGCTTGCAGTACGGGGAAACGGTTTACCTGCTGGAACCCAACGTCAAACGCTCGCGGGGAGGACTGCGCGATTTGCAGCTCTTGCGATGGCTCGGCTTCGCCTGCTATGGCACGACCGACCCCGACGCCATGCAATTGATGGGCGCGCTCGGCAAGGATGACCAGTGCACCTTGCGGGACGCCACCGAATTCTTGTTGCGGCTGCGCAACGAATTGCACTTTCAGGCCGGAAAATCGAACGACGTGCTCGATCGGTCGGAACAAGTGCGATTGGCGGCGCTGTACGGCTACGAGGGCACGCACGGCATTCTGCCCGTCGAGCAGTTCATGCGCGAATACTTCCATCACACCAAGGGCGTTCGCAGCGTGGTGTCGAATTTCACCGCCAACGCGCGGCCTGGCCAGAGTTGGGCTCGCCTGTGGGGCACCATTTTCAGCCACCAGGTCGACGGCGATTACCGCGTCACGCCCGGGCATATCGTGGCCACCGAGCGGGGACTGCAACGGCTTCAAACCGACCTCAGCGAGGTGTTGCATTTGTGCGACCTGGCCAATCTGCACGACAAACGCATCGCGCCGGCCACCTGGGAAACGGTTCGCAACGCCGTGCCGCGGTTCACTGGCGAGGTAAGCGGGGAAATCAGCAGGCAGTTCCTCTCGCTCATGTCGCAATCCGGCCGGCTCGGCGAACTGCTGCGCCGGCTGCACGAATTGGGCGTGCTGGAAAAGATCATTCCCGGTTTCACGCACGCACGCTGCTTGCTGCAATTCAACGAATACCATAAATACACCGTCGACGAACACTGTATTTTGGCCGTGGAACGCGCAACGGAGTTCATCGCCGACCCGGGCATTCTGGGCCGCGTGTACTCGGGGATCAAGCAAAAGCGGATCCTGCACCTGGCGCTTCTGATTCATGACTTGGGCAAGGGTTTTGTCGAAGACCATAGCGAAGTGGGACTGCGAATCGCCGAAGAAACGGCCCACCGGTTGCGGCTGCC
>JACQFF010000123.1 GCA_016200205.1 Planctomycetia bacterium
CAGTTCATTGAGCGACATGAGTTGTCCGATTCCCTTACTCTTGATGTGGAACCCGATTATGAAACCGTAGTTCGCATTCCGCGGCCGGTCAAATGCGAAACGAGGTCGAGGCCAGCGCAATCGCACGATTTGCGATGGCCATCCCTATTTTGGCGCGAGATCCGGGGGAAACCTCGGAGGGTGATTTTCCGGGCGTTGACGATTGTGGGGTCGAGAGTCGGTTCCCATAAACGACTCCCGACCCCCTGGTCGTTTTGCCTTTGTTCTCGGTGCCGCGTTTAGCACAGTTCGGGAATTGGGCGTCCGCCTTCGGTCACGATCGCGGTGGGCCGGCCCTGCGAGTTGACCCAGTGCGCGTCGAGATCGATGCCCAAATGGCGAAAGGTTGTGGCGGCCAGGTCGGCGGGCGTGACGCGGCCTTCTTTGACGCCATAGCCTTTGTCGTCGGTGCCGCCGATCGTCTGGCCGCAAGGCAGAGCGCCGCCGGCCACGAGTATCGACATCACGTTGGTCCAATGCTCGCGCCCCTGGGTCTTGGTCATCACCGGCGAGCGTCCGAATTCGCCCATCATCAAGACCAATGTCGAATCGAGCAGCCCGCGATCCTTGAGGTCGTTGACGAGCGTGAACATCACGCGATCGATCGAGGGCAAGATCGGCGTGAGGCCTTTTTGGATGCCGCCCCACTTGACTTCATCGCCGTGATGATCGAAATAGCCCCAGGCTCCGCTGACCACCACGAACGTGACACCGGCCTCGACCAGCCGCCGGGCCAACAGCGCTTTTTCGCCCACGCTCACGCGGCCATAGGCGTCGCGCATCGCGGGGGGTTCCTGGCCGATGTCAAACGCTTTTTGCACCTTGCCGGAAACGACCATGTCGTAGGCCATCTGACCATAGCGGTCGACCGGCTGGAGCGCCGCGTCGCGCTGCAAACCGCAACTGAGGCGGTCGAATTGCCGGCGCAGCTCCTGGCGGTTTTGCAATCGCTCAACGTTGATTCCCTGGGGCATCGCCAATCGTCCAGGCAGCTCGTTGCCTTTGATCGGCTCGAAATCGTTACCCATCCGGCCGGCGCCCCAAATGTCGGACTTCCAGCTATCGGCCAGCCCCACGAACGCCGGCATTTCGGGATCGTTCGGGCCGCGGAATTTGGCGGCAATCGAACCCATCGACGGATAGCCGGCCCCATCGTTGCCGTCGTCGGTGCGTCGGGCTAGCGAGTTGCCGGCTTGCATGGTAATCGGCGTATGATTACTGGCGGTGCAATCGACGCTGCGGATTATCGAGAGCTTGTCCATGATTTGCGCTTGCAGCGGCAAATGCTCGCAAACTTGGATTCCGGGCACCTTGGTCGAAATAGCTCGGTAGGGACCGCGAATCTCGGCCGGAGCGTCCGGCTTGGGATCCCAGGTGTCGATGTGACTGGGCCCTCCGGAAAGCCAAAACAAAATGACGGCCTTTTTGTCCGCGCGTGGCGTGGCGCCCGCGGCGCTAAGCCGCAGCGTGTCGGCCAGCGACAGCCCGGCCAGACCCGCCAGCCCCGTCTGCAAAAACCATCGCCGCGAGCCGACGCGAATCAAATCGCCTCCGCGCGGCAACATCGGACTGGCCAGTGTACCGTTGAGGTGATCCAGCGCATGGGAATCGAGTTTGGGCGAACTGGCCATTGCCGTGCTCCTAGCGGCGGAACGGGAGGCAACACAACCGGCTCAGAGTATAACAAATCAACAACCGCTGATGCAACTTCGGCAGGGGGCCAGGCCCCGTTAGATCGACAGCCCCGTTAGATCGGCTCGGCGCAGAAAGCCCCCGGGTTCCGCGTCGTCGCTCGCCAAAGCCGCTAGGAAGTGCCCACCAGTTCCGGAATGGGCGCGCCGTCGCTGAGAATCGGGATCGGGCGCCCGGAGAGATTGGGAATGGCCACGCGCTCGGCATCAATTCCCAGATGGCGATAAATGGTTGCCAAGAAGTCTCCCGGTCCCACGCGGCGTTCGACGACGTGTTCGCCGCGACCGTCCGTTGCTCCGATCACCTGGCCCGCGCGAATTCCACCGCCGGAAAACAGCATCGAGTTGGCACTGGGCCAGTGATCGCGTCCGGGCTGCATTCGTCCGCTGCCGCTATCGGCCGCGTAGCTGATGCGCGGCGTGCGACCGAATTCGCCCGTGACGACGATCATCACTTTCTTATCCAGTCCGCGCTGATAAACATCCTCGATGAGCGCGCTCACTGCCTGGTCGTAAGCCGGGGCGCGAAATTGAATCGCTTCGAAAATGTGGTGGTTCACCGCGTGGTCGTCCCAGTTGGCGACGCGGCCACAAAGCGGGCCGTCGAACGTGGTCGTAATCAATTCGACCCCGGTCTCGACCAAGCGCCGGGCCATCAAACATTGTTGGCCCCAAGTATTGCGGCCGTAACGGTCGCGCAGTTTGGGATCTTCCTGGCTCAGATCGAAAGCGCGACGGGCGTCGGGACTGGTCAACAAATTGGCGGCCTGCAACTCGAACGCGTCAAGCGCCTGCATCGCGCCAAGTTGGTCTAAATCGCGACTCAAGCGGTCGAGGCTCTTGCGCAAGTGGATTCGCTCCTGCAAACGCTCGCTCTCGCGCTGGTCTCGCAGTCCGATATTCGGGATCTCGAATTGCGGGTTATTCGGATCTCCGGTCACCCGAAACGGCTCGTAGGCCGTGCCAAGGTACGCGGGACCGGCAATCACAAACGAGTCGTAGGAGTGGATGCCGTTGACGCTGACATAATTGGGAACTTTGCGCGTCGTATCACTGCGGAGATAATTGGCGACCGCCATGCAATCCGGAAATTCTGGCTTTTGCTTGTCTTGCACCGACGGATCACCGGAGAGCAACTGAAGCGAGCCGGCCGGGTGGCCGCCGCCGGTATGGGCCATCGACCGCAAGATCGTGAACCGCTCGGCGATTTGCGCCTGTCGCGGCAGCAACTCACAGATCTGCAGCCCCGGCACGCGCGTGGCGATGGGCTGATACGGACCGCGGTATTCGTTGCTGGCCAGCGGCTTGGGGTCATACGTCTCGAGATGACTGGCCCCGCCGCGCAGCCAAACCACGATCAGCGCCGTGCGCTGGCCCTTGCCGCTGCCGGCTTGGGCCCGCAAACGGATCAGATCGCCCAAGCTCAAGCTCCCCAGCCCAGCCAGTCCCAGGCGAAGAAATTCACGGCGGCTCGAGCGACCGGATCGAAGTATTGGGCTGCTCATGAACGGCATAATGCGTGGATCCGAGGGCTATCGCCAGGGCATCGACTCGGCGGCTGGCGGACGGAATCGTGGTGGATGCCATTATGATGCCCCGAGGGCTCGCTGCAAACAGCGATTGGGCGCCAGGCCGGCAAAAAAAGTCAGGCTGGCCGGCCCTCGCGAAGGGTGAATTTGCATTCTCGCTCGCATCTCGCTACTTTGTTCATAGCGCGTGGGCGCCTCAATGCTGGGCGTCAATTCTCTAGTCTGGCCGCAAACCTACGAGGGCATGGCGATGAGACTACCGTGCAAACACCTGTCAGCTCTGGCGTTGGGAACCTGTTGCATGGCGATCGCACTACACACAACCAGCACGCGCGCCGCCGATGAGCCGCTGCGAATCGATAGCGGACCCATTTCCGGCACGCGAGTGGGAAGCGAGTCCAAAGTGCGCGTCTACAAAGGCATACCCTTTGCGGCGCCGGTGGGCAAACTTCGCTGGCAAGCGCCACAGGCCGTCGCCCCTTGGCAGAGCGTTCGCGCTTGCAACCAATTCAGCCCCGTTTGTCCCCAGTCGCCGTACCCGGCCGGCTCGATCTATACCCAGGCCCCGCAGCCTCAAACCGAAGACTGTCTGTATTTGAACGTCTGGACCTCGGCCGACAACGCCGGCGAAAAGCTGCCGGTGATGGTTTGGATTCATGGTGGGGCCCTGACGCGAGGATCGGGCTCGATTCCGTTCTACGATGGCGAGGCGCTGGCGCGCAAGGGTGTCGTGCTGGTCACGATCAACTATCGCTTGGGACCTTTCGGCTATTTCGCGCATCCCGCGCTGAGCCGTGAATCGAAGCACGGATCGTCGGGCAATTATGGCGTGCTCGATCAAATTGCCGCTCTCCAGTGGGTGCAACGCAACATTGCGGCGTTTGGCGGCGACCCGGGCCGTGTGACGATTTTTGGCGAATCGGCCGGCTCTTGGAGCGTTTGCTCGTTGGTCGCGACTCCGTTGTCCAAAGGCTTGTTTCATCGCGCGATTGGGCAGAGCGGCGGCTGTTTTTCGGCCATGCACTATTTGAAGGAGGACCGCAACGGATTTTCCTCGGCCGAAAAAATCGGCGAGGGCCTGGCCACCATGCTTGGCTGCGACAAAGCGACCGACCCGCTCGAAGCCCTGCGCGGCAAGACGGTCGAAGAAGTGTTGGCCGCGGCCGCCAAAGATCCGGCTCAAGCTCGCACCCGGGCCAATGTCGACGGCTGGGTATTCCCCGAGGAGATTTTCGAAATCTACGCCGCCGGGAAACAGGCACCGGTTCCGGTCATTGTCGGATCCAACGCCGATGAGGGCACAAGCCTGGTCGGCGCCGCGGTGCCTGTGAACATGGACGGCTTCTTGACCGCCATCCGGCGTAAGTACGGCGATTTGACCGATCGCTTCCTCAAGGCCTATCCCGTGACCAGTGAGAGCGATCTGCGGGGCGCCTTTTTGCACAGCTTCCGCGACGAATGGTTCACCTGGGAAATGCGGACATGGGCCCGAATGACCCACAAAGCCCAGGTGAAGGCCTACGTCTATTACTTCTCGCACGTGCCGCCCCGGCCCGACCGCGAAAAGTATGGCGCCTATCATGCCGCTGAAATTGTTTACGCTTTCAACAATCTGTCAAAGACCCCCTGGAGCATTCAGCCGACCGATCAGGATCTGTCGGAGGTCATGTCGGATTGCTGGGTGCGGTTTGCCACCACGGGCGATCCGAACGGCGGAAAACTGCCCGCCTGGCCGGCCTATAATCAGGAACAAGAACCGTATCTCGAATTCGGCGATTCGATCGTTCAGCACAATGGGCTATTGAGGGCCCAGTGCGACTTTTTCGACGCCTACGCGTCCGCCAAGCGCGCGGAAAACGCGCATTGAATTCCAGTGATTCGTCGAGCACCGCGGTTGGGCGTCGATGAAGTCTCGGCCAATGCGCGACTGCATCGGCGGCCCGTAAAAAAACGGCGTCTTGCCAGGGGAATTTGACTTCTCCAAAAAGCGACCTACGCTTTGCATTAGGCATGGCAATCCGAACCGTTCTGGCATGACTTTGGCTCAGATCCGCCTTGCCCGGGTCCCGCGATGGGCGCCCCTCGACGCGTCGCTCGACCAAATCCCGAACAAAACATTTCTTAGTAGGGGGATTTGCCATGAATACATTCGACGCTTGGGGTACGCGCGCAACGTGTCTGCCGCGGTGGGCTGTGTGTGCGGTATTGTTGGGTTTAACCGCGTTAGCAGGCAACTCAGTTCGCGGTGATGACTTCGTGCGAATTGAAGAAGATTGGCAACTCGTGGTTCTCAGTCCGGATCCTGACAACTTCGCGCCCCAAATCACCTGCACGATTTCACCGGTCGGCAACGTCGACTCGGTCTACGCCGTTTTTGATTTGAACCTCCGCAATTTGCCCTCGTACGCGGCCGGCGGCGTGCAATTACAGATTTGGAATCAGAGTGTACCCTTTTCCTCGGTTAAATCGAATACCGGCACGCTGCTACAAAACAACAATGAAACCGTGACGTGGACGCAACGAATGAGTCTGACTGACGGCCAATTGTCGTTTGCCATCCAGAACGGCAATTCGCAGACGTGGGGCCAATTCGGAAACGGCAATTCCATTGCGCTGCAAGTCCCCACCAATTTGCAAAACCTCAATGGGTATAACACGGCCGTCTCAGTGGCCAACTCCGGGGTTGGTTATTCGGCGAATCGTGTTTCATCGCTGGTCCTGAACGCCGTCCGAGCTTATTCGGTCAGCGGACTGGCAGCGCAAAACACAACGCCTCAGATAGTCTATCAACACCCATGAATCGACGCTCCACACATTCCAATCGACTCTGTTCGCGGATGCTGATCATGAACACGCATGCAAGACGTTCACGGCGATGCGGCGTCATTCTAGTACTGACCGCGATTATGTTGGTCTTCATGGTAGGGCTCTTGGCGCTCGCCGTTGACATCGGTTATCTGGAAGTGGCCAAGGCCCAATTGCAAGAAGCCGCGGATGCCGCCGCGCTGGCAGCCACGGCCGAGCTGGTCGACGATACCTCGTTGCAGGGCGCGCCCGATCTTTCCGCTGAAATCACCAAGGCCCGCACCATGGCCGTCCAGTACGCCGCGGCCAACCCCGTCTGCCGTTCGATCCCGGTGGTCGACCCGAATCCCTCCAACAACACTGCCGGCGATGTCGTTGTCGGATATCTTTCGAACCCTTCCGACCGTACCCAGGCTATGAACTTCAGCGATCCCAACCAGGCAAACGCGGTCCAGGTGAAGGTGCAGAGGACAAGCACCGAGAACGGTGAAGTCCGGCTGTTTTTCGCGCCTATTTTCGGGAGCAACAGCCACTCCGTGCAAGCTATCGCCACCGCGGCCATGGTGAACAGCTTTAGCGGCTTCCGCGCGCCGGCTGACGGCACCAATTTGATGGTGCTGCCCTTCGCAATGGACAAGCCGACGTGGGACGCCATGCTCGCCGGCGGCGGCACGGACAACTGGACCTGGAACCAGACGACGGGGAGGTTTTCCAGCGGCTCGGACGGGGTCCGAGAAGTCAACCTCTTTCCCCAAGGCACCGGATCGCCCGGCAACCGAGGTACCGTCGATATCGGCGGCAGCAACAACAGCACGGCCGACATTGCTCGCCAAATCGTCTACGGAGTCAATGCCGCGGATCTGGCGGCTCTGGGAAAACCGTTTGCGCTCAATTCGCAAGGCAACCTGTACCTCAATGGCGACACGGGCATCAGCGCCGGTGTCAAAGACGAGCTGGCGTCTGTTCGCGGGGAGCCTCGAATCATTCCGATCTTCAACAGCGTCGCGAATCCCGGCAACAATGCGACCTACACGATCGTCGCGTTTGCCGGGGTCCGCATTATGGACGTGAATTTGACCGGGGCCATGAGCGACAAGTACGTGATCATTCAGCCGGCCAACGTCACCACCGAAGGCGGGATCGCGGACTCCGGCCAGTCAACCTACTTCGTGCATTCGCCCCCCTGGATCGTTCGTTAATCCGGACCGTGAAGGAAACGCGTAAATGGCATCTCAGGTTGTCCAGAGCATTAAGCGCCGGTCGAACGGCCAGGTGTGCGCACGAGATGAACGTGTATCGCAAGTTCGGGCAGGTCGCCAAACCAGGTGGCCTAGTGGTCTGTGCCACCGGCGAGGCGCGGCGGTTGTCGAATTTGCGGTCGTTGCGCCGGTATTTTTCTTACTGGTTTTCGGCATGATCGAATACGGCCGGTTGGTCATGGTGCAACAAATCTTGACCAACGCCGCCCGCGAAGGGGCGCGCGTCGGTGTGTTGGACAACAGCACTACGTCCGACGTGACGACTGCGTGCAATCGATACCTGTCGTCGGCCAACATCCAGAATGCCACCATCGCGGTCTCACCGAGTCCCCCTAGTTCGGCCCCAGCCGGGGGACCTGTTTCGGTCACGGTGTCGGTCGGCTTCAACCAGGTGAGTTGGCTCCCCTCGCCGCTGTTTTTGGGTGGTACCACGATGACCTTCACCGCTACCATGCGGCGGGAGACGATGCAGTAGTCCCCTTCTTCCCGGCCCAAATCTGCCCATCTTTTCGCCGGACGTCGATTCGGCGATCCTGGACTCAGGCTCAATAGCTATCAAAGGCATCGGGCAGGGCTGTGAAGACGCAGAACCCGGCCCGGCATTGCCAAGCCCGCCCACTTGCTTTCGCACTTGTCTTGGCGAAAATTGGACACGCGAGGCCTCCACCGCTCAAGCGTCTGAAGGCTTTCTTGTATCCGCGTTCGTGGGCTCGCCGATTTTCGTAACTGCCACCTGCGAGGCTCCTCCTCGTTCGGCTAGTAAACCACGGGGTTCTCGATATATTTGACGCGTCCGGATTCGTGTTCGCCGGACAACTTTCAATGAACTGTCTGCGAAACCGCTAAAGGATTGTTTTCATGTTCTCCGCGCTCGAGTTCGCTATACCTCGCCATTTTTTCGTGGGACCTGCCGTGGCCATGCCCGAGACTCGCGCGATCGACGACGATGAAGACCTGGAAGACGTCGAGGAAATCGAACAGGACCAAGTCGAACCGATCGAGCAAGTCGACGACTTCGAGGAAGACGATTTTGATGACGAATTCGATGATGATTTCCAAGAGGAATTCGAAGACGAGGAGTTTTCGGCCGACACCAGCGACGATGAACCCGACGACGCGGACGACGAAGCCGACTTCGAAGACGAAGACTGATCCTCGGCCGATGATAAAAAGGTCCCCTTTAGCTGGCATACCCGCGCGGGGTCAATTAAACTCGGAATTTCAGCCGGCCCAAGGCTCGTCCGCACGGTAGCCAGCACCTATCCTGTTCAAGGAGCTCCCTCGTGTGGTTCCGATCGTGGCGATGGTTTTGTCTTGTGGCGTGGATGCTGGCCGCGCACACCGATGCGCTGGCGACAAATGCTCGCGCGGAACAACGCACCGTCGCTAATTCGACGTCGCAATTAGTCCTCGATGATGGAGACCGTGTCGTCGACTTGGGCAGCACGTTCATCGAGCGAGATCTAGCTCACGGCTATTTCGAAACGGCTCTGACCGGCCGCTTTGATCAGCACAGAATCCAGTTTCGCAATCTTGGCTGGCGCAGCGACAACGTGCTTGGCGAAGCCCGGGCCGGTTTCGGATCGGTCGCCGACGGATTCGAGCAAGTCAAGAAACACGCGCTGGCACTTGCGCCCGCATTGATTCTCGTGAACTACGAGGCCAAGGCGTCGTTCGCGGGCTGGGCAGGTCCGGAATCATTTCTGAGCGGCTTGAATTGGGCGACCGGTTACAGCCAGGCATCGGGCAGTCTTCCCTTGGTATCGATTCC
Organism: Planctomycetia bacterium; assembly: GCA_016200205.1. GTDB lineage: Bacteria > Planctomycetota > Planctomycetia > Pirellulales > PALSA-1355 > PALSA-1355. Next base: position 9,095 of record JACQFF010000123.1, read on the forward strand.
GATCCTCGACTCGAAGCGGCAAGGCGGCGATAAGCGCATGGTGCGCAGTCAATTGGACGTGGCCACTGCCGGCAAGGTGGGGTTGCTTGCGGGTGGCCCGATCGAAAAGTTATGGTTGGAGCGTGCGCCGGCCGCGTCCGGCAGCATGTTGGCGGTTGACTTGCCCGCCGGCGTGCACACGATCTCGTTGCTCCTGGGCGCAAAATCGGCCGAGGATCTGCGCCTGGAACTGACCGATGTTCCCGGCTCGGCGGCGCAAGTCCAGATTGTCGGGGGCAAGTAGTGGATCGCCAATCCAAGGCCGACCGCAATCGGCCGGCGTTCTTGTTCGTCACCTGCCAGGTGGGCGCCGAGCCGGCGCTGAAATCCGAGTATGCGCGGCTCTGGCCAGCCTTTCGTTGCGGCTACTCGCGCCCCGGATTCTTGACTTTCAAATTGCCGGGCGACCACGATCTCGCGCCCGATTTCGACCCGCAATCGGTATTCGCTCGGACTTGTGGTTTTTCGTTGGGCAAGGCGACGGCGGCCAACCTGGAAGAGCGCGTAAAACAGGTTTGGATGGCGGCAGGAGATCGGACCTATGACGCGCTGCACATCTGGCAACGCGACATGGCACCGGCCGGGTTCCACGGGTTTGACCCCCACATCACGCCCGCGGCATGCGAGGCCGAAGCCATCATTCGCCGATTCTGGCCGGATCACGCGGGCGGAAACCCGTTGGAACCGGCGCGCATTGCACGGCCCGGACAAACGGTGCTCGACTGCGTGTTGGTCGAACCAAATGAATGGTGGATCGGATACCACCAGGCCGCCAGCGAGGAATCGTGTTTTCCAGGCGGATTGCGCGACATTGCCTTGCCGACCGATGCGGTCTCGCGGGCTTACTTGAAAATGGAAGAGGCTCTCGAGTGGTCAGGTTTGCCGATTCGCCGCGGCCAACGGTTCGTCGAAATCGGCTGCGCACCGGGCGGGTCGAGCCAATCGCTGCTCGCGCATGGATTGACCGTGATCGGCATCGATCCGGCGCAAGTCGATCCGCGCGTGTTAGCGCATCCTAATTTCACGCACCTGCACAAGCGTGGCGCCGACGTGCGGCGGCGCGAGTTTCGCGGCGTGACGTGGCTCGCGGCCGATATGAACGTCGCGCCGCAATACACACTCGATACCGTCGAGGCAATCGTGACACACCCTACCGTGTCGATTCGCGGCCTGCTCCTGACGCTGAAGCTCGTCGAGTGGGAATTGGCCGAACAGATCCCCGAGTATCTCGCACGCGTTCGCGCCTGGGGCTTTTCCGATGCGCGCGCCAAACAACTGGCCCACAATCGTCAAGAAATTTGCGTGCGAGCGCTGAAGCGCGAGACATCTCAAAAAGGGTCACGGCGGGTACCGGTTAAACGCTCTGGGCGGCGGCGCCAAAATTAACGTAGCACACCGGAATAGAACTTTTCCCGTCCACGGAGCGTCTCCAGCAGCAGCGCTCCGTCGGCGGCGATTCCAGCGCAGCGTCCGACGCTGCACTGGCCTCCGACTTCGATCGTCAATTCCTGACCAATTTGCAAGCACAGATCTTGAAAGCGACTGCCGAATTCTTCTGGCGCCGCGGCCGACTCTCGCACGGCGGCTTCCAGATTTCGCAACAACTCCAAAAGCAGCGTCGTGCGATCGAATGTTCGCCCGGATAATTCGCAAAGGCTGACGGCTCGCGCGCGGACATCGCCCGGAGCGCCGTGCAACGTGTTGTTCACATTCAGCCCGATGCCCACGATATGCTGTCCGCTGGGCAAGACGTCGATCAGAATGCCCGCCAGCTTCTTGCCCGAAACGAAAACGTCGTTGGGCCAATGCAAGCCCACGGCGTAGCCCGCGAGCAAGGGCCGGACAGTCTCGACGATGGCCACGCCGACGGCCAGCGAGCGCTCGGGAAGCGGCTGTCGCGAGAGCTGCCAACCCGCCGGATCGAACAGCAGGCTGAAAGCCAGGCTCCCCCGGCCGGTCCACCAGCGATTCGCTCCGCGGCCCCGCCCCGCGGTTTGTTCTTCGGCCACGATCAACAAGGGCAGGGGCCCAACCGCGCCCGAGCGAGCAACCTCGTGAGCCCGGTCCTGCGTGGAAGAGAGCGTCTCGTAAGTTTCGACGCGCGCAATCGCGCGGCTTTCAGCAAGCCGGTCTGTATCCAGTTGATCGGATGGAGAAATCGTCATGGAGAGCGGCAGTGGCCGGTAAACGCCGTGGTTCGGATCCTGGTTTTAGGCGCGACCATCCCATGCTATCAGACTTCATTGCTAGTGCCTATGTAGTGGGGTTGGGGCGATTGATCTTGACGGTGGCCCAATGGGCTTGCTATTGAGAGCCGCCAAAAAAATGTCCGCTCACACGGCGGATTCCCTTCGCAACAAACTCGGTTCCGAGCTTGAAGGCATTTACTCCTTCCATGGCCTGTTGCCTGCGTGGCATTTTCGCCACAATTTGTCTGTTGGCGGCCGCGCCGACATTGGCGCAGCGGGTGCAATTCCCCTCGATGGTCAACGACGGCGCGGCGCTGGCTCCCGTGTCGCCGCCGCCAGCGTTCCCCAGCAGTCCGGCTCCAGCGTTTGGGTCGAGCCCCGCTCCCACCGGTCCGCTGCCCGGCACACTGCCACCCTTCGATCCCTACGCCTCGCCGATAGCCCCGGCGCCGCCCACGTATGGGGCGCCCGCTCCCTATTCGCCCTACGCCCCCTCGCCCTATTCTCCGACTCCGCAGCCGCTCTATCCTGACGGCATTCAGACGCCGCAACTTTTCCCGCCCGGCAGCCCTTCATTCCCATCGTACAACCAGGCGATTCGGTTTTTGCAGGAGGTTCGCGGCCGCTACACCTGGCTTTCGCCCAACGGCAGCACCAAATTGGGCGTGCAAGACATCGAGACCTCGGCCACTTTCGCGATTCCGTTCTTTCGAGCGTACAATCCATTTTTGATCACGCCGGGCTTCGCTATCCACTTCTTCGATGGCCCGGTCACCACTCCGGCGAACATGGCCGATTTGCCGCCGCGAACGTACGACGCCTACATCGATGCGGCCTGGCATCCGCAAATCACTTCCTGGCTGGGCGCCAATCTTGGAGTGCGGACCGGCGTGTACACCGATTTCAACACGTTCACGATCCATAGCATTCGTATCATGGGCCGCGGCTTGGGAATCGTCAGCCTCACGCCGACCGTGCAGATCGCCGCCGGCGTGGTCTATATCGATCGCAACCTCATCAAGCTGTTCCCGGCGGGCGGCATCATTTGGACGCCGAACCCCGATGCGCGTTACGAGATTCTGTTTCCCAATCCCAAACTGGCGCGGCGATATACCACGCTTGGCACGACCGACATCTGGTGGTACGTCGCCGGCGAATACGGGGGCGGCGCGTGGACCATTAAACGCGCAGGCGGTGGAAGCGACGACGTCGACTACAACGACATCCGCGTGTCGCTCGGTCTCGAATCCTTCGCGCTGTCCGGTTTTCACGCCCTGGCCGAAGTCGGTTACGTTTTCAACCGGCAAATCGTTTACCGCAGCGGCACGCCCGAAGTGAATCCGAGCGACACCGTGATGCTGCGAGCCGGCCTCTCCTATTAAGAGGCTAAGCCGCAAGCGGATCTGCAATTTCCGGCAATACTCGGGTGCCTTGAAGCCCTGATCGGCCCAACCTATCATGGACGCATGCCGCGCCGTGCGATCGCCGTGCTGGACTGTCTCGAACCACTTTAAAATGTTCATTTCGCGCCCACTGACCCGATCGATTCTCCGCGACATTGATGTGTCGCCTGATCGGGGTTGTGAACGTCTGGCAGACGTGTAGGCCGCCTGCTATTTTCCCTTCCGGGCGATGGCGCGTTGCATGGCGGTGCCCATGTCGGCGGGGCTTTGGGCGACTTCGATGCCGGCGGCTTCCAGGGCGGCGATCTTTTCGGCGGCGGTGCCTTTGCCGCCGGAGATGATCGCGCCGGCATGGCCCATGCGTTTGCCCGGCGGAGCGGCGCGGCCGGCGATGAAGGCGGCCACCGGCTTAGTAACGTGCTGGTTGATGAACGCCGCCGCCTCTTCTTCGGCGGTCCCGCCGATTTCGCCCATCATCATGATGGCCTCGGTGGCCGGATCGGCCTGGTAAAGTTTCAACAGATCGATGAATGACATGCCGACGATCGGATCGCCCCCCAAACCGACGCAGGTCGATTGGCCGAGGCCCAAGCCGCTCAACTGCCAAACCGCCTCGTAGGTCAGCGTGCCGCTGCGGCTCATCACGCCGACCGGACCCTTCGTGTGAATGTAGCCGGGCATGATGCCCATCTTGCATTCCTCGGGCGTGATTACGCCGGGACAGTTCGGACCGACCAGCACCGAATTGCTTCGCTTGACGATCTCGTACACCCGCACCATGTCGATCACCGGCACTCCTTCGGTGATGGCAACGATGGTTTTGATGCCGGCGTCGGCCGCCTCGAGAATCGCATCGGCCGTGAACGCGGGCGGGACGAAGATCATTGACGCGTCGGCGCCCGTGGCCTCGACGGCCTCCATGACGGTGTCGAACACCGGCACGTCATCGACCGTTTCGCCTCCTTTGCCGGGAGTCACTCCACCGACTATTTTCGTGCCGTACTCGCGGCAACCCTTGGTATGGAACTGCCCGACCTTGCCGGTGATGCCTTGGCAAATGACACGCGTCTGTTTATTGATCAGGATGCTCATTGCGAAACGGCCAGCAGGGTTTTGATTGTCGAGGAAGGTGGAATAATTTCCGAGTCGAAAGAGTCTTTAATGTACATGCGAGCACAGGTCGCAATACGTTGCCGGCTTGTTTAGAGCCGAAGCACCAGCCCGCTCACCCTGTCCTCTCCCGGGAGGCCAGAGAGTTCTGGGAAAGACTTTTGGCCTCCGCGACGACTTTCTTGGCGGCGTCGGTCAGCCCTTCGGCACTGACGATGTTCAATTTACTTTCGGCCAACATTTTGCGGGCTTCTTTGACCTCGGTGCCTTCCAGCCGCACCACCAAGGGCACATTGAAGCCGACCAGTTTGTAGGCTTCCAAAACGGCCGTCGCGATCGTGGTGCATCGCATGATGCCCCCGAAAATGTTGACGAGGACCGCTTTGGTGTTTTTGTCGCCGAGCAAGATGCGGAACGCTTCGGTCACTTGCTCGACATTGGCGCCGCCGCCCACGTCCAGAAAGTTGGCCGGCTCGCCGCCATGCAGCTTGATCAGGTCCATGGTGCTCA
>JACQFF010000124.1 GCA_016200205.1 Planctomycetia bacterium
AGGTGGCCAATTACCGGGAGGCGGTGAGCCAGCTGGCCCAGATCACCACCCGCTCCACCCTGGGAGCCCATACCCTGGACCAACTGCTCGGCCAGCAGGATGAACTCAAGCAGTCGATCCGCAAGATTCTCGACGAGCGCACCGAATCCTGGGGCGTCGAGGTTCAGAACGTGGAGATCCGCAGCGTCGATCTCGATCCCAACATGATCCGCGCCATGGGCCAGGAGGCCGAGGCCGAGCGCGGTCGCCGCGCCCGCGTCATCACAGCCCAGGGCGAGTTCGAGGCGGCGACCAAGCTGGCCGAGGCCGCCCAGCTGATGGAAGGCCGTCCCGGCGCCATGCTGCTGCGTTATCTGGCGACGCTGAAGGACATCGCGGTCGAGCACAACTCCACCATCATCTTCCCGATTCCCTCCGACATCATGGCCCCGGCGGCCCAGGGGCTGAACGCCGTGGTCAAACCCGCCAAATGATAGACGATCTCCGATTGCCCCACCGCGCGATCGACGGCAGCCTGGTCGCGCATATCGCCGAGCGCCGTTCGCACTCCCAGCGATTCCAAGCCTGCTGCCTTCGAACGGCTCCGCACCAGGCACGTGACATCATCGCCGAGAGCGATCAATCGTCTAGTCAGATTTGAGCCGATGAATCCGGTGGCGCCGGTGACCAGCACTCTTGCCATCAGTCCAACTCCGTATGCGACACGAACCGCCTTGATTTGGCCTCCGTCTATCCGTCGCCCCCTCTTCCCTCGATCATCACCATGCGCTCAATTCTATGGCCCAGAGGCCGGGGACGTTGCCCAATCGGATGGGCCGGCCGGCACAAACTGCTGTCCGCGGCGCGCAAGCCTATTATAAACATCACGATTGCCCACGCACGGAGTATGGAGTTTATCGGCATTGTGGGCTGGGGTGCGACAGACGATTCCCTTTGACAAGCCGCCCGTGGCCTGTCGTCGGCTGTTTTTTCGACAACGTGCGGCGTGGCGGCCCCTCCGAGAGCCCTGTTCCGCGCGAGCAGGGGAGATATACTTTAATCAGCTTCGTCTACAGGGAAAACCTACAACGGTTGGAAGTAATCCCTGACGGGGGTTGCATCTAGCGGGGACGGAAAGGCATGAGCGTCGCATCGCGACCGACGGCTGGGGCCGCCTACGAGTTGGCTCCCTACAAATCGCTCGATAACGGGGCCTTGCAGGCACGGATCGCGGCGGTCAGGGCCAGCTTGGGCTCGCGGCTGTTGATTTTGGGTCACCATTACCAGCAGGACGAAGTGATCGCCATGTCCGACCTGCGTGGCGATAGCTATCAACTCAGCAAGATGGCCGCCGAAAGCGGCGACTGCCGGGCGATTGCTTTTTGCGGCGTTCATTTCATGGCTGAAACGGCCGATATTTTGGCCAATCAACCCGCGCGGCTGGAGGCCCGAGACGGCCGGCGGGTCACGGTCGTGCTGCCCGACATGGCCGCCGGTTGTTCGATGGCCGATATGGCCGCCATCGACCAGGTGGAGGGGGCTTGGGAAGAACTGGGCGAAGTCATCGACACGGCCGACGTCACCCCGGTGACCTACATCAACTCGGCGGCCAGCCTGAAGGCCTTTTGCGGCCGGCATGGCGGGATCGTCTGCACGTCGAGCAACGCCCGGGCCGTGCTGCGGTGGTCGTTCGAGCGCACTAGCCGCGTGCTGTTCTTTCCCGATCAACACTTGGGCCGCAACACGGCCAAAGCGATGGGCATTCCGCTGGAACAGATGCCCGTCTGGGATCCGCATCACGACACCCTGGGAGGCAACACGCCGGAGGCCCTCAAGGCCAGCAAGGTCTTGCTTTGGCGAGGGCACTGCAGTGTGCACCAAATGTTCACGCCCGGGCATGTCGACTTATTTCGCGCCAAAGTGCCGGGCATCAAAATCCTGGTGCACCCCGAATGTCCGATGGAGGTGGTCGACAAGGCCGATGTGCAGGGCTCGACGGGCAAGATTATCCGCGAAGTGGAGGCCGCGCCGCCCGGCGCCAAATGGGCCATCGGCACCGAACTGCACCTGGTCAACCGGCTGAAGCACGAGCATCCCGAGCAGGAGATTCATTTCCTCTCGCCCGTGGTTTGCATGTGCGCCACGATGTACCGCATCGACCTGGCCCACTTATGCTGGAGCCTGGAGAACCTGGCGGCCGGCACGCCGGTCAATATCATCCGGGTCGACGACGAGACGGCCCGCTGGTCGCTGGTCGCCTTGGAGCGGATGTTGGCAGTGAAATAGAAAAAAGGGGACGGGAGTCTTTTTTGGGCCGCAACGCAAAAATGACTCCCGTCCCCTTTTTTGTTGCCGACTGGTGGCGAATAACGACTTGTGGTGCTGGCGTGGCCTCGGTAGGCTACGCGTGCTGAGTTTTTCACGTTCGTGCGAGTGGTGAAGCAATCATGAGCGACCCGTATTTTCAGCGGCTGTTTGCCGAGCGCGTGGGCGGCGCGAATTATGGTAAGGGGACCGCGATCTATAAGTTCGAGAAGATCAAACGTGCCAAGCGTAAAGCGATTGCCGAACATCCCGAGCGGACTCTGATCGATTTTGGCATCGGCGAAAACGATGAAATGGCGCCGCCCAGCGTCCGCGCTGTCATGGCCGACCAGATCAATCGGCCGGAAAATCGCGGATACGCCGACAACGGGATTGCCGTTTATAAGGAAGCCGTGGCTCGCTTCATGCGGCGAAATTTCGCCGTCGAACTCGACCCGGCGAAAGAAATCAACCACTGCATCGGCTCCAAGACGGCACTGGCCATGTTACCGGCGGCCTTTATCAATCCCGGCGACATCACGCTGATGACGGTGCCCGGCTATCCGGTGGCCGGCACGCATACGAAGTATTACGGCGGCTCGGTCTATGCCCTGCCGCTGGAGCCTAAAAACGATTTTTTGCCCGACTTGGATGCGATTCCCGCCGAAATCGTCGCGCGGACCAAACTGCTCGTGCTGTGCTACCCCAACAGTCCGACGGGCAAAGTGGCCTCGCGCGGATTTTACCAACGGGTCATCGAATTTGCGCACCGCCATGAGATCGTCATCGTGCAGGACGCCGCGCATATCATGTTGACCTACGAGGGCGCGCCGTTGAGTTTCCTGTCCGTGCCCGGGGCCAAGGAAGTCGGAGTGGAAGTGCACTCCATGTCCAAGGGCTTCCACATGATCGGCTGGCGGCTGGGTTGGGTATGCGGGCACGAGCGGATCGTGCAGGCCTTTGCCGACGTCAAGGACAACAGCGACTCGGGCCAGTTCATGGCCATTCAAAAAGCCGGCGCCGCGGCCCTGGACGATGTCGCGATTCCGCGGCAAGTGCGGCAGAAATACGAGCGGCGCTGCCGCAAGCTCGTGGCGACGCTCAATCGCTGTGGTTTTGATTGCCGCATGCCGGGCGGGACGTATTTCGTCTATGCCGCCAGCCCCAAGGGGATCGCGGGAGGCCCAAACTTCGAGACCGCCGAGGCCGCGAGCCAGTATCTGATCACGGAACACTCGATTTGCACCGTGCCCTGGGACGACGCGGGGGCGTATCTTCGATTTTCGGTGACCTATGAAGCCGAAAACGAAGCGGCTGAAGATGCCTTGATGTCGGCCACCGAAGAGCGGCTCAAAGGCATCAAGCCGTTGTTCTAGGGCGTCGAGCGCGGACTGAACGGTTGTTGGAGCGACTGGGCCAGCCGGATCAACTCGGCGCGCGAATGGGCGTTGATCTTGCGCATCACGCTGGCGCGCCGCAATTGAATCGTGCGCAAGCTGAGATCGAGTTTGATCGCGATTGCCTTGTCGGGCTTGCCGGCCACGGTCAGTTCCAAAACTACTTTTTCCTCCGCGGTGAGCGTCTCGTAACGGCCGACCAGTTCGGCGCGCTCGGCTTGCGCCTGGCGATGGTGAGCGTCGAGTTCGAGTGCGCGATGAACGCGTTCCATCAAGACCGCGCCCCGATAGGGCTTCTCGAGAAAATCGACCGCGCCGGCTTTCATCGCCGAAACCGCGGCCGGAATGTCACCATGGCCGCTGATCATGATCACCGGAACATGGATGCCCCGCGAGGAAAGCACGTCCAAAATCTCCAACCCACTGACTTGCGGCATGCGCAAATCGAGCACCACGCAGCCGGGACGCGCGGCCACGTAGCCGTCGAGAAATTCTCGCCCCGAGGCGTAGCACGCGACGTCGAGATTCATCGACTGGATCAGTGCGGCTAAGGACTCGCGGACTTGTTCGTCATCATCCACGACCGACACGGTCGGCGATTGCGACATCTTGGCTTTCTCCAATCATCGGCAGCGTAAAACGAAAAGTAACACCATGCTTGGGATTGGGCACGAGCCACAATCGGCCGCCATGATCTTCGATGATCGAGCGACTGATGGCCAATCCGATTCCCACTCCGTCGGGTTTGCTGGTAAAAAACGCCTCGAACACGCGCTGCCTGTTCTCCCTGGGGATGCCCTCACCCAGATCTTCAACGGAGATTTCGATATTCTCGTCACTTGCTGTGACCCCAATCGTGACTTGCCGCCGCTCGGGTGGCTGGCCGGCTGTCGCTTCGAACGCATTCCGCAAAAGATTGACCAGGACTTGTTGAACTTGGATGCAGTCGACGGCGGTTTGGGCTGGGCGGGTCGGCTCCCACCGCAGGCGGATATTTTGCAGCCGCGTCTCGGCTTCCATCAGGTCGATCACGTCCCGAATCAGTTCATTGATTTCGACCCGTGAGCGACGCGGTTCCGATTTTCTGGTAAAACTCCGCAGCCGGTGGATCATTTCGCCGGCGCGATGCGTGTTGACCGCGATCTGCTCAATCCAAGACAGCAGCTTTTTGTCCCCGAGAGACCCGTTGGAAGCGATGGCTTGTGCGCAGCTTTCGGCATAATTCGCAATGGCGGTCAGTGGCTGATTCAGTTCGTGGGCCAGTCCGGTGGTGATTTCTCCGACGGTGCTGACGCGAGCGATGTGTGCCAATTCGGCCTGTTGCATGTGGGCCATTTCCTCGGCCCGACGACGCTCGGAAATGTCCATCATCGAACCGATCATGCGAACCGGCTTTCCTTTGGGATTGAACATCACAAACCCACGATCAAACACGTCTGCATAGCTCCCGTCGGCGCGGCGAAAACGATATTCGTTGGAGAATTGTTGGGTATCGGCGGAATCGGGAGCAGGGACGCGCGACAAAACGCGATCGCGGTCATCTTCGTGAATCCGGTCCTCCCACCAGCCAAAGTCACAGCCGACCGCCTCGGCAGCGTAGCCAAATAACGTCTGAAAGCCTTCGCTGCGCCAGACTTTGCCCTTGCGCAAGTCCCAATCCCAAATTGCGGCGCGGGTCGCTTTGGCAGCCAACTGAAACCGCTCTTCGCTCTCCAGTAGCTGTCCCTCGGTGTTTTTCAGCTCCGAAATATCCATCAGCGAGCCAACCATCCGGATCGGCGATCCCTGGTCGTCGAACACGACAAAGCCACGGTCGTACACGTGAGCGTAAGTGCCATTGATGCGGCGAAACCGGTATTCCAAGGCCCATTCCTGCCGGCCATTGACGAAGGATGGGGGAATTTGCGCCAAAATATGCGGGCGATCATCCGGATGGATTCGTTCGCGCCACCATTCGACGACGCTCTCGGCGTCGTCTTTCGGCACGCCGTAGGCTTGGCGATACCCCTCGTTGCGCCAAATGCGATTTTCTCGCAAGTCCCAGTCCCACACCGCGTCTTTCGTGGCGCCGGCAATGAGTTGAAAACGCTCCTGGCTTTCGCGGAGTTGTTGTTCGGCCTGCTTGCGGGCGGTAATATCCAGGCCAGCGGCGAAGTAAAGCTGTTGGTCGACGCAGGGCACGGCGTTCCAAAGCAACCATTTGTACGATCCGTCTTTACAGCGGATGCGAGCTTCCGCGCCGCGGACGTCCTGGCCGGCCTTTAGCTTTGCCACATTTTCGGCGGCGGTTGTCCAATCCTCCGGATGGACTAACTCTTGCACTCCCAACGCCATCATTTCATCGTGGCCGTAGCCCAGAAAGTCTTCCCAGGCCGGATTCCAGCGCTTCAGATAGCCATCGAATCCGGCAATGTTCAAGAGACTCATGGATTGGGTAAACACCCGATCGCGCTCCTCCTCGGCGCGCTTGCGCTCAGTGAAGTCGTGGATGATCCCCAGCACCTGACGCAGTTCACCTTGCTCGTCGAGCACGGGCACCATCCTGGTGACTTTGTGTTCCAAACCACCGGAGCACTCAACCACGCATTCGGCACTTTGCACCATGCGTGTCCTGATGGCCTCGTGCAACAGCGGCAGGTACCACTGGGTGTCGGAGTCGGGAAAGAGCTCCCCGTCGGTGTGTCCCACCACCTCATCCAGCGAGCGCCCGATCGACCGCAGTCCGGCCGAATTGAGATATTGATATTTCCCTTGTGCGTCGTAAATTGCCATCGCGTCGGGAAGATGGTCGAACGCCAGACGAAGCACGCTTTCGCCATCCATCGGCGCGTTGCTCGACGATCTCGGGCTACCGTCGATATTCAGGACGTTAATTTGTCTTTCGGGCTGCCTGCTCATGACTGCTCGTTTGCTAACCGTCGGCGGTTGGTCCCGCTTGTCGCTGATCGAAAGCAGAGCGGCCCCAATGCTAATTTGGTCGAGCCGGGCAAGCGCGTCAATCCCGCGCGGCATCACGGGAGGGAACGGTCGCCGCATTGAGGGGTGCCCCGCATCGCCCAGTCAATTAAACATCGCTGCCCCAATTGGAGACTGGCTGCCGCTACATCACGGTGCACGATTCTGGGCGCAAGTTGTGGCGCGTGCCGCTGTTGGCTTGTCCAGCGGTGCGGCAAAAGCACGGTTGGGCAAGCCAACCGCGGCCCCCGAACGTAGACGATCGATTCCCATCATCACGCACCGTAAATTAGACAATTCTTAGGGGCTTGCCGGCCGAAGCAGCCGTGACTTCACCGACGACGCTTGCCGTTTGCGAAGCGCTGCGCAGACGGAGCAAACATTCGTCGACAAGCTGTCGTGGAACGCCCAGCAGCAGTCCGCCCGAGGTTTGCGGATCGAACAACGCCGCATATTGCGGCCATTTCCGCAGCGCGTCGGAGACTTCGATCTGGGTTTCCGCGCCGCGGTTGGCCGGCGCCAGCGTGCTCTCGATGCCCAGCGCCACGAGTTCCTCGACGCCGCTCAGCAGAGGCACGCAATTCAGCGGCAGTTCGGCCGATGCGCCGCTGGCTTGCAGCATCTCGAGCAGGTGGCCGGCCAATCCGAAGCCAGTCACGTCGGTCACGGCTCGAAGGTCCAAATCCACCGCGCATCGGGCCGCGGTTTGATTGCTCGCGAGCATGGTTTGCTCGAGCGCTTCGAACCACTCGTGGCGGCAGAGGGCCCGCCGATGAGCGGCGAGTAATATGCCGGTGCCCAGCGGCTTGGTCAACACCAGCCGATCGCCTGGCTTCAACCCGGCTTTGAGCCACGGCCGGTCAGGCGCGCCGGCCAACACGGAAAAGCCGATGAGCGTTTGTGGATTCTCGATCGTATGCCCACCGACGAGCGCCGCACCCATCGCGCGGAACTCGGCCAGCGCGCCGGCGAGTAATTCGAACAAAAGTTGTTCCTGCTGGCGCGCGGGACCGGGTTCAACGGCGGCAATCGCCAGCGCCGCCAACGGCACGGCCCCCAGGGCAAACACGTCACTGGCCGAGTTCAAGGCCGCCACCCGGCCGACAAGGTAGGGATCGTCTAAAAACGGCGCGAAAAAATCGACCGTGGCCGCCACCGGCCCGTTTTTCGGCACCCGAACAATCGCCGCGTCATCCGGATGATTCAGTCCCAACACCACGTGCTCCTCCGGAGGAACCCCGAGCCGATCGAGCACTCGCGCGAGCACCGCGCCGCCGACCTTTCCACCGCAACCGGTGCAGCGCATTTCGCCAGCCGCTTCGCCTATCCCGGTCTGCATAGGTCGCGGCGTGTAGTCTTGGAACTTATCCATGAATTGGCTGTCGATCCGGTTCTTCAACTTCCAGCACCAGGCCGCGTGAAAGCTTTGGCCCTTATAGGCCAGAATGGCTCGCCGATCGCCAGTGCCCAACAACTTCAAAAACCCTTTTTGAGCCGCGTACGGCAGGAGCCGTTGGCCGTCCAGTTGACGCCGAAGATTTTCCCAGAGGATTGGGCCTTGGCGGACCGCATAGACGCCCGCCTTGGGGGCGGGCGAATCGACATTCGTGCCTGAATCACCGACCACAAACACCGGCGCATCGGCGACGGTTTGCAACGTCGCCCGCGTCAATAAAAAGCCCCGGTCGTCGGTCGGCAGCCCTAAATTTGCCAGGATCGGCGGCGCCGCGGCGCTCGTGGCCCAAATGGCCAAATCCACGTTCATCTCATCGCCATTCGAGAGGCCCATGCGGCCATCGTGGAGATTGACGACTTCGCGGCCCAGCACAAGCTCGACTCTCCGCGACTCCAATTCGCGGCGGGCTCGCCGAACCATCCCCGGATCCGCTCCGGCCAGAATTCCGCGGTTTGAGTCGACCACCATCAGTTGGAAGCGAGAGCCGGGATACAGCCGCGCGAGATGCGGCGGCAAGCAAAACGCAATCTCCAAGCCCCCCGCTCCCGAGCCGACAATGGCGATCCGCCACGGCCGGTCGACGACCGCTTCGCACAACTTCATCAGCCGCTCGTCGAGTCGCGCCAGAAAAGTTTGCATCGGCTTGATCGTCAATGCCCAGGAGCTGCAGTCGATCCCCGCGGGCAACTTGGGTACAGAGCCAATGCCGATCGACAACACATCGAACGGAACGGGCGGCCGGCCCAGGAGCAGTAGTTCTCGGCGATTCAGATCCAAGCCGGTGACGTCGGCCCGGATGAAGCGCGCTCCCGCGGCGGCGCACAGCCGGACCAGATCGATTTGCATTCGCTCGGGCGGATACAGGCCCGCCAGCGTACCCGGCAACATCCCGGAATACGTGGCCAGCGAGAAATCCGAAACCAGCGTAAGCCGCGAATCGGCCCGCGGCGTCATGCGCCACATTCGCAGTACGTGGGCATTGGTATGGCCAGCCCCGAGGAGCACAATATCGTGTTGCGGCAAGGTCGAATTCATGCTCGGTCCCGTCAGGGAAGCTCGTTTGCTCGCGAAGACATCAATGCTGGGCATTCTAGGTACTGATCAGGCGGCCTGCCATAGAGCGCAAACCCTGGCCTGGCTCGACTCGCGATTTGCGCAAGGTTTTCACTGAGCATCGGGAAATGGTATAAGCAACTGCGTATCGCTCATCGCGCAATGATATGATCGTTTTTTCGTTCTCAATGCGAGCCACCCACTTGACTCCGCGCACTTTGACTTTGGGAACCGCCGGCCACATCGATCACGGGAAAACGACGTTGCTGCGCGCGCTGACCAGAATCGATACCGACCGGCTGCCGGAGGAAAAGCAGCGGGGGATTACGATCGACATCGGGTTTGCGCACCTCGATCTGGGCGATTTTTGCTTGGGCATCGTCGACGTGCCCGGTCACGAGCGGTTCATCAAAAACATGTTGGCCGGCGCCGTGGGCATCGACTTGTCGCTGTTGGTCGTGGCGGCCGACGATTCGGTAATGCCGCAAACCCGCGAGCACCTGGCAATTTTGCAAATGCTCGGGATTCGGCACGGGTTGGTGGTCATTACAAAATGCGACCGGGCCGAGCCGACATGGCTGGACCTGGTCGAAGACGAGATCCGCACGCTGGTTGCCGGAACTTTTTTGGAAGCTGCGCCGATCGTGCGCACCGCCGTGCCCGCCAGCGGCCCGCCATGGGGGCTCGATGAACTGCGGGCCGCGATTGCATCCGTCTGCCAGCGCGCGGGTTCGCGGCAAGAGACCGACGTGTTTCGCTTGCCGATCGATCGCGCCTTTAGCGTGCAGGGACTGGGAACGGTCGTGACGGGCACTGTTTGGTCCGGCCGGTTGGGCGTGCGCGACGAAGTCGAATGGCTCCCAGCGGGTAAAAAACTGGTCGTACGCGGCCTGCAAAATCACGGCCATAACGTGGACAGCGTGACGCGCGGACAACGGGCCGCCATTAACCTGATCGGCGTGCATCACGGCGAAATCTTGCGAGGCCACGAGTTGGCCACTGCGGACTACTTGGCACCATCGAAATTGCTGACCGTCGATTTGCAGGTCCTCTCCGATAGTCCTCGCCCAATCAAGCATCGCTCGCGGCAGCGGCTGTACGTGGGCACGCAAGAGGTAATGGTCGCGGTGTCGTTGTTGGAAGGCGATTCAATCGAACCGGGCCAGCGCGGTCTGGCGCAATTGTACTGTGCCGAACCGGCGATGGCGGCGGCCGGCCAGAGCTTCGTGATGCGGGCCGAATCGCCACTGGTGACGATCGGCGGCGGTCGCGTGCTGCAGCCACGCGCCAATCGGATCACCAAACGACAGATCGAGAGATTTGAGCGGTTGGCGGCGTTGGGATCGATCGACGAAGCGCCACGCGCCGCGGCCGCACTATATTTTTACGGCATCAAAGCCTGGACCGAACTCGATTTGTGTCGTGACGCCAACCTGCCACGAGAACGTTGCCATGCAATCGTTCAGGAACTTCAGGCATCGGGGCGATGCGTCGAATTGCAGGTGAAACCTCACCGAACGTTGCGGATCCACCGAGATGTTTTGCAGGAAAGCCAGCAGCGGATTTTGAATTTGCTCCGGCAACTCCACGTCGAATCGCCGTTGTGGCCCGCGATTCCGCGCGACCAATTACTTGTCTCTTACCAAGCGGCGCACGACAGACCGGTAATCGACGCGATCGTGAATTGTCTGATCGACCACGGAGTGTTGCGAGGCGATGACCGGGCGGTGGCGCTGGCCGATTTTGTGCCGCAACTAACCGCGCTGCAAACTCACCTGCGCGAACAGATCATTGCCGCGCTGCACGAAGCCGGCCTCAAACCACCCGATCCGGCCACCTTGTGCCAGGCTTTCTCGGCGCCCGAAAGCGAAGTTCGCCAAGTCCTCGATTTGTGCGCCGCCCAGGGCGAACTGGTGCACTTGGGGGGCGATTGGTATCTGCATCCCCAAGTCGAAGCGGACCTGCGACAGCGGCTGAAACAAGCTTTGCAAACCAGCGGCGGGCTCACCATGAGTCAGATTCGAGAACTGCTCGAGACGAGCCGAAAATACGCCGTGCCGATCTGCGAGCATCTCGACCGCATCGGGTTTACCCGGCGAAACGGCGATTTACGCGTGTTACACCAGTAAGCGTTCCGGCGGAACGGCTGCTATAATCGCCTCATCTGAATTCCTCACCAGCCACCCGTTGCCGTTTGTACGTTGGAAATGCGTTGATGTCCTCCGAAGAATCCCTGTCTTCGTCACCCGCCGCGGATAGGAATCCCTATTGTGCCCTTCCCTCGGTCAACGAGCTGGCGGCGGCGACCGCTCGGGAAAAATGCGCGAAACGATTGCCGCGCGAGTTGATCGTCGCCGCCGTGCGCCAGGTCCTTGCCCAATGCCGTCAGGAAATCACCAGCGGCAACCGACAATGTGCCTGCAGTGATATCGACGAGCTGGTGAAGCGCGTTGAGGCGCACTTGGACCAGGCCGAGCGGACAGCGCTGGACGAAGTGATTAATGGCACCGGCATTCTGATTCACACCGGCTTGGGCCGCGCGCCCTTGTCGAGTCGCGCTCTTGGCGCAATCGTCCGGGCGGCCGCCGGCTACACGGCGCTGGAAATCAATCTCGCCAGCGGCGAGCGGGGACAACGGGCCAATCTGGTCCGCGATCGGCTTTGTGACCTCACCGGAGCCGAAAGCGCTACGGTGGTAAATAACAACGCCGCGGCGCTATTGATCACGCTCGCCACGCTGGCCACCGGCAAAGAGGTGATTGTCTCGCGCGGCGAGTTAATCGAGATTGGCGGCAGCTTCCGCCTTCCCGAAGTGATGGCCGCCAGCGGCGCCACGCTGTGCGAGGTGGGCACGACTAACAAAACTCGCCTGTCCGATTTTGCCGGCGCGATCGGCGAGGCCACCGGAGCGATATTGAAAGTTCACCCGTCGAACTATCAAATCACAGGCTTTACGGAAGCCGTCGCGATCGACCAGCTTGTGGCGCTCGCCCGGACTCACCATCTGCCGGTCGTGCACGATATTGGCTCAGGGGCGCTGGTCGACTTGGCTGCGCTGGGGCTGGGAAATGAGCCGGTTGCCCGGACGAGCGTCGAGGCCGGAGCCGATCTGGTATTGTTCAGCGGCGATAAGCTGCTTGGCGGACCGCAAGCGGGCCTGATCGTCGGGCGTCGCAAATATGTCGAGCAAATCGAGCGCCATCCACTCATGCGGGCCCTGCGCGTCGACAAGCTCACCCTGGCGGCGCTGTCGGCCACTCTCGTCGCGCTTGCACACCCGCGCCAAGCCGCGCGCGAGCTGCCGCTATGGACCATGGCCGCTGCATCGCTTGAAGATCTCGAACAGCGGGCGCGCCGGATGGTCGACGCATTGAAAATGCCGAGCACGGGTTTCCGCTTGGAGGTCGTACCGACCACGGCATACTGGGGCGGCGGCGCGCTGCCCAGCCAAGGTATCGCCAGCATAGCGCTGGCCTTGACGAGCGAAGAATGTTCCGAAGGGGCATTGGCGCAGCGTTTGCGTGGGGGCAGCCCGGCGGTTGTGGGGCGTTTACAAGGTGGTCGGCTACTCGTCGACTTGCGGACGGTGCTGCCAGACCAGGACGAGGTACTTGTCGCGGCAATCCAAGCGGCCGCGCAAAACTAAGTTCGCTTGAAAGTCATGGGATCGAAACCCGAACGACCAGGCGAACGGCACGAGGGCGCGATCAATCAAAACAACTCGGGAGTGTCAGCACGCCTGGTGGCGGCCGCGGGCTTCAAACCCGTTGTGGAATCCGTCAAACAGATTCCGGGTGGGTTCGATTCCCATCCACTCCCGCTTGGCAACCAGCCATCTTGGGAACGGCTCAGTGAGTGGCTACACCGTACTGCCCAAATGTTCTTGGAGAATGGGAAGCAGTTCCTCAAAATCGGCGGGCTTGGAAAGGACGCGCAGCACGCCGGCTTCGATGGCCGGATAGACGACGTCGATCGTGGTGTAGCCCGTCAACAAGATGGTCGTCAACTCAGGGTCTTGCTCGTGCATGCGATGGAACAGTTCCACCCCATTCATGCCCGGCATATAGTAATCGACGATCGCCAGTCCGTAGCGCTTACGCTCCATCAACTCTAATGCTCGATAACCATCCTGGACGACATCGGCTTCATATCCCCATGCCGAAAGAAGCTTGGCCATCATCGGTCCGGCGTCCGGATTATCATCCACGAGGAGAATTGGACGGTTCATAGCGGCAGTATCTTCAGATTGGGATTTTGCCCCGGCGGAATTTACAGCAGCCAATCACGCGCGACGTGCGGCAGACTCGGACCCGACAGACAAGACAAACAAGGCCAGATTTGCGAGAAGTTTAAGCGTCTGATTGGCCGGCCCGAGAAGCAAGCCTCAACGATATTTTACCCGCGAGTTATTGAAAGTCAAAAAAGCTACCGGGTGGTTGGCGAATTCCTCAGACGAGTGGATCACCCTATGCGCCGTTCGGCGGGCAGAATGAGCGAGCGAATTCTAAAACCCCACTTGTCGCCCATCTTAACACATTCTCCTTGGGCGATCCGCCGCGTCCCGACTTCCAGGTCTAGCGTTTCGTCATACGGTTTGTTGAACTGGAGAATTGAGCCTGGCACGATCTTGACGATTTTGCCGACCGTCTGGCTTTTCGAGGCCATCGTGACTGTCACTGGCACCTTGATTCGCAACAGATTGCGGTTCGATAGATGCGTCGTCGGTGCGCCGGGGGCCGATTGAGAATCGGACGCGGCTGCGGGATCCAAACGACCAAAGTCATCCATGCTTGCTGGCCGGCCCATCCGATGGCCGTCTTGTATGTTGAGGCGCCGCGCGGGCGCCGGGTTTAAGCTACACGACTCGATGTCGTTATCGGCCGTATAAGCCGCCAACTTTGGCCATTCGCATCCTTTTGCAATGCCCTCGTAAAAGCTCGCCTCCCAAAGAGTACCTCGCGAAACCGCGATCGCAAAAACAGGCAATTCTCGCCATCCTGGGCCTGGGTCAACCATGACTTGATTTGCCGGCCAAATTGGACAAAAATAGTTGTTGAATATCGAACCCATCGCATGCTCTTGACTGGCCGGCGCCGGAGCGTTCTTTTTTTCGCCCATGGACTATGGACTAATGATGTTCGACCAGATCGAAAAACTGAAGCAAGACCTTACCGACAAGTATGTTATTGTCGACGCCAACATGCCCGAATTGATGCGTTTCGACGGCCACGTTGGCCAGGTGAAAACGGTCAATATGAACGGCCGCGCGCTGGTGCAGTTCGAGGCCTGGAACAACATCGGTTGGTACGATATCGACGTCGATTGTTTGAAGATCGTGCCGAAGCCGGCGGTCCGGGTGGAAGAAAAAAAGCACGAAGCCAAACGGGAAGCGGCACCGAAGCCCGCAGCCAAACCGTCCCCCGCGGTCGGCGAAAAGAAGTTGTCGCCGCTGGAGATGGCCCGCATGCAGGGGGCAGCCAAATCGAGCGTGGCCAGCCCCAAACCCGCAGGCGACAGAACGGCTGGCGCTGCCGGCGCGGCGAAGAAATCGACCGCCGACATTCTGGCCGCCGCGCGCGCCGCGAAAGCCGCGACCGCGGCTGACGGCGTCGAAAAACCCGCGGCGCCCAAAGCCAAGTTGAGCACCGCCGACATTTTGGCCACAGCCCGCGCCAAGAAGGCCGCCGACGCGACCGTCGCGGCTGCGGCCGTCGAAGCAAGGCCGGCTGTGTCGGCTGCGGCCCCCACGGCCGTGGCCAATTCGAAGCCGACGGCTGCCAAGCCGGTGCTGCCCGCCGGACAGCGACCGAGTGTGCCTGAGATTCTCGCCTGGTGTCGCCAGCACGACGCGAAGTAAGATCCTGGGCCGATGACGCCGAGTGATGACAACCTGATGTCGGGCTGGTCTTGCCATCGGATGGAACGGGCGGGCTGACCAAGGACGGCACGCGTATGCTCAGCGACGAAATCCGCACGCGACTGAGGCAGCTCCACAGGCCGATTTTGTTCCACCCGGCCGCCGTTGTCCCCGCGACGGCGACTGCTCTTGTGGCGAGGTCCGTCCAGCTTCACTCCGCCGTCGCGGGGGCCATCGATCTGCTTGGCCAGGGCGAGGAAATCGCCAATTCGTCGGGCAAGCACTTACGCGTTCGACGCCCTCTGACCGCATTCTGGCCGGCGAGCGATCGCGCCATCCGGCGTTGCCTGTCCGCCGCGGACACGACCGCGAAAAGCCAACTTCACGCCGAACTGGCCGCGCTGGTCGACCATTTTCCACGTGGAACGTTGTTTTTGGATTTGGAGACGTGCGGCTTTGCGGGCTCGATGGTTTTCTTGGCCGGAGTGGTGTGGCAG
>JACQFF010000118.1 GCA_016200205.1 Planctomycetia bacterium
CAGGCGGTTCTCGGTGAGACCGATGTGGCGCGGACGCTGCGGAGCGCGGGGCTGGGGATGGTC
The DNA here is from genome assembly GCA_016200205.1 of Planctomycetia bacterium. Lineage (GTDB taxonomy): Bacteria > Planctomycetota > Planctomycetia > Pirellulales > PALSA-1355 > PALSA-1355. The sequence goes on from JACQFF010000118.1 coordinate 64, forward strand.
TTTTCCAGCAGGTGCCGCGGATCGATCTGCACGCCGCCCGAGGCGCTGATGATCCAGGTGCTCCCCTTTCGAAGCGCGCTGGCCTGCGAGTCGACCTGGTGCGGTGCGTTGTAGCTTTCGACCGCCAGATCGGGACTCAACAACAGCGGCATGCTCCAGCCGCATTTCTCAGTGAGGTTCTCTTTCGAGATCAAGGCGGCTACCACGGCCAGGTCCATGCAGTTGCGCAACTGGCCGAAAATCGCGTCTTTGGTCGATAGTTCGTCATAGTGGGCAGTCATGTTGTCGGCCCATTTCTTCGCCAGCGGATTAGCCTGCCCGGTGCGCTGCCGCTCGCCGCTGGCGCCCATCACTTCGTCTTCGGTGAGCGCTTTGACACCCGCGCCGCGCAGTTCCCATGCCAGGCCTTCGGCATCGGCCAACAGGGCGTCGTAATTCGGCTCCAGCCACCAGCGTGGCAGCATCGTTTTGGCCGGCTTGCCCGATGCCTTGATCATCTGCAGAAAATTGGGCAAGCCCGCTATCGGCGGTTCGTCGAAGGCCATCGCCAGCCGCTTCATGCGGTAGTCGGCTGCCACCAGCACTCGGGCAAAATGGCTGGTGTCGGGCACGCCCGTGACGCGAATCGTCTGCGGGCCGAGCGATCGTTCGATTCCCGGCAAGAGCGGGCGGGGATCGCTCTCGACCGTGTGAATCTTTTTCAACAGCGATTGCAGCCGGGCCAGGCCCTCGGCGGTCGGATCGATCGAGCAACTGATGCCGCTCTGCTGGGCCGAGTCGATCGAGCGCAGGGCCACGAGCAAGTCGTCCAACAACATGACGGGCCGATGGGTCGTGATGCCCACGACTTCGCCTTGGGCATTGAGTTTCCAGCCTTCGCCGGGGCCGGCCAGGACGAGGTCGTTTTGCTCGGGGTAGACGAAGACGTATTGGATCCGCTCGATGCCGGCCAGATAGCGCATTTCATCGGAGAGCGGGGCGGCGTTTTTGCGGTGTTCGGCGATGGCGGCTTCGAGCTGCCGCAGCGAGATTTTGCGTAGCGCCTGACGTTTCAAGTCGCCCGGCACCGGCTTGAACGCCTGCTCGCGCAACTGTTTGAGTTCGTTGAGCTCATCGACGCGGACATTCGTCACCATCCCCCGCGCATCGATCGACACGCCCCCGACCTGCTGCCGGACAACAAATTGGCCTTGGGCCTGCGTCGAGTAAGTCAGGACGCAGACAGCGACAAATAGGAACGCCGCGCGCGGCTGACACAGGCGCCGATGAGTGGTGACCAGCGGCATAAATGCTCTACCGGGCGATCGGGGTGGGCGACAATATGCTCCATCAATGAGCGCTGTCGCGATAATGGGGACGGAAAAACGTTTGATTGCGGGAGGGCGACGAGAATCTTAAAACATTTCAAAGCACAAGGTTCAGGATAATTGGTCCGCCCGTCGGTTGCCAGCAATGCCGTCGCAAAGGCAGGAATCTGCACGGATTCTTGCTGATTCCGCGGCTTATGCCGATTGATGCGCTCCGCAATCGAATTGCTGACGCTGAGAAACGACGGCGTCGCAAAGCGAAAAATGCTCCGCGTCCGCCCAAGAAACACCCACGGGCCGCGAATAATCCGCGGGGGTAGCGGCAAATGAGAAAATCAACCGTCATCGCCGTCACCTGTCAGCTCCTTGCGGCCGGATATCTGCAACTGGTCGAATGGGTCGACCTCTTTCCCTGGAACGACCTGTCCAAGGGAAACGCGCAGGAGATAATGGATTTCTGGCTGTTGGGCGGTCAGGTGCTGGTCGCTGTTTGGTTCGCCTGGCAGAAGCCCTGGCTCATGTGTCTGGGGTGGACTGGGTACGCGGTCTGGTTCTATTTGCAGATCGTCAGTTGGTGGCAGCCTTACCTGTTTGGCAACAGGGTTGTAGGACCGAATTGGTACTTCGCTAAAACCTACAAGTTTTTACCCCAGATCGGCCAGCGCCCGACGCCGGATGCCGAGCACGTTGTTTTGCAGATTCTGCTTTTGGCTGTCCTGGTCAGCGGCGCAATCGCGATTTGGAAAACGTGGACGGCTGCCCGCCAGCGGTTCCAAGCGGCCGACTAGCGTAATTCCAACTGCGATGGCGGAGCCGTCACGCCCGCTTCGTGCTGCGAAACCAATTGGCGGATGGCTGCGATTACTTCGGGGTTTTTTGCAGCCGCGTCGTATTGCTCGGAAGGATCCTCGTCCAAGTTGAAGAGCAACGGCGGATCATGATTGGTCGGCTCGATCGGCCCGCCGTAGCCGGGCTGGGTCATGAAATGGGCTTTCCAGGGACCCATCCGCGCGGCCATGAGGTGCGTGCCGCGGTAATAAAAGAACGATTTCCGTGGACTCGGCCCCTGGTCCTTTAATAAGGGCGTAAGGTCGAACGAGTCGAGCGTTCGATCCGTCGCCAACGGGATGCCGGCCAAGGCGTGGATCGTAGCGAAGAGATCCATCGTGCTGGCGAGGTCCGCCGTGGTGCCGCCGGCCGGAATCGTGCCCGGCCACCAGGCGATGGCTGGTTCGCGCATGCCGCCTTCCCAGGTGCTGCCTTTGCCGTTGCGGAGCAATCCGGCGGAGCCGCCGTTTTTGTTTTGCGTCAGCCAGGGCCCGTTGTCGCTGGTGAAGAACACGAACGTCCGCTCGTGAATTTCCAGTTCGCGCAGCGTGGCAAGGATTTGACCCACGCTCCAATCCAGCTCTTCCACGACGTCGCCGTACAGCCCACGGAGGCTCTTGCCCTTGAACTGGCTCGAGGCGTGCAGCGGCACGTGAGGAAAGTTGTGGGGCAGGTACAGGAAGAATGGTGCCTGGCGGTGTTGGCGAATAAAGGTCAGGGCTTCGGCCGTGTACCGCTCGGTCAGCGTGTCTTGATCCGCCGGATCTTCGACCGCCTGAGCGTTGCGCATCAACACGGTCGGTTTCATGTCGTTGCTGTAAGGAATGCCGTAGTAGGAGTCGAAACCGTGTCGCGTGGGTAGAAATTGCGGCAAGTGGCCCAAGTGCCACTTGCCAACGCAGGCGGTGGCGTATTTTTTTGTCTTCAGGGCTTCCGCGATTGTGATCTCGCTGTCTTGCAGACCGCCGGTCGAATCGGAGAACAGCACCCGCCGTGTATTGCTGCACATGCCGTTGCGGATCGGCAGCCGGCCGGTCATGAGCGCCGCGCGACTGGGCGTGCAGACGCATTCGGCGACATAGAATTGCGTGAACCGCAAGCCCTCCCGTGCCATGCGATCCAGATTGGGTGTGCGAATGGTCGGATGGCCGTAGCACCCCAAGTCCCCATAGCCGAGGTCGTCGGCAAAAATGATGATGATGTTGGGCGGGTAGGCTTTTTCCTGTTCCTTGTCCGCCGCACGCGCCAAATGGGCGGCCAGCGCCATGCTCAAGGCGGTCAATGTGCCGAGAATCTGTTGAAGCACCTTTGCGCGCATCGTGAAGATCCATCGAGAATTGAAACTGCCTCAACCGACGCCGTCGTTGGCATTATGATAACATCGCTCGAGCGGCGGACCACATCACTAAAAAAAGCAAGGCCGCGGATGACCGCCGGCCTTGCCCATTTGTTTAATACACAAACTATCAGTCAGTCATCTTCAGCGTGAGAGGGCACTTCGACGACGGCGCCAGGCGTAGCCGACCAGGCAGGCCAGGCCGACGCCGAGCATCGTCACCGACGCTGGTTCGGGGGTCAACGAAACATGGGTCGAGCCCTCTGACGGCATCCAGGTTTGGCCTCCGTCGAGCGACAATTCCGTAAACACGTCAAAGAAGCTGTCAATGTGGAACATGCCGCCGCCAATGTCTGTGATCGTCGTCTGACCGAGCGACGCAAGCGTGGGCGATTCACGAATCATGGGGCCGCCGAGGTTGAGATCCATCGACAGCATTTCAGTCTGAAACGTGCCGGTCGGCGATCCCGCCGGACCATGGCCCTGAACAAGAACCGAGACTGGTCCAGTCCCACCGACAGGTTGGGCCGCGCCACCATTGATGCTCACCATACCCGTGACCGAGGAACCGAATTGTTCGATCTCGTCCACGCCGCCATTTACGGACGTACGAGTGACATGTGCGCCCGGAACGCTGCCGTCGGCGAACGGCCGGTGCTGAATTGCCGTTAGCACAATCGCCAGGCCTGGCCCCGAGTACATTGCGTGCACATCAGTTGGCGACAGGTATACTCCGTCGGGTGGCAGGTTCGAATTGTTTTGGTCGAGCCCCTGGGCGTAACAACATTATTCGAGTGCTGGCAAACTCGACGTTGGAAAAAGGCTTTAAGAGTGCTAGCTACCACCCATAGGGGATCAAGCTACCGCGCCTAAATCCTTTGCCGATGGCCAATCTGCCAGCACTCGAATAATGTTGGTAAGCGACGCCGGCGCACCCGCTAGTGGCGCGAAATTATTTTGTCAATCGTTTAATTTAGAAATATCAAAAATATCTTGCCGTCGGCGGTCGGCCGTTTGGCGGCGTTGCGGCTTGGCCAATCCGCCCGTTAGCGCACCAGGTCGTTAGAACGGGGTGATTCGTGCGGACGTAGATGAGCGTAAGTGCGAGGTCGGGTCGGGGGCAAAACGGCCAGAAGGAATCGGGAAACTCCCGTGCCGTTTTTCCCGCCAAGAAGTGTCGCCGGTGCTACCGGCCGCAGTAGCGGCGATTGAAGATTTCGGGGTCGAAGGTATCCTTCGGCACGAAATCGCCCGCGGTGTCGGCCCGCCTTGCCACGGGGCGAAGCACGAGTTGGCCATGCTGACGAACAGTGCGAAACTGCTCTGAAAAAAGGGGACGCGAGTCTTTTTCGTCGTCTCCATCCAGAAAAGACTCCCGTCCCCTTTTTTGGCTCGGTTTTGTTTGCGGCTCGGCGGGGGGTGGTTCGTTGCTGGGCACCTTCTGCAACAGTGGAGACCCACGCTCTTCGAGCGAAACCGGCGGCGGCGCTTGTTTGGCGTTCGCCACCAGATAAACCCACTGAACGAGTTGCTTGTATTGCGCCTGTTCTCGATCGGTAAAGATCGGCACCTTGGCGGTGCCATGCGGCCGAATGGGGACCTGCAACAGCAAGCTCTCGTCGGGCTTGTTGCGATCCACTAGCGCCAGCGCCGCTTGCAGGTTGCGCTGCGTCGGGTATCGGCCCCCAGCCTTCGTCAAGGGAATTCGCTGCAGCCGCAGAGCGCCAGCGGATTGCGGCGTGTGACAGCCCTTCGTGCAATAGTTCAACAGCAACGGCTGGATCGTGAGCGTAAACGTTTCCATCGACCCGGCGGGCAAGTTGCGGACCAGGCGATCGAGCTGTTCTTTCGAGACGTTCTTCTCAGGCGCGTTGATCGGCTCGGTGCTCTTGGGGCTTTCTTTACTGAGTTTCAGCCGCACCTCGAGGAGTCGAATCTTGGGGTGTCCGGCATCCGCCGTTCGGGCATCGGCCAGTTCTTTTTCGGCCGACTCCAAGAGTCGATTCCGCAGGCACCATTCAGCCAATTCGAGATGATCTTGGACGCGCTCCTGCGCGATGCCCGCTCGGCGATGCAGATAACACTCTTCGATCGTGCGACAGACAATCGCCACGCTGGATCGTGGGACGTGAATTTCGCCGTCTTTGAGGTTCACGTCATATCGGTCGCCGGCGGCCGTGATCGCGCCTTCAATCATTTCGCCATTGTGCAACAGCAGGATGCCCGGCTGTGGCGACAGCGTCAAATCGTCGGCCACGGCGACCAACCACTGCGCAGCCACGGACAATACCAAGGCGATCCCAACGGCTCGGCTCATGGGGCGCAGAGGGTAGGAGAACGCCGCCGGCGCGTCAAGATCGGGCGCCTGCCAGCGGCCACCCCGACCGCAGGCGGGGGCGGACCAACGTTCACCGCTGGCCAGCGCTTTTGCGGCCGCCTGCAAAAGGCTCCGCGAGGCTTGAGGGGTTGAGGGCCTCCCATAGTAGGCCCGGCGTTTTTTCACTATCATAAAGCTCACGCGGCGGAGCATTGCCGCGGCAAATGGCGTGGACTTAGGGAGGTGCCAGCACACCGTTGCCAGCCTCCTCGAGCGGCGGGGTTAATCCGCATCGAATCCACTCTTCCGACCGGACGAGAGCGAGCAATCTGCTCATGGCCATCTTGCAGCTATTCAAAGGCGGGGGCGTCGGCGAAGAACTGCCGATTACAGGAGATCGCGCGGTTTTGGGCCGGCATCCCGATTGCGACATCGTGCTCGACGCCGCCTCGGTCAGCCGGCAGCACGCTCAGATCTTGAAAGACGACGCCCAGTACTACGTCGAGGACCTGCACAGCCGCAATGGCACGTTCGTCAACGGACGGCAGATCCAAGGCCGGCAATTGTTGCAAAATGGCGACCGGCTGAAAATCTGCGACCTGGCCTTGACCTTCTACGCTGATCAGCCCAGCGACCGCTTGCCCGAGCCAACCCAGACCTCGAGTTCAGGCCTGGCATTGATGGTCGACGATGCGGGATCGACGGCCACCTCGACCATTGTGTCGAAGCTCGACGTGATCTCGAGTCACGGCAGCGTGCGGCTGACGGTGAACTCCGAAATCAAACTGCGCGCCATGATCGAAATCGCGCAAAACTTGGGTAAGGCGCTCAGCCTAGACAAAGTGTTGGCCAAATTGCTGGACAGCTTGTTCAAAATCTTCATTCAGGCCGATCGCGGATTCGTGATTTTGCGCCAGCCCGACGGCAGCCTGGTACCCAAGGCGATCAAACACCGCCGGCCGGACATGGAAGACAAAATCCGCATCAGCCGCACGATCGTTAACCAGGTCATCGAGAGCCAGGAAGCCGTGCTTTCGGCCGATGCCACCAACGATTCGCGATTCGACAGCAGTCAAAGCATCGCCGATCTGCGAATCCGGTCGATGATGTGCGCGCCTTTGGTCGATAGTGAAGGCAATTCGCTCGGCGTGATTCAGGTCGACACCGGGGATCAACGACACCGGTTCCAAAGAGAAGATCTCGATGTGCTGGCGAGCGTCGCCTCGCAAGCCGCGATCGCAGTCGACAACGCGCAACTGCACGAGAACGCGCTTAAGCAACAGTCACTGGAGCGCGACTTGGAACTTGCCCACAAGGTTCAGCGCGGGCTCCTGCCGTCGGCGCCGCCCGAGTTAGCCGGCTACCACTTCTTCGATTTTTACGAGCCGGCCAGCCAGGTCGGCGGCGATTATTACGACTATATCGAGCTGCCGGGCAATCGCCTGGCCGTGGTCCTGGGCGACGTGTCGGGCAAGGGCGTCGCGGCCGCGCTGATCATGGCCAAACTCTCGGGCGAGGTCCGCTTTTGCCTGGCCAGCGAGCCCGATCCGGCCACCGCCATGAACCGCATCAATACCAGCTTCAGCCGCAGCGGTTGGCAAGACCGATTTGTGACCTTCGTACTGGCCCTGCTCGATGCCAATCGCCACGAAATCACGCTGGTCAACGCCGGGCATATGCCACCGCTGTTGCGGCACAGTCAGGGAGGGGTGGAGCCCGTTGGCAGCAACCAGGCCGGGCTGCCCTTGGGCATCGACCCCGAGTTTCAGTATCAGCGGCACACGCACCAGTTCGTCCCCGGCGATTATTTGACCCTCTTCACAGACGGCATCAGCGAAGCCATGAACGGCGCCGGCGAGCTCTACGGCCTGGATCGGCTCCGCGAGCAACTAGCGACCCAAGCGGCCCCCGTCGCCGGCCTGGGCCGCTTCATTCTCGACGACGTCAAGCGCTTCGTCGGCGGCCGCCCCCAAAGCGACGACATGTGCCTGGCCTGCTTCGGCCGGGCGCAGGAGTAAGAAACAGTCGGGGACTGTCCCGATTTTGCGCAGTCTTCGGAGCAAAATGGGACTGTCCCCCTCTCCCCGGCTACGTCAAATGCTGCTGACGCAGCGCCTGGAACAGCTCGACAATCGGCTTGGGGCGGTCTTGGGCGTCGAATAATCCTCCGTGCGGCAGCGCGTGGGGTTGGCTATCGAGCAATTGATTCCAGATGACGCCCTGCACGGACTGTTTGGCCAGCAGGACCGGCAGAAACTTCTCACCCCACGCTCGCTGCGTCGCGACCGATAGTTCGTCGGCCTCGGCAAACTTGAGGGGAGCGGAATTCGAGCGGGCCTGCGGATCTTTGCCGCTGCCGCTGGGCACCGTCACCGAGACAAGCAGCGGCAGCCCCAGCGTGCTCCAGCGATCCATCTGGCGGCCGAATTCGAGCACGTCGTGCGGCTCCGTTCCGTGTGGACTGTAGCCGAGGTTGATTTCCAGACCGATGCCGGCCAAACCCAGATCGGCGCGCACCAGGGCATCGGCAAAATGCAGCGGCGAGAGGTCGCAATCCTCGCGGCTCATAAACGAGCCCCAGGGTTGATCGACCGTCACCACCACCGGAGCTCGCGGATCGGCCCGGCGGATGGTTTCGATCACCAGCACTGCCAGCCGCAGCCGCTGTTCTTCGCTGAACGAGAAATCGTTGCGCGTATTCAACCGCGACGCACAATGCCAGAGCTGCACTTTTCCCTTGTAACGGGCGACAACCGCCTGAATATGCTCGGCCACGCACGAGGTGAAACTCTCCGCGTCGTCCTCGCCCCACAGGTACATCCAATCGGGCAGAGACCACCGGTCGATCATCACCAGCGGGCCGCCGCAGACCTTGAATCCTTGCGTGCGGCACCAATCGAGTTGCTGATCGCTCAAGGTCCAATCTCGTTTTCCCTCGCGGGCTTCGATCTCGCGCCACGCGAGCGGCACCATGGCGGTGTTGAATGCGGCGGTGAGTGTTTCGGCTACCGCGCCCGTGGGACACGCGCCATCCAGATTGAATCCCAATAGGGTGGAGAGCTTGCCCAACTGATTATGGCGTGCCGCCAGGGCCTGCTCGACATACGCGGCACTAAACAGGTCGATGGCCTCCAGCGCCAGAGCGGTTGCCAGGGCGGCGCGATCGGCGGCGGCGTCGGCGTCGTCCTGGCGCGTGGCGGCCCACGACAAATGAACGTGCGCCTCAGCCATCCGCTGGCGAACCGCGGCTGGGATGGTCATGCCCAACGATTCCCAGCCCGCGATTTGATTTCGCAGCCGATTGAGAGTGCCGCGGGCCAATTCGACTTGCAGATGGTAGGGCCGCTCGCGTTCCATCAGGCTGGCGGTCGAGAGAATCAACTGGCCGTGTCCGGCGACAGGGCAGGGGATGGAAAAGTTGCCCGAATCGCTCTCGGCGCGCTCCACGATCAGCCCCTGATCGGTCCAGGACGTGCGCGAGTGCCAGGGGATTTCGTCCATGCCCGAGAAGATGGCCCGCTCGACGGCGTCCGCGGCCATACGCTCACGGCGCGGTACCAAGAATCGCATCACGCCCATCGGCAGGGGGATCCTCGAAATGAGAATTCGCTCCCCGCGCCTCGGTGGCGCGGCGGAGATTGGTTGGAAATCTCCATTATCGCTCGCATTTAAGTGCTTGCCCTCACGCGAGTCTACCCCAGTGGGCTAAGTGGTTCAACTATGCGGACCAGACCGAGCGTGCCCCCGCGGCCCCCGCGGCCGAACACGGCGATGGCCAATTTCTTCTAGCGCGCTTGGCGCGGCGGTGCACCCGCGGCCATTGCCTGTCGGGTCGGTTGTGTTATATTCGGCCGCTACGAAGACTCGGCCGGGCGCCTGGCTGTATCCACCCCCAAACTCGCCAATCGAATCGCATGTCTGAACAAACTACGGTGGACTTCCAGTTCGTACGTCGCGGCAAGGTGCGCGATATCTACACGCTCGGAAACCAGTTGCTGCTGGTCAGCACCGATCGGATTAGCGCGTTCGACTGGATATTGCCCACCGAAATTCCGGACAAAGGGCGCGTGCTCACGCAAATCAGCGCCTATTGGTTCCACCGACTCGGCGAGCCCAACCATATGCTCTCAACCGATGTCAACCAGATGAACCTGCCCAGGGAACTCGATCGTGGTTCGCTGGCCGGACGCAGCATGCTGGTGCGCAAAAGCGAGGTCGTGCCGATCGAGTGCGTGGTCCGCGGCTATCTTTCGGGTTCTGGTTGGCATGAATATCGGCAGCAAGGCAGCGTGTGTGGAATCCGGCTGCCCGCCGGCCTGAACCAGAGCGATCGACTGCCCGAGCCGATCTTTACGCCGGCCACCAAGGAAGAAAGCGGCCACGACGTCAATATCCCGTACGCGACGATGGTCGAGCAGGTTGGGCACGAGTTGGCCGGCGAATTGCGGCGCCGCAGCCTGGCGGTTTACCAGCGTGGCGCCGACTACGCCCTCACGCGCGGGATCATCATTGCCGACACCAAGTTCGAATGGGGCCGGGTGGGTGACGAAGTCATTTTGATCGACGAAGTGCTCACCCCCGACAGCTCGCGATTCTGGCCCCTGGACCAATACCAGAGCGGCCGATCGCAGCCCTCGTTCGACAAGCAATTCGTGCGCGATTGGCTCGAGACGACCGGCTGGGACAAAAATAGCAGCCCGCCGCAACTGCCCGATGACGTGGTCGCTAAAACTCGCGCCAAGTACATCGAAGCCTACGAGCGCCTGACGGGCGAAGCGTTCGCCTGGAAGTGATCGGCCTCGGGTGGCGTGAGACAACTTGTTGTCGGAGTGCCGAAGGCACAGGAAGTCCTAGGGGGCCTCGATGTGACGCACGGTTGGTGGGTCTGCCGCAAAAGGGCTAATCGAGCCAGCCGACCTGCACTCCCACGGATCTCCCCAACTCATCATACCGCGCCGAAAAAGCTCTCGTTCTCCAGGGCTGAAAGCCCGTCAACATGCCAGCCTAGGCCAGCGGCCTAGGGAATTTAGCCGCGCAAGAAGTCGCCGAGGGCTGTAAGCCCGACACATCGCGGATTGCGCTTTGCGATCGCGAGCAATGTTACGGGCTTTCAGCCCTTGGGGACGGGACTGCCCAACCCTTTCCCTAGGCCGCTGGCCTAGGCTGATTTGTGACGCGCACCTACGGTGCCAAAGACATTTCATCGCGGGGTGGGCCTGGCAACGCGTTGTCGGGGTGCCGAAGGCACACGAGGTCAGCGGGACCTCGTTCTGGCGCACGGTTCGTGCGGCCGCAGCAAGAGCCTCTTGTCGCTGGCGCGACCCCGACAACGAGTTGCCGGGGCCAACCAGCGTCCGATCTGTAACTCTCGAAATCCTGTGGCTTATCGTTGATTTTTCCGGGGCTTGAGACACCAAAAACGGCTTGCATGCTGCATTGGCACAGGCCATTCATCAGTTAGAATTGACGGGTAGGCTATTGCGGTCCACTCAGCGGCCAAAGGACGAGGATCAAATGGCAACCGTCTCGCTTAAAGAAGCTCAAGACAAACTGCCGGAGCTTATCCACCATCTTAGCCCTGGCGATGAGCTGGTCATTACGGAAAACGGTCAACCAGTCGCCCGCCTTGTTCCCACCTCGGTCGAACCGTCAGAACGCAAACTGGGCGCAATGCATGGCACGGTGCTCCAGGTGGCTCCCGATTTTGACGCCCCAGTTGATGAGTTCCGGGAATACATGCAGTGAAGATACTGCTCGATTCTCACGCACTCATTTGGGCAGTCGATGATCCGTCA
>JACQFF010000034.1 GCA_016200205.1 Planctomycetia bacterium
AGATAAAGCCCGCCGCCCGCGTGCTGGCGGATCATCCCACGCGCCTGGCCAGCGATGGCCGCCGATTGCCGGTGTTCTTGATGCAATATATCGGGGCCGGAAAAGTGCTGTTTCACGGTACCGATGATACCTGGCGCTGGCGCTATCGGGTGGGCGACGTCTTTTTCGCGCGGTATTGGGTCCAGGCGGTGCGCTATCTGAGCCGTTCCAAGCTGTTGGGCAAGGACCATTCGATCGAACTAACCGCCGACCGGCGCGAATATCGGCGCGGAGAAATGGTGCGGCTGCGGGCCCGATTTGTCGACGAACGTCAGGCGCCGGCCGAAGATGACGGGGTGAGCGTGGTGCTGGAGCGCGACGGACAAAAAAATCAGCGGATCAAACTCGATCGCAATGCCACCAGCCGAGGTGCCTTCGAAGGGACCTTCAGCGATGCCATGGATGGGAAATACCACGCTTGGATTGCCTCGCCGACGCTCGACGGGAAAGCGCCGTCGGCCGACTTTCTGGTTGTGGCTCCGCCGGGCGAAATGGAACGCGTGCAGATGGATGCCGGCGAATTAAAGCTGGCGGCACTGGAAACGCGGGGTCGCTTTTATCGGATCGGCGACGTCGAGAGGTTGTTCGACGACTTGCCGCCAGGGCACCAGGTGCCCATCGAAACGCTCCCCCCGCAGCTTTTGTGGAACCAATGGTGGTTGCTGCTGGCATTCCTGGTGCTGCTAGTGTCGGAATGGATTCTGCGTAAACGCAAGGGAATGCTATAATAACGGCAAATTGTCGCGGCCGGACACGGACGCTGACGCGCGACGTAGAGCCACCCATGGCACATCCTCTGGAACAGAAAATCGGTCAGGTGCGAAGCCAGGCTCGGCGGCTGTTGCTGCTGCACGCCCTGGGCTGGACGGTCGGTTTGGTGACGGCCGCCATCTTGTTGTTGGGTCTGGCCGATTACTTGATTCGGTTCCAGGACCACGGGATCCGGCTGATGTGCAGCCTGGCCCTGGTGCTCACGATGGTTTGGGCCTGCTATCGCTTTTGGCTCGTCGACTTGGGGCGCAGGCTCGGCGACGTCGAAGTGGCGCAGCGCATCGAGCGGCGGTTCCCCGTTTTGACTGATCGCCTGACCAGCACGGTTCAATTTCTTGCCCATTCGGAAGCCGACCCGCAAGCCGGGTCCGCGGTCCTGCGTCGCGCCGTGATTCTGCAAACGACATCCGCGGTCGAAGGCCTGGATTTTTCGCAGGTCTTCGAGCGGAGGCCGATTTGGCGAGCGCTAGGTATCGCCGGCATTGTCGGTACGATAGCCACCTTCGTCGCGCTGATCGCGCCGGACAGCGCGCGAATTGCCCTGGTGCGCATGGCCCGTCCCTTTGGCAACGACGCCTGGCCGAAGGTGTACAGCGTCGCGTTTCGCCAATCGCCGGACCGTTTGGCGGCTGGGCAAACCTTCGAAGTCGAACTATTGAAGGACGCGGCTCATCGTTTGCCGGCCGAAGCGCGCATCCACTATCGCTACGAGACCGGCGCCTCCTCGGCCGAAGAGGAAGTCGAGCCGATGCGCCTGCTCAACGGTCTCCTGGTTGCGCGCAAGGAAAACGTGACCCGGCCGTTTTGGTATCGGGCCGAGGGGGGTGACGATCAATCGATGGGGTGGATACGCCTCGAAGTGCTGGAGCCGCCGCGCCTCGATTCGCTCGAGCTTACGCTCCATCCGCCGCACTATACAGGGCTGCCAGTCGAGAGCAGCGAAAAGAGCATTCACGCACTGCGCGGAACGGGCGTCGAGTTGTCCGGCAGGTCGACTAAAAAACTGCGCGCCGTCACCATCCATCAGGAGGGCGGAGGGGAATTGGCCGCCCAATTGTCGGCGGACGCCTACGGCTTTACTTTGTCGCACGAAGCGGACGACCCCTTCGTGATCGACAAGTCGGGCCCGTATTGGCTCGCGCTCGAAGACAGTGAGGGTCTCATCGGTGGAATGGACGACCGCTGGGATATCCGCGCGATCTCGGACCAACCGCCCACCCTCACGGTCGAACAGCCCGTGAGCAATATCTTTGTGACTCCGCGGGGTGAAGTGCCCGTGCGGATCCTGGCCAAGGACGATTTGGCCATTCGCGGCATCAACTTGCAATTCACGCGTTCCGATCGTACCGACGTCGAATACTTTACGATTCCCTTGTACGACGGCCCTGAACAAGTCGAGCCGCTCAAGACGGGTGGACTGCTCGTGGGTGGTCAATTGGGGGAAAGCCAAACTGTCGAACAGGCCTGGTTGCTGGCCGATTTGAGCTTGAAAGCGGGCACGCAAATCACGTTTTGGGCCACGGCCACCGACTACCTGCCGCAAACGGGCAAAAGCACCGTGCGCAGGCTCACGATCATCACGCCGCAGGAACTCGAAGAGCGATTGGCTCAGCGGCAAACGCTCATTTTTGCCGAATTGCAACGCGTGCTCAAATTGCAGCAAGACGCGCGAGGCCAGACCAAGTCGCTGGAAATCCAAATGCACGAGGTGGGACAACTCAACCAGCAAGACATCGACCACGCGCAAGCCGCCGAACTGAACCAGCGCCAAGTGACGCGGACCCTGACAAGTCCAACCGAAGGCATTCCGGCGCAAATTGCGGATTTTTTGGCCGACCTGCAAAGCAATCGAGTCGACAGCCCCGATATCGAACGGCACATGCGCGACATTCTCGATGAGTTGCGTCGGCTCGGTCAGCAGCACTTGAACGCGATCGAACGCGAGCTCACGAGCGTCGTCAAGGCGGCCCAGTCGCAGTTGCCCGGCGACCGCGACGCGCAAGAATCGAAAGCCCAGCGAGACTCGCTGATCAACAAATCCTTGGCGGCCGCCGGCGAAAATCAGGACCAGGTAATCGCCTCGCTTGAACATATGTTGGGCGAATTGGGCCAGTGGGACAATTATCGCCGTTTCGCCCGCGAGATTGCGCAATTGCAGCGAGAACAGGGCGAGATCGCCCGAGCCACCAAGGAAATCGCCCAAAAAACCCTGGGCCGAGACCTGAAAGACCTCACTTTGCAGCAGCAGGCGGATTTGAAAAAATTGAGCACCGGGCAAGTCGAACTCAGCCGCCGGCTGGAAAAAGTGCAGCAGCAGATGGACGAGATGAGCGCCTCGCTGCAGCAGACCGATCCGCTCTCGTCGGCGACCATTGCCGACGGATTGCATCAAGCTCGCCAGCAGGCGATCAGCGGACAGATGCGGCAATCGAGCGAGCAGCTCGAAAAGAATCAACTGGGCCAGGCGGCGCAGCAGCAGGCTAAAATCGCCAAGGATTTGGAAGACTTGCTGGCCATTTTGTCGAACCGCCGCGAACAAGAGCTGACGCGACTGGTCAAGCAACTGCGCGAATCGGAGCAAGAGCTCTCTCGCATCCGGTCCCAGCAGGCCGGTTTGCGCAAGCAGATGCGCGCCGCGGCGGAAAAAACCGATCCGCAAGAGCGCCGGCGGCAGTTGGAACGATTGGCTCGTGAACAAAAGCAGTTGCAGGAAGAAGCAAACCGCCTGGCCCGGCGTTTGGAACGCTTGCAGGCCGAGCAAGCCGGCCGCAGCATGTCGGGAGCGGCCGGTAAAATGGGCCGGGCCGGCAACGCCGGCCAGCAAGGCGACGCGCCGGCCGCCGAACAGCAAGCTCAACAGGCGCAAAAGGATCTGGAAGAGGCGCAACAGCAAGTGGCCGAGCGACGCCGCCAGGCGGAGGAAGATTTGGCGCGCGAACAACTCGCACGCTTGGAAGACGGCCTGAAAAGTCTGCATCAGCGGCAAAAGAAGCTGATCGAAGAAACCGAGCGGCTCGAAAACCTGCGGGCCACCGAAGGCCGACTGACCCGAGCCCAGGCCGCGACGGTCAATGATTTGGCTCGCCAGCAAAAATCGCTGCAGGGCGAAACGTCGCTATTGGCCGAAAAGCTCGCCTTGGCTGAAGTGATTCACCTGGCGTTGGAAGGAGCCACGAAGCACATGACTCGCGCCGCCGAGTTGCTCGGACACCGAGATACGGGCAGCCAAACCCAAACCGCTCAAGAAGCTGCTCGTAGGCGGTTCGCGCAACTCCTCTCCGCGTTCGAGAACAAGCCCAAACCCAACAGTGGTCAAGGCGATGGCGGGGGAGACGGAGGCGGCGGCGCTTCGGGAGCTCGCGATCCTAGCCAGGTGCTGACCCAATTGAAACTTCTCAAGGTTTTGCAAGAAGATCTCAACGACCGCTTCCATATGCTGACCACGGGGCCTGATGGCGACCGCCAGACGATCGAACGAGATCTATCTGATATCGCCGCCGAGCAGGGACAGCTAGCCCAGCTCGCATTGAAGCTGGCCGAGCCGCCAGAGGACAACTCCGAGGATAATCCCGAGAAATTACCCGACGTGCGTGAAGATTCTTTCAAGGCAGAACCGGAACCGCCGGCCGAGCGGTCGCTCGAACCGGCCGAAAAGGAGCGATTCTGATGGACGATATCCATCAACCGTCAAGGTCCATCATTCGTTTACTCATGGCGAGTCCATTGCTGGCCGTGCTGTCGTTCGCGCCCTGCGTGGCTGCCGAGCCTCAACCGCGGCCAGACAAACCATCCGCCGCGACGCCGGCGCAAAAGCCCGATCGGCCCGCTCTGGAAGACGCGCTGCTCAACGATCTCGATAACGAATTGCTCGAGGGCGTCGGCGATTTGACGGGCCGCTCAAAAGCGAAACTCTCGGGAGACAATCCTCTCGACGGAAACAAAACGAACGAGCCATCGGACACCGGCGAAGACATCGGCGGGCCCGCACACGATGCCGACCCGCTGGTCCACATCAGCCAGGAAATGCGGTCGGTTGAGAGCCTCATTTCCGGGCAAACGAAAGGCGGGCATCCCGAACCCATCCAGCGGCAGATCCTTAGTGATCTGGCCAAGCTGATCGAGCAGGCCGAAAAGCAGTGCGCGGCGCAGCAACCGTCGTCGGGTAAAGGCAACAAGTCCCAGCAGGTGACCAAGCGGCAATCGGTCAAGCAATCCAAGCCCTCCGCCGCTGGCGGCAAACCGTCGTCAAAGCCCGCGCAGGATAGCACCGACCGGTTGCGACAAACCGAAGCTGCTCGAGTCGATACCGAGGCGCTCAAAGGACTGTTGAAGGAGTCGTGGGGGAATCTGCCGGCGCGGGCCCGCGAGGAGATGTTGCAAAATCCGCCGGAACATTTTTTGCCCCAGTACGAATTGATGATCGAAAAATACTACAAGCGGCTGGCGGAACAACAAAACTCGAAATGAGAGGCAGGTGTGAACATGCGAGATTTTGCACCGAATTCGCGCCAGCGCACGCCTGCGGCGGATATGTTGAGCCGGCGTCATTTTCTCACTCGGGCGGCGATCGCGGGGACGGCGATGAGCGGTTTGGCGCGACACGCCTTGGCCCAGAAAAAGGACCCGGAAAAATCGGCCGCCGAGTTGATCACCCCGGCCGCTGCCCGGGCCGCCGAGCGCGGCTTGACCTTGCTGGCCTCGCGCCAAGACGAAGACGGCTCGTTCCACTCCGGTGGATACAGCCGCAACGTGGCCATTTGTGCCCTGGCCGGAATGGCTTTCATGTCCGGCGGCAGCACGCCGGGCCGGGGGCCGCACGGCCGCAACGTCGACAAGTGCATTGATTATATTCTGGCCAATACGCAGGAAAGCGGATTCATCAATATCCCCAACGCGAGCAGCCACGGTCCGATGTACGGCCACGGTTTTGCCACGCTGTTCCTCGCCGAAGCCTACGGCATGACGATGCGCGGCGACATTCGCGACAAGCTGACCAAGGCCGTGCACCTGATCGCCAATACGCAAAACAACGAAGGCGGCTGGCGCTATCAGCCACAGCGGCGCGATGCCGATATTTCGGTCACCATTTGCGAGGTGATGGCTCTGCGCGCGGCGCGCAACGCGGGGCTGTTCGTGCCGCGCGAGACCATCGACCGCTGCACCGAGTATGTCAAGAAAAGCCAAAACGCCGATGGCGGCTTCATGTATATGATCCAAGGCGGACAAAGCGCGTTTCCGCGCTCGGCCGCCGGCATCGTCGCGCTCTACAGCGCCGGGATCTACGAAGGGCCGGAAATCAAAAAAGGGCTCGACTACCTGATGGGATTCATCCCGCAGGCCAACGAGTTCAATCGCGAGAGCCATTATTTCTACGGCCACTATTATGCCGTGCAGGCGATGTGGCATGCCGGCGGCGAATACTGGTCTAAATGGTATCCGGCGGTCCGCGACGCCCTGGTTTCGCGCCAGGCGGACGACGGATCGTGGATCGATTCGATCTGCATGGAATACGGCACCAGCATGGCCTGCATCATCTTGCAAATGCCCAACAACTACCTGCCGATTTTTCAGCGCTAAAGGTCGCCCGTATCATCCCCTCTCCCTCTGGGAGAGGGTTAGGGTGAGGGCCTTCCCAATGAAACGAACAAATCTCATTCTCTTCGTCCTCATTTTGGTCCAATGTTCGCTCCGGCCGTGGGCCCCCCTTGCGCACACGGCGGAGCCCCCATTGGGCACTCCCGTCGAAGGACCGGCGTTTCGCGGCCACCTCGTCGCCGCGGAAGGAGCTGATTGGAAATTCCGCTTTGCCGAGGCCGGCGCCCAGCGCGAGATCGCCGCCGCTGACTTGGCGCTGTGGGGCAATTTCGTCGAGCCCACGCATGGATGGCGTATCCTATTGGCCGGCGGCGGGCTTATCTCGCTCGATACGGTGCAAATCAAAAATGAACAATTGCATGGCGAATCGCAACTCCTTGGCACGTTCGATCTGCCGCTGGAATTGATTGCGGGCATTGTTTTCCGCCCGCCCCTCGATCGAACCAACGGCGATCAGCTCACCGCGCGGATTGCCGCTCCCGCCGGCCAGAGCGATCGCGTGCTGCTGGACAACGGAGACGAGTTGACCGGCACGATCACAAGTTTGGAAGAAAAAGTGCTGGGTCTGCAAACCGAGGCGGACAAAGTCGACGTCGAGATCAAGAGCATCGCCGCCGTGATTTTCAATCCGACGCTGATCCACAAGCCGCGGCCCAGCGGCCTGGTTGCTCTCGTGGGTTTCGGCGACGGTAGCCGCGTCACGGCCATTGCAATCACCGCCACAAAGAACAGCGCACAAATCAAACTAGCCGGCGGTGCCCTGCTTAAAGCGTCGACCGATGCGATCGTGGCCCTCCAGCCGTTGGGAGGCGGCGCCGTTTATCTCTCGGATCTAAAGCCCGCCAGCTATCGGCATATCCCTTATCTGCAACTCTCGTGGCCGTTTTACGCGGACCGCAGCGTGCTGGGCGGGCAATTGCGGGCCGGAGGAAAGCTGTACGCGAAGGGACTGGGCATGCACAGTCCGGCGCGGATCACGTACGACTTCGACCGGCCCTATCGCCGCTTCGAGACGGAAGTGGCCATCGATACCGAAGCCGGCTCCGGCGGCAGCGCGGTGTTTCGCGTCTTCGCGGACGATGGCAGCGGCAAGTGGCAAGAACGTGCCACAAGCGAAACGGTTCGCGGCGGCGAGGCCCCGGTGCCGATGTCCGTCGACGTCACGGGAGCGAAGCGCATCAGCCTGTTGGTCGACTTCGCCGATCACGGCGACGAGCTCGACCACGCCGATTGGCTCAACGCCCGGCTGGTGCGTTGACGACGTCGATTTGCCGTGCCCTTCATGGAATGCCCAGGGCGGCCCTCAGACAATCGTTGACTTGCTGCACGAGGGCCGGCGGCAGTTCGCCGATTTTCTTGCGAAGCAATTGCTCGCTGACCGTGAATAAACTCGAGCAATTGACCGCGGAGGTGGTTTTGAGGCCGGTCGTCTGGCCCTCCGCGGTTGTTATGTCGATCAGTAATTGTGTGTCGACCTGGCCGACACGGCGGATCGTTCGCGTGATCATCGCAACAATCGTATTGGTCAGTCGCGCATTGTCACGATCACCTTGGACGACCAACACCGGACGGACCTTTGAGCCGCCGCCCGTGCTGAATGGATGGTCCAAAAGAACCACGTCGCCGCGCTTTACCTTCATGGCTTGGGCAAATTGTAGTTGGCGGCGTCTTCCCAATCTTCGGGCGACAGATCGACGAGCAGGCCCGACATGTCGCGCACCACGTCCCCTTCCTCTCCGAGCAATGCCTGGACGCGCTGATAGGCATCGGCGCTCACGAGCACGTATGCTTTCTTCGTGACGGGATCGATCACTTCAAGCGGACCATCTGGAGTGGCTGTCAGTGCTTGCCGAAGTTCGGGCGAAAGTTCTGCTGGCATAGAATGGAACCTTTCAAAACTATTATATGTTCAAATCGTTCGGTTCGCCAAGGAGACGATCTATTGGGTAGTGCGTCAGTCTGAAATCAGGATTTTGGGAATCGCGGGTCGGGCTGGTCGCCGATTTTCGGAGGCGGGGTGGGTGGAGCAGGCGGTGGCGGGGGGCTGTTCTTGCCTTCGCGCAGCAGCTTGATGGCTGCCCCCACGAGCGCTCCCCCAAATAGCATCGGCACGCCGAAACAGCACACTATTCCAGCAAGCATACACACAAGGATGATAAGCTCTAGTGGTCCGAGTCCGAACATTGCAAATCTCCTATATTGGGCTGGGGAACGAAAAGCGCACATCACTGATATTGACGATGCCGCGCTGAACTCAAAATGGGGTTCCGCTACGCTCCGTACTTACCCAATCGTCCGGCGTTGGCCAGTGCCAGCGGCATCAGGTACTTCGCCTCGAACTGGCCCAAACCACCGCGAATCGCTTCGTTTTCGCCGAACGCCGTGCAGCCGTCGGTGCGGCAAACGTTCGACACCAGCACGGTCGGAACCGGATGCCAACTGTGGCTCTTGAGCAGGCTGGGTGTGCTATGGTCGCCGGTGACGACGAGCACGGTGGGGTTCAAAGCCGTAATCCGAGGAATTGCGGAGTCGAGTTCCTCGATCCTTTTGACCTTGGCGTCAAAATTTCCGTCTTCGCCCGTGCTGTCGGTGTATTTGAAATGAATGAAGAAGAAATCGTAGCTGTTCCACTGCTGGATAAGCACGTCGATTTGTTCGCCGAGCGTTTGCGCTTTGCCGACAATGTCCATGCCGACCAGCCGGGCGAGTCCCTTGTACATCGGATAGACGGCGATCGCGGCGGCCTTGAGCCCGTACACTTCTTGATAAGGTGGCAGGGCCGGTTTGGCCGAAAATCCGCGCAGCGTCAGCCCATTGGCTTGCTTCTGGTCGGCCAGGATCTTTTGACCCTGCGCGATAAATTCCGCCGCGACTTGGGCGGTTCGTTCGCTGGCGGCGTGCATCGCCTTGGGCTTTATCGGCGGCACGCCGGTGACTTGCGGATCGGTGTCATGCACGTCGCCGCCCAAGCCCTCTCCACGAAACACGACCACAAAGCGGTGTTCCTTCACCGGCTCGACAAAAACTTCCACGCCGGGAATTTTGACTTGTCGCAACTTGACCGCCAAAAGCGCGCTTTGCTCGCTCTCGATGCGTCCGGCGCGGCGATCGGAAATATTGCCATTGGCATCGAGAGTGCAAAAATTGCCGCGGACCGCCACATCCCGTGCCGTCAGCTCAAAGCCAATGCCGGTGGCCTCGAGCGCCCCGCGCCCAATGCGATACGCGAGCGGATCGTAGCCGAACAGCCCCAAGTGCCCGGGACCGCTGCCGGGCGTAATACCCGGCTTGACGGGAATGCTGCCGCCACTGACCCCGCGGCGGGCCAATTCGTCCAGATTCGGCGTGTGGGCCGTTTCGAGTTCCGTTTTGCCGCCGGGCGTCAATGGCAGCCCCCCTAGCCCATCGGCAACCAGCATGATGATTTTGGAGTCATTGTGGGCCTTTAATTCGCGGGTCAACTCGTGCATGTCCATGACGAAAAATTCCTTACGGATTCGTGGCGAGGGCGATTCCTCTGTAGTAACAAAAACGGGCCGCCGCACAAGGCCGAAAAGCCGGGATTCGATTGCCGATTCGCCCGCCGGCTTCGCGCCACTTGGCAGGTTGTTGGTTCACGGATATCCTCACGAGCGTAGGCCGCGGTGAATATAAGAAAGGCACAATTCAATGGCGACAACTTTGCGCTGGTTGGGACACGCCTGCTGGTTGGTGGCAACTGGGGGCAAAACAATTCTGATCGATCCTTTTCTGAACGACTCGCCGACCGCGCCCGTCAAGGCGGAGGCCGTCAAGGCCGATTTCGTCTTGGTGTCGCACGGCCACTTCGACCACGTGGCCGACGCGGCCTCGGTGGCCAATCGCAGCGGCGCCACGGTGGTGGCTAATTACGAAATCTGCGAATGGCTGGCCAAGCAGGGGGTCACGAGCACGCAACCGATGAATATCGGCGGCGCCATCGATCTGCCGTTCGGCCGCGTGAAAATGACGATTGCCCATCACAGTTCCGTGTTGCCCGACGGCAGCGGCGGCGGCAACCCCGGCGGGTTTGTGCTCACCCTCCCCGATGGCAAGATTTACTTCGCCTGCGATACCGGGTTGTTTTACGACATGAAATTGATTGGCGCCGTGGGACTTGACCTGGCCGTGTTGCCCATTGGCGATCGCTTCACGATGGGGCCGGACGACGCGGTGGAAGCCGTCAAATTGCTCCAGCCGAAACGCGTCGTTCCGTCGCATTACAACACCTGGCCGCCGATCGCGCAAGACACCGGCCCTTGGGCGGCACGCATCAAGGCCGAAACCCAGGCTGAGCCGATCGTCGTGGCCCCCGGCGGCACGATCAAGCTGTAGGGGATGGCGAGCGGTGCAAGCACCGCTGCGAAATTGCGCATCCATCCGTTCGATGTGGGGCGCGGTTTCTACTTCCAGAGCACTTGAATCTCGTCGCCGACCACGCGCACCTCGAAGGCGTCGGTCTTGATCCGCGGGTTGTCGCACCAGGTTCCGTCGCAAACGCGAAATCGCCAGGCGTGCCAGGGGCACGTCACGATCCCGCCGTCGATGATTCCTTCGGCCAGCGACGCGCCCATGTGGGGGCAAATATCGTTGATGGCCTGATATTGGCCCTTGCCCAAATTGAACACGGCCACCAGTTTTTCGCCCAGCGGAAATGCGGCCCCGCTGCCCTCGGGAATCGCGCCGACTTTTGCCACGGTGATGAATTCAGCCATGATCGGGAGATACGAGAAACTGTGGGCAAAAAATAAGTGACGGGACAAGTCGGCGGGCTTAGTGTATCTTAGTCCGTTTTTCGCCTGCGGAAAGTGCTATCTGGGTCGCCAACGTAGCGCCGCCTGTCGGTCAAGCGGCGTTTTTGCGATACTGGGGTGGAATCGAATAGTTTCGCAATCCCACCGTATCGGCCCCTCATGTCTCGCTACCGACTGTTGGCAATCGATATCGACGGCACGCTCGTCAACAGCGAAAACGAATTGACCGCGGCCACACGCGCGGCGCTCTTGCGCGCCAAGCAGGCCGGCATCGAGATAGTACTGGCCACCGGACGCCGCTACAGCCGAGTGCTGCCACTGGTCGAGCCGCTCGAACTCAACGTGCCGTTGGTCACCGCCAGCGGCGCGCTGATCAAGCGGCCCCTGGACCATCAAACGCTCTATCGGGCGAGATTTCGGCCGGGAGCACTCGAGCGGTGTTTGGAAATCGTCTCGGCCGCGGGTTACCAGAGCGTGCTCTATGCCGATACCTTTGACCAAGGCTTTGACTACTACTGCCCGAGCGTCGCTTCCGAACAGGCGGAAATGGCCGAATTTCTGCGGATGAACGCCGGCGGCGAGCGAGTCCATCCGAGATTGATGAGCGATCCGCCGCCCGACATTTTCGCCGGATTCGCCATCGGCAGGCGCGAGCAAATGTTAGTGCTTCAGGCGGAACTCGAACGGCGCTTGCCCGAGCAACTTTACGTGCACGTTTTGCGCAGCCCGCGTTACACCGGATTCATGTGCGAAATCGCTCCCTTCGGGGTCAGCAAATGGTCCGGAGTTTCTCGGCTTGCCGAAGCGTGGGGCGTGCGAGCCGCCGAGATTTGTGCGGTTGGCGACGACGTCAATGACATTCCCATGATCCGCGCGGCCGGACTGGGCGTGGCCATGGGTAATGCGCTCGACGAAGTGAAGGCAGCCGCCGATCGAGTGGCCCTCGGTCATGATGAAGAAGGCCTCGTGCAAGTCGTGAATTGGCTTCTTGAGTGAGTCGCGCGGGTCCACTTGCACGCTTTGGCCCCCGACCGAAGGCTTGAACAGTCGGGCCGCGTGCGATACGGTAAACCTATTGGGCAGTTGTGGATGCGCTGTTAGCGCGCGGGTTGCCTTGCTGGATTCTCCGAGAACCTGACATGAGATTGTCCTTCCCGATCCACATCTGGGGGGGAGCGCTGCTCATCTTGGGCCTGCAAATCCTGCCGCTCTGCGCCGAGGAGACGGCCGAGGCTCCGATCGCGCGGGCCGCGCGGCTATTTCAGGAGGGCAAGTACGCCGAGTCGGAAGACGCCTATCGCGCTCTGGCCGACGAGCATGGCGTGAAGGCGGCCTTGGGTCTGGCTCGTTGCCAAGAGGCGGTGGGCGAGCGGGAGAAAGCCGCCCAGACGCTGACTTCCGCCGCCAAGTCACACGCCAACGAGTCCGCGCTGCCAGCCGAACTGGCCCGCTTGGCGCTCGTGCGCGGCGACTACGAATCGGCCGAAGCGTCGGCCGCCGCCGCGCTGAGGCTCGATCCCGACCAACTCCTGGCCCGCTGGGTGCAGGCCGAACTGCTGGCCGCTTCCGGCAAATTGACCGAGGCCAATGCCGCGTATCAGCAGTTGGTCAATACCTTCAACGAGCACGAAGTCAAGGACGTCGAAAAGCTCGAGTGGATTGGCCTGGCGGCGGCCCAGTACGCCCGCTGGAACCGGCTGAGCGACCAGTTCAGCTTCCTGGTTAACGAGTTTTATCCCGACCTGTTGGCCGTCGACCCCAGCTTCTGGCGCGCTCACTACGAGGCCGGCCGGCTGTTTGCGGAAAAATATAACGACGCCGACGCCAGCAAAGAGCTCAATGCGGCTTTGGCCTTGAATCCCAATGCCGCCGAGGTCCACGCCGCGCTCGGCGAGTTGGCCCTATCGGGTTTCGAAATCGCGGCGGCACAAGCGGCTTGCGAGCGAGCGCTGGAAATCAATCCGCAACTCCTCTCGGCGTTGCATTTGAAGGCCGATATCCATCTGGCCAATTTCGAGCCACGGCAGTCGATCGGGGTTTTGAACGATGCCCTGAAGTTGCAGCCGAATTCGGAAGAAACATTGGGACGTCTGGCCGCCGCCTACGCCGCCGTCGACGGCCTGACGCGAACCACGGCCGAAACCCGCTTCGGAAAAGTGGTGGTGGGCGTCACGACGCGCAATCCCCACGCGGGAATCTTTTTCGCATCCGTGGCCGACGCGCTCGATCGATTACGCCGCTGGCCCACGGCGGCCCGGTATTATCAGGAAGCGATGACGCGCATGCCGCAACTCGTCGCGCCGGCCGGCCAGTTGGGCATGATGCTGATGCGATTGGGCGACGAAGAGCGGGCCAGGCAGGTGCTCGACGACGCCTTCAAGGCCGACCCCTTCAATGTGCGGGTGATCAATACGCTCAAAGTTCTGGAAGTGCTCGACACCTACGAGACGCTCGAAACGGAGCACTTCCGCATCAAGTTCGATCCGGCAAAAGACAAGATCCTCGCCCGCTACATGGGCCAGTGGCTGGAGGAAGTCTATCCGCAACTGTGCAAGCAAATGGGTTTCTCGCCGCCTGAGAAATCGCTGTTCGAAGTCTTCGGCCGGGCGAGGAACACGGATGGGCACGGTTGGTTCAGCGCCCGCATGGTGGGCCTGCCGCATATCCATCCGATCGGCGCCTGCGCCGGAAAAATCGTGGCCCTGCAATCTCCCAGCGAGGGCCAGCAGAGATTCAATTGGGCCCGCGTTCTCAAGCACGAATTCATCCACGTCATCAATCTGCAACAAACCAATTTCAATATCCCGCATTGGTTCACCGAGGCCGTGGCCGTTTTGAACGAAGGATATCCGCGGCCCCAGTCGTGGAACGAATTGTTGAGCGACAGGGCCGGGCGGGGAAAACTGCTGGATTTGGACAACATCAACCTCGGCTTCATTCGCCCGCACTCCAGCGACGATTGGAACCTGGCGTATTGCCAGGCCGAGTTGTACGTCGAATACATGCTGGAAAAATACGGCGACGACGCGATCGCCAAAATGCTGGCCGCCTACGCCGACAATCTGACGACGCCCGAGGCACTGCATCGTTCTTTTGCCGTCGGTCAAGCGGATTTCGAACAAGGCTATCGGGAATACGTAAAAAAAATCGTCGGCGAGTTGCCGGCGGCCGTCAAGGAAAGCGAATTGGATCTGGCCCAAGTGCAAAAAGGTCTGGTCAAGAATCCGAAGGACGCGAATCTTCTGGCCCGCTTGGCCCAAGCGCAGCTTGGGCGGAAAAGCTACGCCGACGCGCGGCGCTCGGCCGACGCGGCTGTAGCCGTCGAGCCCCGCAACGGCCTGGCCAACTACGTGCGGGCCAGGCTGCACTTGCTGGTCGGCGAGAACAAAGAGGCGATCGATCGGCTTGAAGGGGCTTTGGACCGCGAGAATCCTCAAGAAAACCTGCTGGGGCTGCTAGCCGGATTGCGGTTGAAAGCCGAGAATTATTCCGCGGCCGCCGAACTGTACGAACTCGGCGCCAAGCTCCCGTCCGCAAAAAACTCGCGCTATTGGCCTCGGCCCAGGGCGATTCGGCTGCGGCGGCGCGTTGGGCTTTGGAGGCGATGCAGATCGACGTTATGGATCCAGATTTACACCGCTGGCGAGCCGAGGCGCTGGCCGCGCAGTCGGCCCCCGTGGCCGCAGCCGAAGAATTTGCCGTGGCCGTCGACTTGGATCCCGACGAACCAGAACTGCGTTACGCCCTGGCCCAAATGTATCTCAAGGCCGACCAGCCGGGCCCCGCGAAACAGGCGCTGGAAGAGTTGTTGAAGCGCGATGCCAAATATCCGGGCGCCGCGGAATTGTTGGAGAGCATCAAGTGAGTGAAGACTCAAATCGTTCCGCGCCCCGCCCCGGCACATCGCGCGGGGCCGTGACACTGGCCGATTTTCAGCAGCTCATTCGCCACATGTACTTCGAAAAGGACGTGGCGAGAGGCGTCGATGGCACGTTCATGTGGTTGATGGAAGAGATCGGCGAGCTGGCCAGCGCCTTGCGCAGCGGGACGCACGAAGCGCGGCTGGGTGAGTTCGCCGATGTGTTGGCGTGGTTGGCCACGATCGCCAACGTGGCGGGCGTCGACCTGGCCGAAGCGGTCTCGCGCAAATACGGTTCCGGCTGCCCCGGCTGTGGCCAATTGGTCTGCACTTGCGCCGACGCGGAGAAGCCATGAACGGCCGTGCCATGCCGATGCTGGAATGCCAAGCTAAGAAGCGTCGCCGACGTAAGGCGCGGTGCGCAGGCCCAAAGCCGGCGCGGCGAATTTCGCCGGTGTTCCTCGCCCTCCAGGAGTCGGTTAGTGTGAGGATTTCTCACGCGGCATTCCGCTCACCCCGGCCCTCTCATCAAGGGAGAGAGAGCATAAGTATATCGCTTGTAATCAGCGCGCTCTTTGCGCTGATCGTTCCGTGCATCGGTCCGGTTGCGAATCGGGCCCAAGCCGAAGAGGCTTTGGCGCCGCGGATCGAAAGCTTGCGAATTGGTTTCGCGGGCCATTTCAAAGTCGGCTACTGGACGCCGGTCGAAGTGACGATCGAAGGCGGCAACCAGCCGGTGGTCGGCCAGGTGGAACTGATCGTGCTCGATGGCGACGCGGTGCCTAGCCGTGTCCGACCGCCCGAAGCCGAGCCTATGACATTTCCGGCCGGCGAGAAGATTTCCGTTCCGCTTTACGCCAAAGTCGGGCAGCTCAAAAGCGACGTGACGGTCAGCCTGCGAAGTGGAGACATACTGCTCGCGAGCCGACGCTTTCGCACCGGCGGCAGCAACGAGTTGGCTGGCATCATGCCCGTGGAGGAAGAATTGATCGTTACGCTGGGCTCGCCCCTATCAGCCGAGGATCAGGCGTCGCTTGCCGAGCACAAGACGAGAATCGCGAACGTCGCCAGCCTTAACCAACTGCCGACAGACTGGTGGGGCTACGAGGGAGTCGATGCCGTCATTCTAGCTACGGGGTCGGACGAAATCAGTTCTGAATTGACAACCGACAGCCCGCGGATCGCCGCGCTCGACTACTGGGTGCGAATGGGCGGCAAGCTGATTCTCGCGGTCGGGCGACACGCCGAAAGCGTGTTGGCTCCCGAGGCCCCGCTATCCCGTATTGCGCCCGGAAAATTCGAGGCAATGCTGCCCTTGCGGCAGGGCACGATGCTCGAAACGTACGCCGAGACGTCCGAGCCGATCGAGGCCTCCGGCGCCCGGTTTTTGTTGCAAGTGCCCAAGCTGCGCGACGTGCGGGGCAAGATCGAGGCCTATGCTGGCAGCCAGTCGCGCGATCTGCCGCTGGTCGTGCGCGCGCCGCACGGTTTTGGCGAGGTGGTCTTCATTGCAGTCGATTTAGACCGCCCTCCGCTGGCGAATTGGGCCGCCGGACCGCAACTGTTCAACAAGCTGCTGCGGCGAGTGAAGTCGACCGTCTCGGAGACCGATGCCGGCACTCTGGGGCAAGTCACGACGCTCGGTTTCCGCGATCTGGCCGGCCAGCTCAAGGGCGCGCTCGATCAGTTTGCCGGCGTCCAGCGCGTGCCGTTCTGGCTCGTGGCGTTGCTGGTGGTGACCTATATCGCGTGCATCGGGCCTCTCGATTATTTCATCGTGAAGCGAGTCTTGCGGCGCATGGAAGCCACCTGGCTGACATTTTCGATCACCGTGCTCGTCTTCAGCGCCGTGGCTTATGGATTGGCCTACGGTCTCAAGGGGCGGGAGCTGCGAGTGAACCAGGTGGATCTGGTTGATTTCGACGCCGAATCGAATCTCGTCCGGGGGACAAGCTGGTCGAACGTTTTTAGTCCCCGCATGGATGGTTACGATTTGTCGCTGCGGAAAGCGGTCGGGCCGGAAGGCGATGCGCCCGCAGTAATCTTTTCCTGGCAAGGATTGCCCGGCAATGGTTTTGGAGGGATGAATCCGCCCGCGAGCAATTTGCCGCTGTTCACGCAGGCTTATGA
>JACQFF010000035.1 GCA_016200205.1 Planctomycetia bacterium
AAGTGCAAGTGCCGGTCAAATTGGTGCGTCACGGCGATTTCAAAGGCACCGTGGCGCTTGCGCCGTCGTCGCTGCCGCGAAATGTGAAGCCGGCGGCCGTCACGCTCGACGCCAACGCGGCCACGGGCAATCTGGAAATTAATTTGCCGCCCAATGTGGCGGCCGGAACGTATTCGTTTTCGGTGTTAGGAACCTCACAAGTCAGTTACTCCCGGAACCCCGAAGCGGTCAAAGCGGCCACCGATCGGAAAACGGCCGTGGACAAAATCGTGGCCGATTTGGCGGCCGCGGCCAAAGCTGCCATCGAAGCGAAAGCGGCGGCCGAAAAGAAGGCGGCCGACTTGGCAGTAGCCATGCAAAAAGCGCGCGACGCGGCGGCGGCGGCCGATAAAACAGCGCAGGAGGCCGCGGACAAAGCCAAGGCGGCGGCCGATGCCAAAGCCGCCGCGGACAAAGCCGCGGCCGAGGCGGCAGCCCAGGCCAAAGCCACCGCGGAGGCGAAAGCCGCCGCGAATAAAGCGGCCGCCGAGGCGGAAGCCCAAGCGAAGGCTGCCGCCGATGCCAAAGCCGCCGCCGACAAGGCCGTCGCCGATGCCGACGCCAAAGTCAAAGAGGCGACGGCCGTGCAACAAAGTGTCGACAAGGCCGTCGCCGAGGCGACAAACAAAGCCAAACCGGCCAATATCAACCTGGCCGTCCCGTCGCCAACCGTGACCCTGAAGATCACGCCAGCTCCGATCACGATGAATGTCACGCCCGCGGGCACTGCCGTCAAACAGGGCGCCTCGCTCGAGGTTCGCGTCGCGATCAATCGATTGTACGACTACGCCGACGCGGTGCAGGTGCGGACAAAACCGCCCGATGGCGGGAAGGGTTTGAAAGTCGCCGAAGTTGCGATTCCACAGGGGCAATCGCAGGGCAAACTGGTTATTGAAGCGACGAAAGACGCTGTGCCCGGCGCGCATACGCTCAATGTGCAAGCCGTCTCGAAGTTCAACGGACAAGAGCTTTCCGTGGCCCAGGATATCACCGTCACCGTCGAAAAGGTCGAAGCGGCGAAATAGCGCGTCATTTCTTTTCCAACAGTCCGCGGCCGCGCATCCAGTCGGCGCACAGGCTGGGCCAACTCGCGACGGCCGGCAGTTTGCGCCCCAAGCCCACGCCGTGCTGCCCTTTCTCGTAGATGTGCAATTCGGCGGGAACTTTGGCTTTCCGCAGAGCCAGGTAAAACAGTACGCTGTTTTCCGGCGGGACCCCGGTATCGGCGTCGGTGTGGAACAGAAATGTCGGGGGCGTGTCGGACGTCACTTGCAACTCGCTCGACATGGCTTCGACCACCTTGGGGTCGGGATTCTCGCCCAACAGGTTCTTTTTCGAGCCTTGATGCGTATAGGGCGTGGTAAACGAGATCACCGGGTAACAAAGAATCAAGAAATCGGGCCGACAACTGGACCGGTCCGTCGGGTCGGATGAATCGTTTTTGCATCGATCGAAGTGGGTGGCAGCGCTGGAGGCCAGGTGTCCGCCGGCCGAAAAGCCCATTATGCCGATGCGCCTTGGATCGACCATCCACTCTTCGGCGCGCCGGCGGACGGTGCGAATCGCTTGCTGAGCATCCTCGAGCGGGGCGGGATGCTGATAGCCGGAGCCGTTGTGGCGATATTTGAGCACAAAGGCCGCGACGCCCAACGAATTGAACCACTCGACTCCCTCATCCGTCATCGCCAGCCCGCCATAGCCACCGCCGGGACAAATGATGATTGCCGTTCCATTGGCTTTTTCCGCCGGCGGCAGACTGATGGTCAAAGTCGGCTTGTCGTTGTCCGTCTCGCCTTTGGCGCCGGGCGCGCCCTGGGGCCACAGTAATTCGACTTTCGATTCGGCGTGGACCGTTGACTGCCACGAGGCGAACAGGAGACAGGCGGCGGTCGCAAGCGGCATGCGGAGATTGGATATCAGCGAGGGCACGGTACGATTCCCTTTCTGAAACGAGAAGCGGTGCTCGATGCACGATCAATCGTGCAGGTGCGAAAACAAAACGACGAGATCGCGATCGAGTGTTGCGGGAATAGGTTTTTCTATTTCTTCAGCGTGATCAACTTATCTTCCGGAAACGTCGTCAGCTCGAGATCCTTGAATTGGACTTCCTGGGGGTCGCGGTTTGAGTGGAGCTGCAGGCCAATCGGCGCTTCTTGGATCCTGTCAGGCTCGGGATCACGCCAGTCGATGACTTGAGTGCCGTTGACAGCCAGGCGCACGCGATTGCCTTGGGCCAGGATTTCCAACTGGTTCCAGTCGTGCTGCTTGCCGACTTTTTTGGCCGGTTCGCCATCGACGCCCAAAGCGCCGGCACGGCCATACAAGTCGTACATGCCCCAACCGCTGGGAAACATGACCAAATGGCCGGCGTACGTAAACGGGTCTTTGTGTTCTGGGGCAATCCGCCCCCACATGGCGATGCCCGAATGCATTTCGGAGCGGACCAACTTCACGGTGGCCAGCAGGCGAAAATCAGAGAACTTCCGATTCGTCAACAGGTAGGTGCTGACTTCAACCGGTTCGGAGTTCTTGCCCACGATGACGCCATCCTTCACCGACCAATATTTTTCGTGCCCCTGCCAGCCATCGAGAGAGCGACCGTTAAAAAGTTTGACGGATTCCGAGGTGCCCGTCTTGGGCGGCACAACGGGCGCATCGGTGGCGGCACGAATCGTCGTCACGAGCAACAGGCAAACAACGTAATACGCCAATCGACGACACTGCGGGAGAAGCCAAGGACTGTACTTCATGGAAGGGACTCCTTGGAAGGCGGGAAACAAGAAAACCCAGACCACCGACCCCGATCGGTCAGCGGGGAAGTTATCGTAGCGGTCCGGCGGAACGCCAGCAAGTTTTCCGTCGAAGTAGCCGTTCAACGACAGCCTTTACACGAGCGATCCGTCATTTCCCCGGATCGAACAGCAACGGAAAGAACTGCCCTTCCATCTTTTGGCCCTTCGGAATGCAGGGCACGCCTTGCAACAGTTCGTCGTCGCTCTCGGAACGGACGCCGTCACGAAACACGTTGACGACGGTGGCCCGCCGCGGCCGATCCGTCGAATTCTCATACGATCCGTGGACCATCAGCGGATGATGAAAGGCACATTCGCCCTTTTTCAGTTCAATAGCCGTCGGCCGAAACTGCTTCTTCTGATCCGCGGACAGCACGGTTCGAATCGCATCCATGTCGCCGGCCAGCCCCGTGACCGGCAGCAATTGCCAGCGGTGGCTGCCGGGAATGTACTGCAAACAACCGTTGTCGCTAGAAGCATCGTCCAAGGCAATCCAGCAGGTCAAATGCGAAATTGGCTGAGTGCGAGTCCAATAGGAGTAGTCCTGATGCCAGGCCACCACCCCGCCGTGATGCGCGGGCTTGCAAAACAATTGGTCGTGCCAGAATCGTACCGCGCCGTCCAACAATTGGCTCGCCGGTACCGTAAAGGCCGGGTTCCACAAAATATCGTGAAAGCCGGGCGTGATTCGCCAGGCACCCAGCGCGTGAAACAGCACGCGAGCCGGATCGGAGGACTCGTTGGAGTGGTATTCGTAAAACAGCCGGTTGCCCGGGTGCGCCGGGTCGACCAGGCCGGCCAATTCTTCCCGCAATACCTCCACCTGATCGTCGCTGAGCACCCGAACGCCGGCCAGGTAGCCGTGCTCGTGAAAGAATGCAACCTGCTCGTCGCCGAGCCGGTACCGCCGAGGATCGCGCTGGCTGACATTCCCCAGCAGCGTGCCCAGCGGCTGATGTCGGGTCGATAGATCGGCAATCATCGCTCATTCCCGGCCGACTCGATCGCGGCCTGAGCCAACTGGATAGTTCGCCATGATCGACTTCTCTCGATTGTGGCCCGACAGCTCATCGTGATTTGCGCCGCGGCTGGCACGTCGCGTGATCTTTCCGGCCAGTTTTGTGCCGGAATTATGGTGTGTAATCGCGTCGAAAGCCAGAGGCGCCGCTTCCGTCAAACGCCGTCACGCTGACCCGACTACGGGTCTTTGGCAGCGCAGGCAACCGGCACCTGCGGCCGTAGGGCGAGCAGCCGCGTCGTGAGCACCTCGGGCGTCACGTAGCCGTCGATTCGTCCCACGATCACCGCCTGCGGCGAGATCACGAATGTGCTCGGATAGGATGTGACCTTGAGCTCCTTGACAAGCGCCGACTGCCCACCACCATCGAGCACCAGCGGCACGAACGATTGATTGATGGCCAACGCCACAGCCAGGTTGCTGTACGTGCGGTCTTTCATTTGACTGCAATAGAAGCAGTCGTCGCGGGTGACAAACACCAATAGAGGCCGCCCTTGCTGCTGGGTTGTTTTCCATGCCTCTTGCACGTTGGTGTGCCAGTTCACTTTGGCCACGTCGCTGGCCCGGGCGAGGGGTCCCATCACCAGCAGAACGACCCACAGAGATTTCATGCGCTGACCCCAATTCACGTTGCACCTCCGGGAAAAAACAACGGAAATGAACCCCTTTGGGTATCGAACCGAGCCGGCGAACGAGCGGAATCAAATCCAGCAATCTACCGGGAAAAATCGCGCTAGCCCGATAGTGCTGCCATCTTTGCCGCACGTCGTTTTTGCGGCGACTTTAGCCGTTGCGAAAAGCTCAACGGCGCCAAAGCGTTCGCCGTCGACGATTGCGCCGAAGCAACGAGGGACGGATAAACAAAAAGAACCGCGGCGCGTTCAGCTTCCTCGCCAAACACGCCGCGCGCAAGGTTACGAGGAGACACGTAACCCCAGGGCTGCTCATGATTTTGTCTAATCCGTCGAAACGAACGCCGCCATCGAGTGATGATCCAACCAGACTCTCCCCAGCGGCGGGGGAACGGGACCATCGAGCTGCGGAAATATATCGTTCGGACTCGCCTGGCGAGTATCCAACAGTAGCCGCCAACGAATCGGCTTGGGCAAGTTTGGAATCAAAAACTCCCTCGGCTCCGGACCCGCGTGGAACATCAACAAAACATGCCGCCCCGCCACCTGACCAGGCTCGGTGCAGGGCGGAGCCGAAAAGAAGCACGTCAGGCTCGGGGCCTCCGCGTTCCAGTTCATGCGTCGGCCATCGGCTCCGAACCATAGCACGTCGGGCAATCCGCCGGGCCGGCTCGGTTCGCCGTTGAGAAAATCAACCCGTCGCACCGCCGGCTGCGTGCGGCGAAATTCGATCAGGGCCTGGCAAAATCGCACCAGTCCCGCGTTCTTTTCCACCAGCTTCCAATCGAACCAGCTCAGCGCGTTATCCTGGCAGTAGGCGTTGTTGTTCCCCCGCTGACTACGCCGGCATTCGTCGCCCGAAAGCAGCATCGGCACGCCTTGACTCAAGAACAGCGTGGCTAACATGTTTTTGATTTGCCGCAGCCTCAAAGCCTCGATTTCCGGACGGCGGGTAGGCCCTTCGACGCCGTAATTGGAACTGAAATTGTTGTTTTCTCCGTCCCGGTTGCCTTCCTCGTTGGCTTCGTTGTGTTTCTGCACGTACGACGCCAGATCGTTGAGCGTGAACCCGTCGTGCGAAGTGATGAAATTGATGCTGTGGTACGGCTGCCGCCCTCCGGCTTGATACAAATCGCTCGAGCCGGCCAAACGGGTCGCCAGTGGCGGCGTCAGCCTCTCGTCGCCACGCCAAAATCGGCGGACATCGTCGCGATAATGACCGTTCCACTCGGCCCAGCGCAATTGAGCAAACGACCCCACCTGATATGCCCCCGAGCCGTCCCACGCTTCGGCAATGATCTTGCTGTCGGCCAACAGCGGATCTTCGGCAATCGCCTCCACAACCGGCGGATTGGGCACCAGTTCTCCCCTCCGATCGCGGCTGAGTATCGAAGCCAGGTCAAATCGGAAACCATCGACGTGATAGTTGTGCACCCAATGCCGCAAACACAAGAAGATCATCTCGCGGACGATGGGGTGATTGCCATTGATCGTGTTGCCGCAGCCCGAGTAGTTCCGGTAGTAGCCGCCGCCGGCGTCGAGCATGTAATAGACCTGGTTCTCCAGTCCCTTGAAACTCAACGTCGGCCCGAGTTCGTTGCCCTCGGCGGTGTGGTTGAACACGACGTCCAAGATGACTTCGATTCCCGCCTGGTGCAGGGCGCGAACCATTTGTTTGAATTCGTTGACCTGACAGCCCGGCTCGCTGCCGGCGGCATAACCCCGATGCGGCGAAAAGAAGGCCAGCGAATCGTAGCCCCAATAGTTCGGATGCATCGCGCGCTCGCCCCAAAAACCGTTGGTCGGGAACTCGTGCACCGGCATCAATTCCACCGCCGTCACGCCGAGCGATTTCAAGTACGGTATTTTTTCGATCAAGCCCAGATAGGTGCCCGGGTGCTCCACGCCGCTGGAACTGGCGCGCGTAAACCCGCGCACGTGCATTTCGTAAATCACCGTTTCCGAGAGGTCGCGCCGCAGATGACGATCGCCCTGCCAATCGAATCGATCGTCGATCACGACGCACTTCGGCGGACGAATCACTCGGTCGTCCGCCGAAAGAAAGTTGCCGGCCAGGGCTCTCGCGAAAGGATCGATCAGCCGCGCGTGGCGATCGAAATGCTGTCCGCGCTCGGGATCAAAAGGCCCCTCGGCCTGCAAATGGTACAGTTGACCGGCCCCGATATTCGGCACGAAGACGCTCCAAATATCCCCCCAGCGGTCCGTGTTGCGATTGAACACGACGACTTCCGACGGCTCGCGGTCCAAAACGTGATCGTACAGCAGGACTCGCATCCCGCTGGCCGAGCGGCTGAAGATCACGAATTGCACGCCATGGTCGTGCAGAATCGCCCCGTAGGGCAAAGGATGGCTGAATTGAAGGGCCGGATGCCGATGCAGCATGAGCATGGAGAGCACTCTGCAAGTTCACTGTTGATGGTCTGTAAGCAAACATACCATCCAGCCGAGTGCCGCGAGTCTCCTACGTGCCATGGATTCGAAAATCACCAACCGCTCCCGCGCCGCGCTTGCCAAGTGTCGCGGTTGGATTGGCGCGCGAAAGCTTGTCGCTCGCGCCGTGCACGACCGCCCGCACAGATTGCCCTCGCGGCGCCCGTTCTACAGTCGATCGAGGCGTGCTACTCGCTGCGAAATACCGCGTGACACGCATCGCAGCTCTGGGCGAGGCGTTTCATTCCCGCTGCCACGCGCTTTGGATCCTGGGCATGCACCGCGGAGTTCACCTCCCCCGACGCGTCGCGCATTTGAGCGCAAAACTGTCTCCACTTCTCGATATCCTCGGGTTTCTTGACGTGCTCGGTGTCGAGCATTGACGCTTGGGCAATGGCGGCCAGCGCCGCCGATTGTCCGGCGGATTGGACCGCTTGCCGCGCCAAGCGATTTCCTTCCACGCCCCGTTTCAATCCGGCGTGAATCAGAGGAACCTGCTTCATCAGCGCGCCGAGCGAAGCGACCCTTTCCCACTTGACCGTCGAGCGTGGGTCGGCCGACCCGGCACGAGCCGCCTTGATCTCGGCCAACGCCGCCTGGGCCCGCGCGACGTTGTCGTCGGCCGCCGAGAGTGCTTGGGACGCTTTCAGCAGCCGCGGCATCGACGCTTTCAGGGGATGCTCCTCGTTGGAGAGCGCCAACATCAAGGCCAGCGCGGCGAGCGTATTGCCGTCTTCGAAATTGCGACTTTGTTTGGCGAGATCGAAGTCGGCGGGGTCCTCCAGCGACTGCTCGACGCGGCCCACGAAAAAGTCGACCTGCG
>JACQFF010000121.1 GCA_016200205.1 Planctomycetia bacterium
CGCGGTCAGGCGAATGCCGAGTTTCAAGGCATGGGCACGACTTGCAGCGTGCTCGTGTTGCTCCCCGCCTCGGCGATCGTTGCGCACGTCGGCGATAGTCGCGTATACCGGCTGCGCCAGGGAATTTTCGAACAGCTTACGTTCGATCACAGTTTGGTTTGGGAAATGACGGCGGCGGGGCAAATGCCCCGCGGCGAAGTGGCCAGCTTCATTCCCAAAAACATCATTACTCGCTCGCTGGGGCCTCATCCCCACGTCCAAATCGATATGGAAGGGCCGTTTCCGCTCGAAGTGGGCGATACGTTCCTGATTTGCACCGATGGCCTGAGCGGACAACTGAAGGACGAGGAAATTGGCGCCATTCTGGCGGCCTTGTCTCCCTCGGAAGCGGTGCGCCTGCTGATCGACATGGCGAACCTGAGAGGTGGTCCCGACAACATCACCGCGATCGTCGTGCGCGTGATGACGGTGCCCGTGGGCAAGGACGAACCGGCACAGGCGGC
This sequence comes from Planctomycetia bacterium, assembly GCA_016200205.1. Lineage (GTDB taxonomy): Bacteria > Planctomycetota > Planctomycetia > Pirellulales > PALSA-1355 > PALSA-1355. Next base: position 504 of record JACQFF010000121.1, read on the forward strand.
GCCTGCCGCGCCGAGCGCGAGTTCTCCCATTCATCCGGCACTTTGGGGCGTGATGGCGGTGTGCTTGCTGGCCGCGTTGGTCCTGGCCCTGGCCGGCAATCTGGTGGCAGCGTTGGTTGGCGGCCTGTGCGCCGCTGCCACGGCCGTCCTGGCGCTGGTACAAAACCTGATCAAAGCGCCGGTGCCGCGGCCGATCGTGCTGGAAGGTTCGCTCGGTTCCGGGCCCCACACCAGGCATGACTGCACGCCGACCGCCGAATCGGCAGCCGTGCTTTGCCAGATGGCGCTGCAATTACGCGATGCGGCCAAAGACGAGCATTGGACGCTCGATTGGGGCCGCTTCAATGCGCATGGCGAACAGGCTCAAGCGGCGCTCGCGGTTCGAGATTTCACACGCGCGGTTCGCGAATATGCGTTGGCGATCAGTTTCATGATGAGCGAGATTCGTCGCCAACCCGTTCATAAAGATCAACGCGACAAGTCGGTGCTCGATTTGTAGAGCAGCGCTTTGCGCAAGGCGGTCGCGTGACAATCAAGCGGCCATCGGCCGATTACACGCGGCTTGCTGGACCGCCACTTCGTGATCGGTCGTGGCCCGCGACTCGCGGCGCCGACTGAGCTGGATCAAGGTGACGCACAGCGCCGCGTACCACAGGGTGGTGCCGATGCCCAACAGCCCGATCCATCCGGTCACATCCGTCAGGGCGTAATGCAAGAGTGTGAGCAATCCCGGGATCAGGACATAGCAAGCGGCCAATTTCGGACGTTGCGCTCGCAGCAGCCAAACGCCCCCGAAGATCACGGCCGGCAACAGCAGTACGAAATAATGAGCGCGGGCGACTCGCGGGAGAATGAGTATCAATACACAAGCCAGGCCGAAGCCCGCCGCTTGTCCCAAACGGTCTTGCGCACGTCCCATGCGGTAACCGACCGCCAGCAATAGACAGCCCGCGACCGCGCGAGCGGCCAGCAACGGCGTGCGAAAAATCGGCAGGCGCGTCCATGAATTCAAACTGCCGGAAAACACCTCATTGATCGCCTCGGACTCGGTGCGTCGGCCGAGATGGTAGCTGGTCCAATTAGCCAACTGCAGCGTGGCGTTCGTAAAGCTCTGGTTGCGAACCGTCGACACGTCTTTGGCGAAATAGTCGGTATCCGCGCCTTCGGCGTGAATCGCTACGGAGGTCCACCACGTGCCCAGATGATGCAGGTTCGCGCGCCATCCGATCAATCCCGCCGGCACGACAAGAAAGCACAGGACGAGACCCAGCGCGGTTCCTATTACGCAGGCATTCCACCGCGCAAGCGCGGCCGACCGCTGTTGCGCATTCCAAGCGGCGGCGAGTTGCTGAATCACGAGGAATCCCACCGGCAATGCCGGCGTAATCTTCAGGACGATGGGCAGCGCCAGCACGGCGCCCGCCGCAAACGAACGCAACACGGAGCGGCTTTGCACCAGCCAGCGGAAACCGACGAGCAGCAGATACATCTTCGCCACGCTGACCTGGCCGCGTTGCAAGCAGTTGAGCGCAGGCAATAGCGCCGCGAAAATCGCGCCGTAGCCGATCCAACTTGGAATCGGGCCAAACGCTCCGCGCGCATCGGTGGAAGGCAATAGGGCGCGACCGATCCTCACGCATTCCAGGTAGCAGCCCCAGCCCATCAGCACGCTCAGGAAAAACCAGACCAGCACTTGTGCTTGCGGCGGCAAGTGATGGAGTGGCGCGAGTAGAATCGCGAACAGCGGCGGATAAAGATACTTCCAGCCGCGCGGGTTGGTGACGGCGTACGGATCGCGGCCGTCGAAAAAGGCGGCGCCGGCCTCGGTAAACACCGTGAAATCGGTCTTATGAAGCCAGATGTTTCCCGGATCGATGGCGCCGCGCAAACGGACATCGGTCCAACCCCAGATCGCCAGTACCAGTGCCAGCACGACGATGACTCGCGCGCGCGCGGGCTGCAGCCAAATCAGAGATTTGGCCAGCGCGCTTGCAGGCATGTCGGGCTCCTGCGTCAAGTGCCGTGCACCTAAATGAGTTGGCTTTCACGTGAGTTCGAACTGCCGCCGTGGTCAGGGGTCTTGACCGCGATTGAGCACCGGCGGCAACGGCCCGGAAGGGGCGGCAAAACTATCGCGCCAGGGCAGTTAGGTCAAGGTCGTTTGTGCGCGGAGCCCGGCCGGAAGAAGCCCACGCGGGGCCGCTCTTTGTATTGCCTTCTCAGCGACCTTAATGCTACACTTCGCTGCCCTACCCAGCACGAATCGCGCCCCCGTATGAGGTGGGCGCGCTAGCCGGTCAATCGCGACATGGAGGTCGCCGTTGCTCACCAAGTGGCCCATTCGCAACAAACTGCTGATCGGCATCGGCTTGCTGCTGGTGATCGTGGCCACGCTCTCGGGAAGCGGTTTCTTGGGCGTGTACGCATATCGCAGCCTGGTGCGCAGTCTCAGCGGCCGGGCGAATGAACTTCCTTGGGCCGCCGAATTGAGCGAGCAGGTCAGCGACTTGCGCGTCATCATCGGCGAGATCCGCAGCGCGCACGGCTCCAAGGGCGATGGCGATCGAGTCCCCGGGCTCGATCGCGGTACTCTGGCCGACCAGTTCGCCGATCACCTGCAAGAAATCGGCTCAAAACTCGCCTCCTATCGAGAGCAACTCCTGGTCAACGACCGGGACAACTCGTCGATCACCGACAGTCACGAGGAATGGGAGACCGTGCGCAAAATCGACGCCTCGTTGGAACGGATCGTCGACGCCTCGAGCGACGGCAACTGGATTGCCGATGCGGCTTGTCTGGAAACGATTCACATCGAATTGGAACAACTGCAGGCTCTGTCGTGGAAGCTACCCAGTTTCTTGCATCGACGAATCATCGATTTCGCCGGCGAGGTGCGCATCGAATATCGAGCGTTGATCATTGTGACCTGGATTACCACCGTTTCGGCGACCTTGATGCTGGGACTGTTCATTCGTTTGTTTTACACCTGGGTATTCCGGCCTTTGCGAGTGCTCATTCAGGGTTCGCGGCGGGTCGCCGCCGGCGAATTCGGCTATCGCATTGCCTTGGACACCCAGGACGAAATGTCGGAACTGGCCGACGCTTTGAACGACATGACCACGCGTTTCGAGACTATCCGCGACGGTCTGGATCGCCAGGTGCAAGAGCGGACCAAGCAGGTTGTGCGCAGCGAACAGTTGGCCAGCGTCGGTTTTCTGGCGGCTGGCGTGGCCCACGAGATCAACAATCCGCTGGCGTCGATCGCGCTGTGCGCCGAATCGCTCGAGGGCCGGATGCACGAGATCCTCGGCGCGGTGAGCGACGCCGCGTCGGCCGACCGGGAAGTCATCGGCAATTATCTCCGCATGATTCAAAACGAAGCCTTCCGCTGCAAAGGCATCACCGAGCGGCTGCTCGATTTTTCGCGGATGGGGGACGTCACTCGGCAAAACACTGATCTCGGCGAATTGATCCAGGGCGTCATCGACATGGTCGGCCATTTGGGCCGATATCAAGACAAACACATCGAGTTTTTTCCGGGCGAGGCGCTTGTCGCGCCGGTGAACCCCCAGGAACTCAAGCAAGTGGTGCTGAACCTGATCACCAACGGACTCGACAGCTTGTCGCCGGGGGGACGATTGCGGATCAAGCTGGCGAAAAATCGCGGCCAGGCCGAAATCGTGTTCAGCGACGACGGCTGCGGCATGACCGACGAAGTGCTCAAGCATCTGTTCGAGCCGTTTTTCACGCGCCGCCGCAACGGGCAGGGGACCGGGTTGGGACTGTCGATCACGTTTCGCATTGTCGAGGATCATGGCGGTCATATCGACGTGCACAGCGATGGGCCGGGCAAGGGATCGCAGTTCAAGGTCGCGCTGCCCTTGGCCGAAATACACAAGGAGCCAGAACATCGTTACCAAGCCGCATAATCGCCTCAAACTTTTGTTTGCCGACGACGAAAAATCGCTCCAGGAGCTCATGAGCCTGGAATTGCCGCGGATGGGGCACGAAGTCACCGTCTGCCCCGATGGACTCACAGCACTGGCCGCGCTGAAACGCAATTCCTACGACTGCATCCTGGTTGACTTGGACATGCCAGGCGTCTCGGGCATCGAGGTCATCGCCAAAGCCAG
>JACQFF010000009.1 GCA_016200205.1 Planctomycetia bacterium
ATGGTCGAAGAAGAAGTGGTCCGGCGAATTCCCGTAACCACTTGCCGGATGGTGATGGAAGAGCGCGTCGAGCAAACGCCGGTGCAAGTGTGCAAGATCGTGGCGGTGCCGCAAACGGTCCGCATTCCGCGGGTGGTAGAAAAGCGCGTTCCCGTGACCTACACGCAGCAGGTGCCTCGGACGGTCGTCATGCGGGTGCCGGTCGAACCGGTTGTCCCGGCTTGCTGTGAGACGGTCGTAACGCCGGTGGCCCCAGCCTATTCGTCGCCCGCGACGACGTACTCTCCGTCGCCGTCGAGTACCGATCGCGAGCCGACACCGGCAAGCAAATCGACCCGCAGCCGCGCGTCGTCAAATGAGCCTTCGAATGGCGCAACGAATGGTGCCAATCGAGCGCCCGCGTTGGAACCACATGAAAAAGTCGGCCCCGTGGACGAAGAATCCGACAGCGAGCAATCGCCTTCCGACAAGGATCGTACGTAAACGCTGCCGATGACTGCGATTTGATTGCCGGGGTGATTGCAAACGGAAACGACTCAAAAGAGCCAGCGCCAGGGGTACCGACCAACGCGGTCGGCGCCCCTTCTTAATTTCCCGGCCGTGGCCTGTCCGGGCTTGATGAATTACGGGTGGAACGCGGGATCGCGCGCGGCGCCTCGCTTTAATTGACAGTCGCGCGAGGGTTTGCCACACTAGCCTTTACGCGTAACCAGACATTGAGCGGCCTGTCGGACTCGACCCATCGTGCGTCGAGCGGGATTCTCTCGATCGAACTCGAACAACAGATCTCGTTGCTCCTTCCTGGATGGAGCCAGGCAATGACGACCACCACTTCCGACTGTTCCGCCGAAGAATTGCTCAAGGGCCAGCGCGTCTCGCTGGTCGGAAAACTGGCGGGCATGTCGAAACGCGAGGCGCAGCAGTTGGTGCGCCTGCAGGGAGGCTTTATTCTCGAGCGGCCCGACGCATCGGCCACGCTCGTCGTCGTGGGCGAAGAAGAATTGCCGCTGGGCGATGGTCCTGTCGAAGGCGCCTTTGATGAGGCCGTGCGCGAAGCGGTCGATCGCGGGACACTCGAGATCGTCAGCGAAACGCAGCTCTGGCAGCGACTGGGTTTGGTCGAACGCGAACAGCACGTCCACCGGCTGTACACGCCAGCCATGTTGGCCCAATTGCTGGGAGTCGCCGTTTCGGTGATTCGCCGCTGGCAGCGCCGCGGCTGGATCGTGCCGGTTCGCGAAGTGCGCCGCTTGCCCTATTTTGATTTCCAGGAAGTCGCCACCGCGCGGCGTCTGACGGAACTGCTCGCAGCGGGCATGTCGCCGGCCACGATCGAAAAGAAACTCGCGGCCCTCCAGCGGTACCTGCCCGACATCAAGCGGCCGCTAGCGCAGCTCTCGATCATTGTCGTAGGCAAGCACCTGCTGCTGCGGCAGGGCGATGAATTGGTGGAGCCGGGTGGTCAATTGCGATTCGATTTCTCCGCCGCTGCCGATGGAACTGCGCCGGCGGCGCCGGAAAGCGTCGTATTTGCTTCCGACATTTTGGCGTTTTCCGGCCGAGGGGCGCACGCCTGGGCTGCCACGCCGGCTGAGATGGTGCAGTTGGCCGGACAATTGGAAGACGAAGGCCAGTTGCAGGCGGCCGCGGAAATGTATCGCGCGGCGATGTCCGCGGGCGGCCCCCGCGCTGAAATCTGTTTTCTGCTGGCTGAATTGCTCTATCAAATGCAGGACCTGCCGGCCGCGCGCGAACGCTACTATATGGCCGTGGAACTCGATGAAGATTACGTCGAGGCCAGGGCCAACTTGGGCTGCGTGCTGTCGGAACTCGGCGAGCAGGAACTGGCGATTTCCGCTTTCGAGGGCGCGCTGGCTTATCACGACGACTACCCCGACGTGCACTACCATTTGGCGCGAAGTTTGGACGACGTCAAACGGGCCGACGAAGCCGTTGCACACTGGGAGGCCTTCTTGCGTTTGGCTCCCATGAGCCCTTGGGCCGACGAAGCGCGCGAGCGTCTGGGGCGGTAGCCCGGCCTCCTCCCTTTTGGCGAAAACCCGGTCCGACCCGGTTTTTTTGTTGACAACTGACTCTCGCGGCGCGCCCGCCCCCAGTCCTTGCAAAAATGGGTGGATTCCGTATCCTTCAAATTGCGCCAGGGAGGGGCGGTTGCTGTATTCAGGCGGAATTCTCCAATATCTGGCGCTCCACGCGGTAGGTATTCTGTCGAGTGCACGGCTATCTGCGACAGCGCGCAAACGCATGAGCGATATTCTTTTCCAATATCACAAGGTCAATCCCACGACCTGGGTTTATCTCTCGTCGCTGATGACAATCGGCCTCTACTTCAAGTTCAGCCGCGTGTGGAGCGTGCGCAATGTGGATTTGATCGGCCTGATTCTGCTGGCGCCGGGGCTGTTGGTGGTGGAATATGGCCTCGTCAAGGAAAACCAGAACATCGAGCAGTTGGGATACGTTTGGCTGTTTGTCACCAGCGGCATCTTTATGATTCGCCTGCTGCTGGATCCGATGATGGTTCGCCGCCCGTTGCTGGAGCCGAATCTCTCGGTCGGCGGCATGACGTTTCTGGGGATTTCGCTTTTGCTGTTTTTGATGGCCAACGTGGTCAACAGCAAGCTCACGTCCGACGATCTGGCCGGCGCCAAAGGCGCGGAGCTGGTGCAGGAGCGCAAATCGTCCGCGCCCGACGACAAAAGCCTGGCCACCCACGGCCCCGGCTACCCCCTGTTACACCTGCTGCCGAGCATTTCGACGCAGATGTTGTTTATCGAGGATGCCGCACTTCAGACTCCGCAGGAGAAGGACCTGCGTCGCGACGTGGTGCGCATGGCCACGGCGCGAACCATGGCCATTTTATCGCACCTTGCGGTCGTGATCGGCATGGTGCTTATCGGCTACCGTCATTTCGACAATATCCGCGCGGGCATCGCGGCGGCCACGCTTTATCTGCTCTTGCACTATACCGCGCAATTCACTGGCCGCGTCGATCACGTGTTGCCGGCTGCGCTGCTGGTGTGGGCGGTGGAGGCGTATCGTCGGCCGCTGGTCTCGGGCATGTTGATGGGGCTGGCCATTGGAGTGATCTATTATCCGGTTTTCCTACTGCCCCTGTGGCTCGGCTTCTATTGGCAGCGCGGTTTATTGCGATTTTCCCTGGGCGTGATCACGACGCTGGCCCTGCTGGTCGCTTCGCTGGCCTTTACCTCCGACAGCATGGCCGGCTTCTGGTCGCAGGTGCAGCAAATGTTCGGCTGGACGAGCCTCTCGCCCCAGAATATGGAAGGCTTTTGGAGTTTCAAGATCATCGACGACGTTTACCGGTATCCGGTCTTGGTAGCGATCTTGGCTTTCGGATTCAGCCTGGCCCTCTGGCCGGCCCAGAAGAATCTCGGCACCCTCATGAGCTGCTCGGCCGCGGTCATGTTGGCCACCCAGTTCTGGCATCCGCACGGCGGTGGGTTGTATATGGCCTGGTACCTGCCGCTGGTGCTCTTGACGATCTTCCGGCCGAATTTGGAAGATCGCGTGGCCCTGAGTGTTCTTGGTGAGGGCTGGTTTCCCAAGCGCCGTGCGAATCTGGCCGGCGCGGAGCAAGCGGCCTGAGCTTGCCGCATTATCGGCCGCTTTTAGGGAAATTGCCTCGGGCATAGCCCCAAGTCGAGAATGCTGCAGTCGGCGATCGCATTGAGACCCAGCCTGCGCGCCTCGGCGATCAATTCCGGGCTTTCGCTGCCGGGATTCAACCACAATTCGTCGCAGCCCTTGGCCGCGATTTCCGCAAGCGTGGTAAATCCAACAGCAGGGGGCAAGTAAACGCTGATCCGATTCAAGTGGTCCGCGGGAACGTCGGCCAGCGAACGATAGACCGGCAAGCCCTCGATCAGACCCCCTTTGGGATTGACTGGGTAAACTTCGTACCCAGCTTGCGCGTGCGCACGGACCGACTTGTTTCCGAACTTGGAGCGGTCCGCGCTAGCACCCAGAATGGCAACCGTGCGTTTGGGCATTCGATTCGTTGCGGTGGGACGTTATTTGGACTGATCGTCGCGGCGGGCATCGAGACTGGTCGGCTTCTTTTGCGCCGCGAACCAATACTTCCAAGCGCTCACATCGAAATTGTAGCTCACCCCGCCGGTGAGATCGACCAGCGCCTGCAGCACGTCGCGATTGTCGAATGTCTGCTTGACGATTTGCACGCCTCCGCCACCGAATGAAAACGATCCGCTGTTGGGGCCGGTCCCAAACGTGGCGCCCATATTGCCCGGCTGTCCCTTTTGAATTTGAAATGTGTGGACCGTTCTCAGTGCATTGATCAACGGACCGATGGCGCTGGAGTCTTTCATTTGGCCCAGACAAACGGCCGCGCGGTTCACAACCCGATTGTCCTTACTCTTCAGCGAGTTGATATACGTGCCCACGGCGGGCTTGTATTGGTGGGACACGACCTGATCCAAGCAGGCCATGCGAACTTCTTCATCGCCATCGAACAGCGAGGCGTGGACCAGGGCGTCCAAGCCGGCCGGGACATTCAGCCGGCCCAAGGCTCCCACATACAACATCCGGACATCGCGCCGGGTTTCTTGGTCCAAGTATTTGGCCAGCGGACGCGCCGCGAAAGGATCATCGATGGCTTGGATATTGGCTTGAGCTTGTTCGGCCTTGTTGGTATTGAGCCAACCCTGCCAACGCTTCAACTTGGACGCCCATTCCAGTTGCGCAAGTTTCTCTTTGCGCTGCTGCTCCATGATCTCGACTTCTTGCGGCAGCACCCACGATCCGTTGTGCTTCACATAACCATTTTCGGTCATCTTTTGTTGTTGCGTCAGCCACCTGCCGTTGATTTGGCTATAGCCCAAGGCGTGCCGCGCGCCGGCGTGGTTGGGGTCCAATTCGAGGATCCGCTCCAGGTGCGCGGCGCGCTGGTGGTTGAGCCGGTTTTCGCGGCACCATTCGGCCAGTTGCCATTGTCCCTCGACGGTATCGGGATAGTCGGGGCGAATCCGGTCGTATTTCACTTCGGCAGCGCTTTGTCGCACGACTTTCTTGACCTGCGCGGCATCGAGCGTGACTTGTCCGCCCGTGGCGGTTTTAATGACATAGGTTTTGCGCGGCGACTCGTCACGATTGACGAGCTCACCGCGGATTTGGCCGTCATTTTCCAGCAAAAAGACTTCGGCACGGCACCAGCCAGCGCCAACGCTGGAGAGCACGACGAGGGCGGCCAAAGATCGAATAACCTGCTTCACGTCAGCTCCTCGCCAAGGGAAGGGGCGAGTTTTTGGCAATTCGTAACGATCGAAAATGGGACCGAATACAGCCATTAAGTATACTTACCCTGGCTGGGGATTGCGAATGCAGCAGGCCTAAATCGCGTGAATTTACGGGTTTTTCTCGTTATGAGGTGAAGGTATGAGCGAGGTGGTCGCCGAGCACCGAACTAGTGCGCCCGAGACTGTGCGCTGCGCAGTCGTGACGGTTAGCGACACTCGCACGCGCGAGACCGACACCGGCGGACAACTGCTCTACGATTTGCTCGTGCAGGCGCGGTTTCAGGTACCGGCCCGCGAGTTGATCCCCGACGAGCCGGCGCGGATGCGACCGCTGTTGGAAAACTTTCGTGACGATCCCCAAATCGACGCGGTACTCATGACCGGCGGCACCGGGCTGACGAGCCGCGATCAGACATTCGAGACGGTCTCGTCGTTGATCACCAAGGCCCTGCCGGGCTACGGCGAGCTGTTTCGCCTGCTCAGCTATCAAGAGATCGGTCCGGCCGCCATGCTCAGCCGGGCGGTGGGCGGACTGATGGAGCGCACGGTCGTGCTGACGATGCCCGGTTCGCCGGCCGCCGTTCGCCTGGCGATGGAGCGAATGATTGTGCCCGAGTTGCGGCACCTGGTTCGCGAAGCGCGCCGCTAGCATGCTCGTCGATCGGTCAGTTCGCCGTGGGCCCAATTCCTGAGAAATGGGCCGGTAACCCCGCGGTAGTTGACGCCGCGCGGCCGAAAAGTGCCCTGGAAAGGGTCCGAGTCTTTGGGTATCCTCCGCAGCCCAGAACCGCCAGGTTGTCAAAACGGCTCGCATGAGGCGGACCGATTCATACTTTCTTCACGCCCACGGAGGGGCGCATGCGCAAATTCGTGCTGTTGCTGGTCGTTTCGGCTGCAGTCGCCGGCGGCTGGTTTTTCTTTCAGCAGTATCAGATTCGCGGCCTGGATCAAGTTTCGTTCGCTCCGCGCACCGCGGCCAGCGAGCCGGAACAACAAGACTCAGGCCCGCCGTTGCCGCGCGTCGAGCGTCAAACCGGCGCGATCCGCATCGCGTCATTCAACATTCAAGTGTTTGGCGTCAAGAAGCTGGGCAAGCCGCGCGTGCGCAGTTTGCTGGCCGAAATCGTCCGCCGCTTCGACGTCGTCGCGATCCAAGAGATTCGCGCGACGCAGGCCATCTTGCCGCAATTCATCGACACAATCAACGCCACCGGCCGGCATTACGATTATGTGATTGGTCCTCGCCTGGGGCGCACTTCCAGCAAAGAGCAGTATGCGTTCGTGTTCGATACCGCCAGCATCGAAGTTGATCGCAATGCGCTGTATACCGTCGCGGATCCCGACGACTTGTTGCATCGTGAGCCGCTGGTGGGCTGGTTCCGCGTGCGGGGCCCGCCGCCGGACCAGGCCTTTACGTTCTCGCTGGTCGATATCCATACCGATCCGGATGAAACGGCCCAGGAGCTCGATGCGTTAGGCGATGTGTTTCGCGCGGTGCGTGACGATGGGCGACGCGAGGATGACGTGATTTTGCTGGGCGATCTGAACGTCGACGATCACCATTTGGGGCGCTTGGGGCAAATTCCGCACATCCATTGCGCGATCTCGGGCGTAGCAAGCAATACGCGAGGCACCAAACTGTACGACAACCTGGTCTTCTCCGATGTGGCCACCAGCGAATTCACCGGCCGCTGGGGCGTGTTCGACATGATCCGCGAGTTCAACCTCACGACCGACGAAGCGCTGGAAGTGTCGGACCACATGCCGGTCTGGGCCGAATTCAATCTCTACGAGGGCGGCCAAGGCGGACGGATCGCCACTCGCCCGTTTGGCGCCAAGACGCAATAATCGAGCTCATGCAATTGACCGCCCGCTTTTCCCAAGCGCTAGCCTACGCGTTTGAGCTCCACGGCGAACAACTTCGCAAGGGATCGGGCGTCCCCTATCTGTCGCACGTGTTGGCCGTGGCCGCGATTGCCTTGGAATATGGCGCGAGCGAAGACGAAGCGATCGCGGCCTTGTTGCACGATGCGATCGAAGATCAAGGCGGCGCCCCGGTTCGAGAAGAGATTCGCCGCCGCTTCGGCCGTTTTGTGGCCGAAATTGTCGATGGTTGCACCGATGCCGAAACGCTTCCCAAGCCCCCTTGGCGAGAACGGAAAGAGAAATACCTGGCTGCTTTACCCCGGGCGAATGCTTCGGTGCATTTGATCTCGGCGGCCGATAAGTTGCACAACGCTCGCTCGATCATGCAAGATTACCGCGTCCATGGCGAGTCGCTCTGGAATCGCTTCGGCGGCGGCAAGTCGGGAACACTGTGGTATTATCGCGCCGTGGTGACGGCGCTTGGGTCGGCGAGGAAAACTGCGATCGTCGAGGAATTAGAGCGCGCGGTTACCATGCTCGAATCCTTGGCGGGCGCATCCACGGAAAAATAACGCCGCCGAAAATCACTGCTTGAAATTAGGCCAGCGGTTGTGATACCTTGCGTCTCGTTGTGAGAGGTATCCGCAGAGCCTGACAAAGTGCCAGGTATCCTAAGAGCCCATGCCGGAGTCAATCCGGTAGCGGGCTCTTTTTTTTCGAGCACATAAGCATGGTTTCCGCCGAGTTGAAATACGTGTCCTATCGGCATGCGCGCCATCAGGTGCGAGATTCCGATCTCTTGCTGTTTCGCCGCCGTGGATTGATTTCGATCGCGGGCCGGGGCGACCATTCGCACGCCGCCAAAGCGGCCTGGTGGAACGAGGATTTATTCTGCCTGGAAGTCCGCGAGTGGAAGGGAGGCCGGGCGGTCACCCTTTCCAGCCAGGTACGCCGCTATCCGGGCCGCATCGACGTCTATCAAACAAATCCCGACAACTTGTGGTCGAATTATGACCGCGCCAAGGCCACGCGTGCCATGCGGCGGCTGGCTGGCTGCGGCTACGGCTATTGGGGAGTGGCTGCCGCCTCGCTGTTGCACCTGCCGCTGGTGCGCTTGTTGGTTTGGGCCGACGTGCGCGACGACGAGTACGAGACCCGCCCGCCGTTTTGTAGCCAGGCTTGCGCTATGAGCGATCGCATCGGTGGCGGCGTCGACCCGGTGAGCCATCTGGCCGATCGCTTGACGTTGCCGGGCGATTTGGCCCGCAGCCCGTTTTACCAATACCTGTTGACGCTAATTCCCTAGGCCCGCCATGCGACCACTGATTGCCATGTTATTGGGAGCCGCGCTGGTCAATTCGGCCAACGCCCAGATCTACGAGCCGCAGGCTGGATGCGCCAGCGGGCAATGCCCGATCGCCGCCGGGTCCGCGCCGGCAAACCAGGCGATCGACTCGCGGGCCATCGTGCGAATTGTCAACTCGCGAACCGCGAGTCGCACCGCCGGATCCGGCACCCTGGTCGATATCGGCGGAGGACGTGGGCTGATCATTACGTGCGCACATCTGTTTCGCGAAGGTGCGGGACAGGTCGAGGTAACTTTCCCCAATCAGCAGACCTACCAAGCGCAACTGTTGAAACTCGACGCGGCGGCGGATTTGGCGGCGCTGTCGATCCAAGCCCCGCGAATCGAACCGGTAAAAATTGCCGCGCAATTTCCGCGGCCGGGCGACTGGCTGGTTTCATGCGGCTATGGCACCGACGGACAGCTCTGGTGCAATCGCGGCCAGGCGTTGGGCTATGTGGCCATTGGCGGAGGCCATGGCTCCGAGACTTTGGAACTCTCCGGCGCGGCCCGGTCGGGAGACTCCGGCGGGCCGGTCTTCGATCGCAATCGCGAGCTCGTCGCGGTTTTGTTCGGCACCAACGGCCGAGTGGTCGACGCCACGTTTTGCGGACGGATTCGACAGTTTTTGACGGGACTGTCGCCGCGGTTCCGATCTCCTCCACCGGATCCGCGGGCTCCGCCGCAAAATGTTCCAGCGCCGGTTACTCCCGAACAGCCCCTGGTGCGGGTTCCGCCCCCCTCCGCTCCACCACCAGTCGCGGAGCCGGCGGCGGCGGACAGATTGGCCAAGCTCGAGCAACTCGTCTCGCGAATCAATCAGACATGGCAGGCCCTGAATACGAAAATCGATGCGCTGGCCGCCGCGACCCAGAGCGCACGGCAAGCCTCGAAGGCGAAAGACGATTCGTTACCGCTCGGTCCGCCAAAGCTGGATCTGCCGCCTGGCATGGATTCGATCGGCCAAAGTCCGGACCCCTTGGCACGAGTTGCCCAACCGTGGCTGTCGGCCGGGTTGGCCGCGCTATTGATTTCGCTGGGAGTGCCGGGCGGCATCGCGGGCGTTGCGGCCGGTGCGGTAGTGTGGCTGGTGATGCGGCGCGCGAAAAAACGATTGCAGGACGAATTGGATCGGCTCAAAGGCCGCAGCGGTAGCGCATCAACTGCTACGGCGTCGAGTGACGGCAGGACCGCGGAGCAGTCGGCCATCGTCGAGCGGCACCATAACCAGTACGTGGCCTATGAGGCGACTGTGCTGGACAAGGCTTGGGCCGCCGCCCATGCCCACGTGGGCGAAAAATATCCCGGGGCCGTGCCGTATTTGAAAATCGCCGAAGGAGTCAAGGATCAATTGTTGTCGGGCAATAACGAACCGCAGAGTTCTTAACAGGAGTCTTCCATGTCAACGACAGCGCCGATGTTCAGCACCGATGAAATCTTGTGGTACGACAACGGTAAGTGGGGGGACGCTGGCTATGCGCTGGCCAATCCCAACGGGAAAACGTGGACCAACAACAGTGTCATCTTCCAATTCCACAGTCTGGTCGGCCGGAACTTGTTCGAGTTGATGCATCGGCCCGACGTCAAGTTTTACGGCGCGCCGCACAAACAGTTTTGGTTCGACTTGCACCAGTTGATCGTGACCGCGCGTAAACGGCTGGCCGATCGCCAGCGTCTGCCGAACGACAGCAATGGCCTGGTGGTGCAGCATGCCGCGCCGGCGCCGCAGATGTTTTTGGCCTGGCCGATTCCGTTCTTCGGCGAGCGCGTTCGGCAGCCCGACATCCGCGAGTACGCCCAGCTATCGCTGCTGATGTTATCGGAAATGATGCAGCATTCGGAGAACGAGCTTTCGACGTACATCACCGACGGATTTGCTTCGAAAATCGGCCAGTACTTGCGCGAGATTTTGGCCCTGATGGCCACGAAGTATTTCGGCTATACGCGGACGCAAGCTTACGATCCGGCGTTTGCGCTCAAAGACGCCGATTTTGCCAATTACGATCCGTCGAAAGTCATGACCAGCGTCGAGATGACCGAGGAGCGCCCGCCGCTACAGTGGTGGCCCGCGGAAAACGATCTGACCGCGATTCGTGCCATACCGTTCAACGAGGCCCTCGTGCTGGCCAAGCGCTGGCCTTCTTCAGCGGTAATGATGTCCGAGGGCAACGCTCAGGCCGTTTTCGCGCAACCGCAGGTTGTGCCGGCCCAACCGCTGGCTAGCGCCGCCGGTGCGACGTTCACCGCGCCTCCCGGTCAAGCACCGTGATGTCGGCCAACTGGCGAAGCATTTTGCGGCGATTATTGGAACGCGCGGCCGATTGGTATTTGTCAACGCAACTCCCCAAGGAGGCAACGATGCCCACGATGGATGAATTGGTCCAGTTGATTCGAGAAACCGAAGCCGGCAAGAACGACGTGATTGCCAAGACGCAGGCCGCCGACGCCGCCAGCGCCAGCGCGACGGCCGCCGCACAACAGGCCGACAGTGCCGCGGCCGAAAAGGATCGCGCCGCGGCAGCCCAAGCAGCCAAGGTCGAACAAGTCTTGGCGATGGTTCAATCACTGTACGGCAACAATGCGCGGTCAGCGAATTAAGTCGGCTGGAAAAATGGTTGCAGTCGAAGAGGCCCCGCGAGCCGGAGGAATCGCAGCATGACGTTTCCGGAATGGAGCTTGATCGTGTGCTCGGTGCTCTCGATTGGTTTGGCGATGGGGCCGTGGATGATCAAAGTTCACGCCAAGCTGGCAGTGATCGCCAGCAAGATTGTCGACTTGTGCGACAAGATGGATCGCACGAGCGACGAACACCGCCGGCTTTGGGAAGTGTGCAGCCGGCACGAGTCACGACTGGACACCCACGACGTGCAGCTCTCGCATATTTCCGAGCGGCTGCGGAAAGACTGACGCAAGGACGCGCGACGCGCGGCAAGGAAGCCAAGCACGAGGCACTTCTCTTATCGAAACCAAGACGGGTAACGGACTCTTAGTTCGACTTTTGCACTTTTTGGAACGGTTAAC
>JACQFF010000109.1 GCA_016200205.1 Planctomycetia bacterium
CCCATCGTTGCGAAACTTCGCGATCTCTTCCAAAGTGAAGCCCAGCTCGGCCAGAACTTCATCGGTGTGCTCGCCGATAGTCGGGGCGCGGCGACGGACATCCGCCGGCGATTCGCTCAGCCGCACGGCAGGACGCGCGACTGGAATGGGTTTTGAGCCGCCCGGGAATTCCCGCTCCTCAAACAGATGCCTTGCGCGTACTTGCGCATCGTTGAACGCTTCCTCCAATTCGTAAACCGGACCGCAAGGAATTCGCGCCCGCTCCAGTTCCGCAAGCGCTTCTTCCCGCGTACGAGCGGCGCACCATTTGATCATGGCGCCGTTGATGAGGCCCGCGTTATTGCCGCGCGTGATGTCGTCATTGCAGCGCGGGTCATCGATCAAATCTTCTCGGCCGACCAGGCGAGCCCAGCGGCGAAACATCGGATCGCCAATGGTGGGCACGATGATCCAGCCGTCGCGCGTCTGATACGTATCGCTCGGCGCCGCGTGGTATGCGGTATTGCCTTGTCTCTGGCGGCGAATGCCGGCGACGCTCCGTTCCATGAGCAGCGGGGTCATAAACATCATGCTGGTGGCCAGCAGCGATACGTCGACCAACTGGCCGCGCCCCGTTTGCGCCCGATGATGGAGCGCGGCCATCGCTCCAAATGCCGCGTGTAGCGCCGTGCCATAATCGGCCCATGACACTATCGAGCGCATGGGAGCTTCGGAGGAACCGGTCAGGCTCATCGCCCCACTCATCGCTTGCGCTACGCCATCGAACCCCAAGCGGTCACGATAAGGCCCCTCGGGTCCGAAGGTCGAAGCCATCACCAGGATGATGTCGTCTTTCGTAGCGCGAAGTGAATCGTAATCGAGTCGCAGTTTCTTCATCCCTCCCAGCGGAAGATTCACGATGACGATGTCGGCGCTGCGAACCAGGCGATCGACGACTTGGGCTGCCAAGGGGTGCGCCAGTTCGAGCGTGGCGCCGCGCTTGTTGCGATTGAGATTGAGAAACAAGCCGCCCTCGCCGCATTCGGTCACGGGGCCGAGCCAGCGATCCTCGCCCCCCTCGGGCCGCTCGAGGCGAATCACGTCCGCGCCGAAATCCGCCAGCATCATCGCAGCGTAGGGAGCGGCAATAAAACGACCAAAATCAAGAACCCGAACCCCCTCCAGCAAACTTGTCACGTTCTTTCCCCCTGAATTCGATCACGATGAAAAAGGAAACGCCCCAACGGCCCGCCGCGTCGTCAAATAGCTTAGTGGCCGCCGGCTCGCGACGAAAGCGGCCGACGCCGGAGAGCGCAAGCCGGCTGCGGAATTGGCGTCGCTCGACGGCGGCGTTGGGGGCGCAGCGTGGCCTGCCGTGCCCGGCGCCCGAAGCCGCCCGCTGGGCGGCTGTATTACTCGCGCCGCTCGCATATCGGTGACGGCGTGCACGTTACGGTCCAGGGCGAAGTTCCGGCGAAGACGGATAGTCCGCTCTGTTGGTTCGACGAGCCGGCAGAAAAAATCGTAGTCCTATCGTACATACCCGATATGCGTTTGCAGATGCTAGCACGGGAATTGTTGCGATAGCCAACTTTGACTTTCATTGAGCGGCAGCCATAGCATCTTCCAGGCTTGGTTGTCGAACTCTAGCACCGAAACACTGCACGAGCGGGAGACTGACAAATGGCCACTCGCAATTCTCTGCTGCGTATTCTGGGCGTGACGGTTTTGTTCGTTTCGACGTTTTCCCTGACTCATTCCGCGTCTTGCGGTGCTTCCGTCGTCTTTGATCTTCCCGACACCATCGAGTGTCGAGAAGTGACTCCCGAGGAGTTCATAGCAGCGTATCCGAACCTGAAGGTCATCGAGGCGAAGTTTCGCATCACGGCCCGGGTCATTGATGGCGATTCTTCCGATATCGTCGATTTCCTTTACGTTCTGACCAGCGCCGACAAGACGATGCGGGTGCACGATTACTTGCCCAACACGACGCTCGAAAGCATCGTGGCCGACGATCGGATTGAGATCGCCGATGCCGCGGAAAAGTCGAAGGCAACCGGCGTGGAATCGCACGTAGTTTACAAGCCGTTCGCTCTCGGCGGAACCTACAATCAAGGCTCTAAAAAGTCGGAATCCACCCACTATAAGCAGATTGCCGCCAGAGACCTCGTGCTCGCAAGCGGCACGACCAACCGCGAACATGGCGTGTTCTTCCGACTCCGGCCTTCGCGGACCGCCTCCCTCGAGGGTGCCAAGGAGTTTACTTTCTTGGCAACGGTGCCCAAATCGTGGAGGGGCGATCTGTGCACGATTTCCTGCTCCGCCAGAGCCAAGAAAAGCTCGCTGTTTTCAACGTCCATCGTAGCGGCTGGCGCCGATCAGACGCAGGTTGGCATGTACCTGGCGGCCGATGCGGAGGCCGCCGCTCTGGCCGATGAGCTTCGCAGAGTCCAAGAAGCGCATGCGGCTGCGGAAGCCATCCCGCCGGCTAAGCTCGGGGCGTTCGAAACCATTTCCATCCAAACGGCCGGTTTATTCACGGGCAAGAAATCCGCAACGCAGGCCCGCAAAAAAATGAAAGACGCCGAAAGGGATGTCCGGGACGTGGAAGATCGGCTCCGGCAACTGGCCAGGTGAATCGTTCAATCAACTGATGCCCAGGTACGGCAGGTCAACGACGAGCCGGGTTCCCTCGCCCGGTTTACTTTCAATGGTGCATCGGCCTCCGGCAATTCGCGCACGCTCAGTGATTCCTTTGAGCCCGTGGACATTTCTGGCGCCATTGGACGGAATAAAACCTACGCCCCAATCTCGGACTTCGAGATGCACACGATCCCCGCGTCGGACAAGCTCAATTCGGACGTTCTTGGCTTGGCTGTGCTTGCGGATATTCGTCAATGCTTCCTGCGTGATGCGATATATCGCCTCCTCGATATTAGGTGGCATGCGCGCCATGCCCTCATCCTTGACGAATTCGATTTGCACATAAGCCCGATCCTCGTCGTCAATTAGCTGCTCCACGGCGGCCACGACTCCCCAATCGTCCAGCACCGGCGTTCGAATCCCGTTGATGAGGCGGCGACCCTCGGCTACCGTCTTCTGCAAGATGCCCAGAACGTTCTCGATCTGCTCGGCAATCGGCGCGGATTCCACTTGATCTCGCATGGCTTCCAGTTGCATTAAAGCTCCTGTTGCATGCTGGACCAGTCCATCATGGATTTCATATGCGATAAGTTGCCGCTCGTGGTCCTGAACCTCAAGCGTGTGTCGCAGCAGTTCTTGCTCTGCTTCGAGGGCGTCAAGTGCCTTCTTGTGGTCAGTAATGTCTGTTGAAATTCCGCCCACGGCTACGACCGAACCGTTGATATCTTTAATGGGGAACTTCACCACGATGTAGGTATGAAGACCATCGTCGTGCGGCACCTTTTCCTCAACTTGGATGGGATTGCCAGTCTGGACGACCGTGCGATCATGTGCTTCCCATTGCTCGGCGATGTCCCTTGGAAAGAGGTCGTGGACCGTCTGGCCGACGAACCTCATTTTGAACAATTCCTCGCAACGACGATTGACCACCAGGTGCCGGCCTTCCAAGTCCTTGAGGTAAACCAAAGCAGTAGTGTTGTCTAGGATTCCATGCAATCGCGCTTCACTTGCACGAATGAAATCCTCGACGACTTTGCGCTCGGCTATTTCTCTCTGCAGTGCCAAGCGGACCTTGTGCTCGGAGTTGCAGAGGACGACGACAATAGCTCCAAGAAAGAGATAGACAATCATCGCTATTTGAAAATACGAATCAAAATGCTGGCCGGGAGGAATAAAGTGCAGGACGACGGCTGGAATGGTCCCCGCGAGCACGGCAAATACCGAGGGTCCCAGTCCGATGTATCTGCCGCTGACGAATGTGCTGACCAAAAAGAACGCAAAGCCATAGCGGTATCCAAGCACCGGAATGAGGGAGCATCTGACGGCCGCAGCCACGAACACGGTGATGAATGCGAGCCCGTAACGTCGAAGGTGTGTGTGCATGATGGGTGGTGCTAGACGAGTGCGCGAGAATTCGTTTCGGGGAAATCTCTGATGGTCACAACTCGGGGGATTAGAAGGAACTTAAGTCTGAGCCAATCGCTTCGCCTGCAAGTGCCGCTCGAAGCGCGCCAGATCGATCACCGCTCGGGCGTGGGTTCCCACACCGATTTGCTCGACCCCGTCATTTGCTTCGACCGAGAACGTGACGAGTCGATCGCTTACCGACGACACCCTGGCAGTGGCCACCACTGTGCGGGCAAGTGGGGTCGCGGCCAGGTGCTTCACATTCACTTCAGTCCCCACCGAAACCCAGCCCGCGGGAAGCAGCGCTTGTATCGCATTGCTGGCAGCGACTTCCATAAGGTAAATCATGAACGGCGTGCCGTATACCTCCGGCATTCCCGGGTGAAAATGCGCGACCGTGATCTCGCGTGTTACGACGGTGGTCTCGGAGCCCGTCAGCCCTGGTCGAATCTTCTCGGTCGGATTCAATCTCAGCCCCTTGGAGACGAAAACGAAGGAAAACCGGGTCGAGAGCCAGATCAAGAATAACTCCCGAACACGTCCTTGAACACACCCGCCGATGGGCCCCGATGGCCGGTCATGAGCAAACCCTTCGGCTCCGTTTGGTCGCTCCGGACAGGCGCAGCGAGTCGAATGGATGCGGCGGGCAACCGCACCGGCGTCAATGGCCAGGGCTATCAGGTGGGCCCGGGCAACCAGATGACCAACGACGGCACCTACAGCTATCATTACGACAACGAAGGCAACCTGATTCAACGGGTCACGGTGGCCGGCGGGAACACGCGGGACTTCACTTACGATCACCGCAACCGCCTGACCGAGGTTGTCGATCATCTGGGGAGCGACGCGGGACCGGTCACGCAAGACCTGAAATATGACTACGACGTGTTCGATCGCCCTGTGTCGCGCACGCTGAACG
>JACQFF010000110.1 GCA_016200205.1 Planctomycetia bacterium
GTCGGTCATCACGCTGCCGCGGTTGCTAGGTACCGCCTCGCCGCCACGCGCGGTGTTCAGCCAGATTTGGATCCTGGTGTTGCGTACCGGCGCCCCGGTCGCCGCCTCGAGCACGGTCCCAGAGACGACGAAGCCAGTGCCGAGATCCTTGACCAGCGGCGCGTTCGCGACGTAGTTGTTCCGCCCACCCGGCATGCTCTGCGTGGCCGGGCGCGGCGCCAGCGTGGGCGTCGGCAGGGCGGCTGGGGCCGGCGCGGCTGCCACCGTGCCGGGCACGATGACATCGTTGAGTTCCAGCGCATAGGGAAGCGGAGGAGCCGTATTGATGACGGTGACGTCGTAACCGTTCACGACGGCAGCGTTGGGCACGCCGGCTGCGTTAGCGCCGAACACGTGCAGGAAATAGCTCTGGCCCGCCACGACCGGGATGCGCAGGCGGGCGTTGGCCGTGGCCCCAACCGTACCGAACACTGGCGCTGTCGCCGTCTTGGCAATGATGTTGCCGGCCCCATCCAGCGCCTCTAAGGCCAGATTGCCGCCCGCCGGCAGCAAAGTCGCGCTGAACAGGCGGAAGTAGACCTGGAAATCGAGCGTGCCGGTGGACTGTGCCACGACACGGTAGAAGTCCTGGTCCGAGGGCACGCCCGGGAACTCGGAACTGTTGGGGAAGATCGAAGCGTGCTGGATCTGCAGGGTCGAACCCGCGCCGACGAAGGCCGAGTTGCCCTGCAACTCGTTGGGCTCGTTGGTATCTGGGCCGAGAATGAGAAGGTTGGGGTTGAGGCTGGTGCCAGCCACGTTGGGCGACACTACCTGGACAGCGACGTAATTGATGTCGGGGTTGGCCACGGGGCCGCCCCCAGGGTTCTGGAAAACGCGGACCGTGCCGGAATTGGCCGCACTGCCGCGATTGACGACCACGAACGAAGTGGCCGGCAAAGTCGCCGGAGCGGCGCCAAACGAATTGGCGATCACCAAGGCGTTGTTTTCGCCAAAAGCGCTGCCCCCGCCGTCGATGTTGATCAACAAGTTATCCAGTGGGAACGGGGCAATACCGGCGGCCGGTTTCACCTGGAAAGTGTCCTGACCGAGCAGACCCTCGACCGTCAAGACCTCGACGGTCGCGCCAAGAATTACCGGCTTGAGCGCGGTGACGTTGTTGGAAAACACCGCCACGCTCCGACCTCCCTGGTCGATCTCGATCAGGTCGCGGGCGTTGGTGCCCTGGACGACGACCTGGTCGGCATCGTTGGTGCCGCCGTTAATCGTGAACGCGCCGACAGCATTGGTGAAGTTGAACACGGTATTGAGGCCGGCGTTAGTGAACGTTCCAGCATTAGCGCCGGTGGGGGTGTAGGTGATCGTGTCATTCTGCGATGTGCCGTTCGCGGTCAGCGCGTTGCCGCCCGCGTCGAGATTGGCAACCTCGACGCCGGTAAGCGTCACGGTGCCGCCGTAGCCGGTGATGGTGGTGTTCGTCGGAGTGCCCAATGTGCTGTCGGCGAGGTTAACCGTCACCAAGCCTGTGGCGCCGGCGAGATTGACGATATCGCTGGCCGACGGATCGCCGCCATTGACCGTAGTCGTGGTGTAAGGCAGCGCCGCATGGAGGTTGAACAGATCATCGCCGTTCAAGCCGATGAGGGCGAGGTTCTCGACATTTGTTTGCTGGATCGGCAAGTCGCCATTGCGAGTCACCGTGCCCGTCGCGGCGGCCACGTTGAAGGTGTCGTTGACTGGCGTGCCGTTGACGATCAGCGTGTCGGTGCCGGCGGCGCCATTGACCGTGAGGCTGGCGGTGGCGCCGAGATCCTGATAAGTGACGCCGAGCAGATTGTTGACATGCAGGTCGCCGGAATCGGTGGTCGGGCCAGACGTGGCCACGATCGTGTCGGCGCCAGCCGTGCCGATCAGCGAGAAGATGTCGTTGTTTTCTTTGCCGTTGACCGTCAAATTCTCGACATCCGTCAGCGTCACGCTGGAGGTGATCGTCGGCAGCGCGACCGAGAACTGCGCTTGGTTGGCGGTGTCGATGGCCGTGATCGTGATATCGTCGTCCTCGTTGCTGCCGTTGATGGTGACTGGGCCGATGGGTCCGGGGCCGCCGTTCATCACGCCGGCACGCTCGATGTGGCTGAAGCTGACCGGCTGATCGGCGTTGACGATGAAGCTCCCCTCGCCGGAATGAGGACCCTGGCTGAAGCTGACCGTATTGCCGCTGGCAATGATATTGAGCTGATCGCCGTTCGGCGGAGCCAGCGGCGGGCTAATGCCGATCGGGTCGCCTCCGTCGATCGAAATGGGGATGGTCGAGGATGGCGTCACGTTGAAGGTGTCGTTCCCTTGGAGCCCGGACACGTCGAGGGCTTCGGCGCTGGCGGTGGGCAGGTTCACCAGCTTAAGGCCGACCACCTGGACGGTCGTTGTCACCGCGCCGCCGACCACGTTGATCGTGTCGTTGGCGGTCGTGCCGATGACGGTAACCTGGTCGCTGCCGGCTGCCGGATCGACCGTGAACGTGTTAGTGTTGGTCGTGTTCAGGATCTGGTTGATGCCGGCAACTGTCACGGTGACTTGGGTCGCGCTGGTAGGCGTGACATTCATCGAGTCCGGACCGGTTGTGCCGTCCACCGTGATCGTGCCGCCGAAGGCATTCAGATTCACCACTTCGTCGCCGGTCAGGTTGACCGTTCCAAACCCGCCGCCAGTAACGGTCTGGGCGCCGAAATTGAAAGTTGTCGCCGTGCCGTCGCCGTTGAGGTTGACCGTGTCGCTGGCCGACGGATCGCCTCCGTTCAAGTTGATGGCAGTTGTGTAGGGCAACGGCAGGGCCAAGGTGGCCGTGACATTGAAGGCGTCGTCTCCTTCCAACGCGTTGAGCGTCAGCCTGGTTACGTTGGCGTTCGTCACGACCGGCAACTGGTTATTGAGCACAACCTGCCCGAGCGGCCCGGCCAGTCCAGCCACCGTGAAGACGTCGTTGTTCGGCGTTCCCTGGTAGACGAGCTGCGAGCCCGCGGCACCGTTGATCGTGACCGCTTGCGGGATCGCCGCGACGCCCAGGTCCGCAAACGACATCGGCACGAAGCTGGTGGTCGCCGTCGCGACCAGCAGGCTGGCCGAGTCGGGCGTTGCGCCAGGCGTGTAAGTCGTGGTGCTGGCCGCCAAGGCCCCCAGAGCGAACGTCAAGAGGTCATTTCCGCCCAAGCCGTTGTACACGAGCGATTCGGTGGTGGTGAAGTTGACGGTCGGCGAGCCGGAGATCGCCACGGACCCGGAGTCTGCACCGCTCGGCGTGATGGTCGTCGTATCGGCAGCCCCGGAGCCGTTGACCACAAGCTGGTCGCTGGCCGCGGGATCGCCGCCGTCGACGTTGATCGTGGTTACGCCGACCAGTCCGACCGGCGAGACGCTGAACTTGTCGTCGCCGAAGCGGCCTTGCAGCGAGACCGTCGAATAATTGGTAAAGCTGACCACGGCCCGATCGTCGACCCACACGCGGTTGGCGGGCGCCAGGAATTGCAGGGCCAGGGTGTCGCTGGCGTTGGTGCCCTGGACGACGAGGTCGTTGATCCCCGCGACCAGGCCCGTGATGCCGAGGGCTTCGATGCCGAGGAACGTGGTTGAGCCGTCCGGACTGTTCACGACGCCAGCATCGGGAGTCGCGCCCGGTACCACGGTCGTGGTGCCCGCGGTGGCCAGCGTGACGTTCAGGGTGTCCGAAGCGGTTGGCAAGCCGCCATCGACGACCAGGGCCTGACCCGAAGCGGTCGTGCCCGAGACGTTGATCACGTCATCGCCGGTATCGGCGGCCACGACAATCGCCTCCGTAGTAGGGGCCGGGATACTCACGGCCTTAAAGCCATTGACCTGCACGGTGGTCGTCGCTCCTTTGACGACATTGATGACGTCATCAAAGGCCGTGCCATGCACCGTCACCTGATCGACCTGATTGTTGCCATCGATCGTGAAGGCGCCTGCCACGCCGGTGAAAGTGGTCACCAGGTTCTGGCCGTCCAGTGTTACGGTGCCGGCCGTCGCGCCGGTCGGCGTGTAGTTCAGCCCGTCCGGTCCCGCCGTGCCGCCGATCGTCAATGTGGCCGCGCCGCCCGTCGCGGACAAGTTCACCCGCTCCACGCCGGCGAAGGTCACGGTGCTGCCGTAGCCGGTGACGGTCTGGGCCGCGAGATTTTCCACGATGGCACCCGTGGCGCCAGAGAGATTCAGGACGTCACTGGCCGACGGGTCGCCGCCCTCGTAGGTCACCGGGACGGTGACCCCGTTGACATGGTTGAACGTATCGTCGCCCTCGAGGCCCCGCACTATCGCGCTGGCGACGTTGAAGGCCTCAAGGCGGGCGACGACGGCACCATTGACCGTGTTTCTGAACTCCGTCCCACCAGCCTCGCCGGGGCCAACAGCGATCGTATCGTTGGCGGACGTGCCGTTGAACTCCACGGTATCGGTTCCGCCGGCGCCGAAGAAGTTGAGATCGCCGTCATTGGCGACCCAATTGACGCCACTGACGGTCGTCTCGGTCAGCGTAAAGGGCCCGCCACCGGTCGCGTTATTCTGGTCCATCGTGCCCTCGAAAATGCCGCTGTCGCCCGTCGGCCCGTGGAAGAATACCATGCGGTCGTTGCCAATGGTGCCATCCAACCGGACGCCGTCGCCGTCAGTCTGCAGGACGACCAGGTTCAGGTGCTCCACGCCCGTGAAGTTGACCTGCGGCTGAGGGGCTGAGTCGTTGACCACGTTGCCGGCGCCCTGGCCGGTGGGGACGTGGCGGAGGTTGTCAAGCTGCCCTGGGACGCCGTTCACGATGAGCGTATCGCTGGCGGTCGGGTCGCCGCCATTGACGGTGATGTTGCCCGTTAGGCCGGTTGGCGTGTTCGGGTTGTTTAAGTTGATCGTGTCGTCGCCGGCAAGTCCGTTGATGGTCAGAGAGGTTTTATTGGTGAACTCGTACGATTCTTGATTGTCGATCGTGACTAAACCATTGGCGGGTACGGAACCTTGTGTGTAATTGATCGCGTTATTGGAATTCGTGCCATTGACGGTCGCTGGGCCGGGCACGTTATCGAACACCGGCGCGAGATGCTCGAAATGGATGGTGGTGGCGACTGCCGTGCCGGCCGTTGCGCCGGCCGTGATGTTGATAGTTCCCGCGCCTGGGCTCAGCCCGGGTTGGTAGGTCTCGGCGGTTTCGGCGCCACCCTGCAATTTGATCTGGTTGGCGCCGTCACCGCCGTCGAAGTCCAGGCCGCCGGCGGGGATCGGATTTCCGTTGCTGAAATCGACTGTCAGCGTATCGTTGCCCGCAAGACCATTGAATTGGATGCCGCCGGTCACGCCCGCCAACAATCCGGCATATTCGCGTTTCCCGTTCACCAGCACTTCCACGTAACCCGGATTGTTGGCGATTTGGCGCAGCGTGAAGTTATCATCCACGGGTCCGCCCCCCTCGTCGCCGTTGACGATGAGCGAGCCGTTGATGGCCACCGCGTCGGTGATCACTTGCTGCCCGCCGCCGCCGGTGTTCCCCACCCAGGCGACATAGGCCGTCCCGCCGAATAGCGAGCTACCGAAGTAGTCGGGATTCCGGACCCCAGCAGGACCCGATCCTCCCGTGTCGTATACCGCGTCGTTGACCTTGATCGCAGGCGAGAAGCTCAGTCCGCCGTCGGTGCTGTACTTGGCCATCGTGTTGAGCGTGAATCGCGTGTTGGCGCCCGAGCCGACGGTGTTGCCGGTCGTTTGGTACCAAGAGACGAAGAAGTCGCCGAATTGATCGATCGAGGCGTTCGGGAAGTTGTCGTAGGTGTTGGAAGAGGCGCCGAGGTCCAAGAGGCTGCGGGTCCAGGTGGTGCCACCATCGGTCGACTTCGCGAACATCAGGTCGGCCGGGTTGCCGGCGCCCCCGTTGTTCGGATCATCGACGGCGATGTCGTACAGCGTGTCCGGCCGCACGGGATCGACCAGCACGTACGATTCGCCCGAACCTTGCGTACTCAGGTAGGGCGAGTTGGGATAGTTGGGGTTGAAGACGCCCCGAAGCCGAGCCGTACTCATCGGGAAGGGCTGTGTTTTAAATATTTGGCTCGAAAGATCGTCGGTATAACCGGCCACGAAAACCTGTCCGTTGGTGTCGTTAGCTGCGGGGGTGGAGTGATATGAAACATACACCTCGCCATTCGGCCCGACCGTGACCATGGCGGGCCAAACAAAGCCTTCGCCCACGCCGGAAACCGCGATTGGCGCCGTCCAAGTCACGCCTTGGTCAGTGGATCGCGACAACTCGATCGCCGTGGCCCCCGGACTGAAGCGCGTCCAGACGACGTAGAGATCGTTATTCGTCGGACTGGCGGCGATGAATGCCTTGTCGTCGCTATCGCCGGCGGGTGTGGCGCTGATGAGATGCGTCGTGCCGATCTGCGCGCCGGTGGTCGGGTTGATCTGCTCCACCTGAACACGCAATTGTCCTGGCGTCGCGTCATCGGCGAGGTTGATCCAAAACAGCCGGCCCTGGGTGTCATAGACAGTTCCAGTATCGCCGCACCGGCCATTTGATGCGACGTTGAAGCCCGCCGCGGCGGTGGTCGTCGCGCCGGCGTTATTCGTCATTTCCAAATGGTCCTGATGGGAAATGGCGATGTTGCCGGGGTCGGTGGAGTTGACGGTAATAAAGGGCTCGATCGGCGTGCAACCACTGTTCAAAACGCCCCGAGCTACATCCGTCAAGTTCGTGGGTATGATTTCGGGTCCTGGCGAAAACCGAACCGTCAGCAGCCGTCGCTCTTCGAGAGGCTCAAGTGCCAAGAAACTCCAACCAAAGCCCGCGGATGATTTGATTTGCGTTCGCCGCGCTCCCGGAGGGCGCGCACCGCGCTTCTGCACGGACCTTTGCTTGCGTGGTTGGAAGAACATCGGACGACTCCTAGCTGATAGAAAGACTCGTACGGAGCGATGCCGCCGCAGCTCCGTGTAGGTAGTCCATTAAAATAGAAGGTCTAGGCAGACAGGGTATGCTAACGCGAGCTTTCTGTCAAATTAAATGCCGACAAATCGTGGGTAACAAGGCTGACCGGTCTGTTTCCGGTCGACTTTGCTGGAAACAAATCCAATTCGCCCTGCCATTTTGCAATTTCGGGCGAAGGTCGGCTGGTCCGGAAGCGGCGCGCAAAAATAGCCGGGCCTGATTTTGGAGTCAGGCCCGGCCGAGGCGGGAATTCCAATTGGCGGGAGAGTTTAGAAGCGGTACTCGAGGCGGGTGACGAGGCCGTTGAAGGAGACGGTCTCGCCCAAGTGGACGAAGTTTGAGGTCTGGATCGCCTGCACGTATTGGGGCGTGGTAATGGCGTTGAACCAGAATGCGGTGTAGTAGCCGTTGGAGATTCGCCAGCAGCCGCTCTGGCTGATCCAGTTGAGGCCCAGTTCATATTCGAGAATCGGCACAGGGCGTACATCGGCCCAGTTCGAGACAGCAAGCACGTCGGTGGTCGTGGTATTGACCTGCGTGTAGCTGGAATTGAATTCGCCAAAAAGCACGCTGATGAAGCCTTTGCCATAACAGGACAAGCGGCTATTGCCAATTTGGTGCAACCCATCCAGCCCGGTACGCAACCCGACGCCATTGAACTTGATGTCGGTGTTGGTCTGAGTGGTGCCGAGTGTTTGGGCGAAATCGGCAACCTGTTGGAATTGCTGTCTTAGATTGCCGTAACGCACGCCGACAGAGTAGTTCAGAGCGTGGCGATAACCGCCCGAGAGCAGCCGACGATAGTCGATGTCGATGAGTTGGAAATCAATGTCATAGCCGGCATCGATCAACTGTGCGTTGGGAGAGATGTTAGGAACATTGGGATGCAGCACCAGCGATGTTGCGTTGAGATTGTTTTCCTGGCCCGGTGTTGTTGGCGCCAGAAGCGTGTTCTCGGAATGGTTTTGGAACTTTGCCCAACTGGCCCCAACGCTGGAGCAGGAATCGAGGGCTTTGTTAAAGCCTACCCGATAAGCGGGCACGTACACCGGATTAAGCACCCCGACCCCGCCGTCAGGGGCGGCTCCGGGGGTAAATCCCGGGGTGAATCCTGTTCCGCCGCTTGCGCCGGTGTCGGTTGATTGAATCGCATGCACCATATTGATGCCGGTCGGGCGCAGATAGAGATACTCGGCGAAGAAACTGGTTTGATGTTCCCAAAACGGCGTGCAACAGCTCTCGCAGTTGCAGTCGCAAGCTTGGTGATCGTCTTGCGAATCGCCGAGATAAGAGGAACTCCCCATGGTCAATCCGGAAGCGTTTGTCTGGCCGACCGCCGGCTGTGTCTCTTCGATCGATCGCTCTTCTGACACGACCAAACCGGTTTGCTGATCATTCCGAGCCATCGGTCGTGGCGACGGCGCCGCGGGCGGAAGATCGCCGCGCCACACCATCACTTTGCGAGATTGGGTTGCGCCTTGCGTCGAGGACCTGGAATTCACGTCCTCACGCCTGAAGGATCCTGTTTCCTGAGCAAATGCAGACAACGCAAATATTGCGATTGCCGCCCACCCGATGAGAATTGATTTCCCAGTGGCCATTGTTCATCTCCCGTTCGAATTCCCGTTTTTTGTTGGAGTAACCCGCACAAACACGACAGGACGAAAAGCACGCAAAACTGTCATCGACGGAACATTCGGTACTCTCCATTTCCGACGGAACGAGCGGCATAACCGACATAAACGGAGAGGTTTGACTAGCTTCCCCAGAAATGTGCCGCCGAGGCTCGCGGGGGGCGCGGGCACCAATGAGATGGGTAAGACAGGCCCGCGATCATGGTTTGAGAAGGCCTTGCCGAGAGCAGGCAATATCCGGATTGCTCAAGGTTTGCCGGTTTTGCGGCCGATACCATCGAAAGTGGGCATCACGGCGCTTATCTATGCGAGAGACCCGGAGCTCACCTGAAACCAGGGGCGCGAGCGTGAACGGCCATCGATTGTTGGCATGCCCGGCGGGAATTTGCGTTGCGATTGCTAGCGTGGCCGGCTGTGCGATGCTCGGCAGTAACGAGTCGCAACTATTTTCCCGTACGAGCCGGTATGAATCGGCTTCAATTACTTACCGCGTCACGCCGGTCGCGCCCGGCAATGCGCCCCTCGGCGCTCCTTTGACGGCTTATCAAGCGCCGACCTTTCACGGGGCCAACTCCTCCAGCCGCAAAACCATGCTGGCCGTTCGTTATCCCCATCCGGCGGGTCGGGCCGGCTTCGCGCGCGTGGAATTGATTGTCCAAGCCAGCAAGTCCGACGCCCCGGGGACATCAGCTTGGATGCCTAACTGGCTCGACCGCGTGCGACGTTTTGCCCACGAGAGTCTGCCCGGCGTCTCGATGGCCGAAGGCGTTCAAGAGGCGCTCGGACTCGACCTGCCGGTCGCGGACCTCGACCGCGTGGTGGCGCGCTTGCAGCAGCCGGTCCAAACCGCCAGCGGAGTGGAATCGGCGCGGGAGGTTCTGATCGCGGCCAAGATCAATGGCGCTCCGCTGGCGCTGGCGAACGTCCGAGTGGCCGAGCTCGACGGGCTCGTCGCGCGCGTGCGTCGCGAGGGGAGCTTGATTTCGCATTCTTCGTCGACGATCGATTGGGAACTCGACTCGCAACCGGGCCCGGCGTCGCCGCAGGCCGCCTCGGCAATCATTCCGGCCAGCTATTCGTCGCCGGCAATTCAGCGACTTCCGCCGGTCGAGGTGATCCCTCGCTAATTCGTCGTCCAGCGCGAGCCGGTTTCTCTCTCGCCCTCCGAGAGGAGGCCGGGCCGAGTGCGCATAGACAACGAGGTCGCATTAGCCGACTGCCCGCGCGATGGCAAACGCCGCGGCAGCGGCAAGTCCGCCGATCACAGTGGTTTGCGAACCACCGCGAATGTAACCTGGCAATTGCTGTTTTGCACTCCAGGCTCCGAGCACCGCGGTTTGCCAGCCGAAGCGAATCGGTGCTAGCCCGGTGAACTTGCCCTTGACGCAACCAAACACAAACAGGGCCGCCAGAGTCACCGCGACCGACGACCAGAGCGCGGCCGAAATATCGCTGACGATCATGTACGGAGACAGCGGGATCAGTCCTCCGACGATGTAGGACAGCGCGATCGTCAGGGCGCTGGCGCGGGCTCGGCCGGCGTCGGGGGCTTCAAGGCCCAACTCGAACCGCATCATGAAATCGACCCACCGCTGGGGTTGAGCGCTGATCGCCGCCACGACCGGCGCCACGTGCTCTTCGGCCAGTCCGTAGCCGCGAAAGACGTCGGCCACCTCCTGTTCCTCTTGACGAGGCACCTCCTTGATCTCGCGAAACTCGCGGTGCCGCTCGGATTCGTAATGCTCGGCATCGGTTCGGGCTGCCAGGTAGCCGCCCAAGCCCATCGCGATCGAGCCGGCCGCCACCTCGGCCAATCCGGCAGTGACCACCAGGCCCGAAGTCGAACCCACAACCCCCGTCAAGCCAGCCGCCAGGGCAAATGGCACGGTCAAACCGTCCGACATGCCGATCACGATGTCTCGAATGGTTTCGGTGGCGGTGAAATGTTTCTCGATGTGCGGAGTAGTCGGCATCGTACGCGTGCCTCGCGGTGAAAAACAGAGATCGATCCAAGGGGCGTCTTGCCCTGTTCGTGTGCCTCGGGCGAAAATCATACCACGCCCGGCGTCCTGCCATGTGGACAAAATACGGCCACTCGCCCATGACACAGCCCGACTTGAATTCGAAACTCGACTATCTGCCGCGGCTGCCCCGCAATAAGCAGGTGGGCATCGGCTGCATTGGCGCGGGTTTCATCATGGCCGATTGCCACCTGGTGGCTTATCGCAGCGACGGTTTCAACCCCGTGGCGATCGCCTCGCGCCGGCCAGAACGGGCGCGCCAAGTGGCCCAGCGGCACGGAATTTCCCAGTGCTACGACTCGTACCGGGGGCTGTTGGCCGACGAGCGCGTGGAAGTCGTCGACATCGCGGTCCCGCCCGACGTGTTGCTGGAGGTAATCGGCGAGGTCGTGCGACATACGGATCACGTGCGCGGCATTTTAGCGCAAAAGCCGCTGGGAGTGGATTATGCCCAGGCGTGTGAAATCGTGCGCATTTGCGAAACGGCCGGCGTGACGCTGGCGGTCAATCAGAACATGCGCTACGACCAGTCGGTTCGCGCCTGCAAAACGCTCTTGGACCGCGGCGAATTGGGCCAGGCGGTGTTGGCCACGATCGAGATGCGCGCGATTCCCAATTGGATGGCCTGGCAGCAGCGGCTGGGCTGGGTGACCTTGCGGATCATGAGCATTCATCATCTCGACACGTTCCGGTATTGGTTCGGCAATCCACAGCGCGTTTTTGCCAGTGTCCGAACCGACCCGCGCACCAGCAAACAGTTTGCTCACCAGGACGGCATCTGTCTGTACATTTTGGAATACGCCAATGGACTGCGGGCAGCCGGCTGGGACGACGTTTGGACCGGTCCGGCGCGCGAGGGGGCTGCCAGCGATATCGGCATCCGCTGGCGGGTCGAAGGCGCCGAGGGCATGGCCCGTGGCACGATCGGCTGGCCCGATTATCCCAAGCGCACGCCCAGCACGCTCGATTTCACGAACACCTCGCGCGGTCCACACTGGATCGAGCCCCGCTGGAGCGAAGTCTGGTTTCCCGACGCCTTTGCCGGCCCCATGGCCGAGCTGTTGTGTGCACTCGAAGAAAACCGCCAACCGGAATTGAACGGCCGCGATAATCTCGAGACGATGGCGCTAGTCGATGCTTGTTACCGATCTGTCGACGAGCATCGCGCGGTGGAACTGGAAGAGATCCTGCAATAACATCTTCGCAGCGCGGCGGCCGACGGACCATTTTCGCGGCCATTTCCGGTTATGATGTCGTCAGGGAGGGGCGAAGCGACCCACCCATCCGCGCGAACGACCGAGGAACTTCGATAAGAAGGAATTGAGTCATGTGGAGCAACATGTTTCAACTGGGGGTTCCGGTGCTGGAGAAAATGTTTCGGCCGGTGCTGGTGTATGCGTTTCTGATGATCGGCTTGCGCGTGGCCGGCAAACGGGAACTGGCCCAACTCAACGCCATGGACCTGATCGTGCTGTTGACGCTATCCAACACGGTGCAAAACGCGATCATCGGCGACGACACATCGGTCAGCGGCGGATTGCTCGGCACCGCCACGCTGCTGGCGATCAACTATCTCGTGGTGCGATTCGTGTTCAGCCACGAGAAAATCGATCGGCTCGTCGAGGGAGAGCCCGACATGCTGATCGAGAACGGCAAGATTCGCGCCGACCGGCTGCAGAAAGAGTTGCTTACGCGGGCCGAATTGGAGATCGCGGCCCACAAGCAAGGTTTCGGCTCGCTCGACGAGGTGGAGCGGGCCGTGCTGGAAACCGGCGGCGTGATCTCGTTCGTCGCGAAGAAGCCGCCGCTGGAGGCCGTGCGCCACTCGGAGCTGACGGCCCGACTCGATCAAATTGCCCGCGAATTAGCCGAGCTGCGGGCCGCGCGAGGCTAATGGACAAGCCAGCGGTGCGACCCACAACGTCGACGAGCCTGACCGAGATTCGCGCTTATTTCGCGCCCACGAGTTGCCGCTTTTTCTTTTCGGCGATGATTTCTTCCTGGATGCTGGCCGGCACGCGGCGGTACTTGGCAAACTCCATGGTGAAGGTGCCTTGCCCTTGCGTCATGCTGCGCAGATCGGTCGAGTAGCCGAAGGTTTCGGCCAATGGCACTTCGCCTTCGATCGTGGCGAACGCGCCTTTGACCTCGGTCGCGACGATCAGCCCGCGGCGGCTGGTCAGCTCGCCGGCCACGGGGCCTTGATATTGCGAGGGCACTTCGATCTCGACCTTCATCACCGGCTCCAACAAGATGGGCTTGGTCTTGAGAAACGTTTCGCGGAAGCAGTTGCGAGCGCAGGTCTGAAACGCCATGTCCGAGCTATCGACGTCGTGATACGAACCGTCTTCCAAAACGGCTTTCACGCCCACGATCGGGAAATCGGCCAGCGGGCCCTTGTGAATCGAATCGCGGAAGCCTTTTTCCACCGATGGAATATATTCCTTGGGAATGCGGCCGCCGACGACGTTCTCTTCGAATTCGAAGGATTCTTCCGAACCCTCGGGCAGGCATTCGAGCTTGCCCACGATGTGGGCGTATTGACCCGAACCGCCGGTCTGCTTCTTGTGCTTGAAGTTGTATTCGGCGGTTTTGGTGGGCGCTTCGCGATAGCTGACTTTCGGGGCGCCGACTTCGACTTCCACGCCGTATTCGCGGCGGATGCGCTCGACGTAAATATCCAGGTGCAGCTCGCCCATGCCGGCGATCACGGTTTCGGAGGTTTCCTCGTCCGTGGTGACGCGGAAGGTGGGGTCTTCGCGGCGGAAACGGTTGAGCGCTTTGCCCAACTTGTCCGCGCCTTCGCGCGTGACTGGACTAATGGCCATCTTGATGACCGGTTCGGCCACGAACATGCTTTCCAGCGCGCAGTATTTACGCTCCGAGGCAAACGTATCGCCGCTCGCGCAGTCGACGCCCAACACGGCCACGATGTCGCCGGCCGCTGCGCTGTCGATTTCCTCGCGCTTATCGGCGTGCATCTTGACGATGCGGCTGAATCGCTGCTTTTGATCGGTGCGCTGGTTGAAGTACATGTCGCCCTTGTTGATCGTTCCCTGGTAAACGCGAATGAACGTCAACTGGCCGAAGGCGTCCTCGACGAGTTTGAACGCCATGCCCACGAACGGCTTGGCCGGATCGGGCTCGAGCGGGAAATCTTGCGTCGGATCACCGTACTTCTTGGCCTTTACCGGGCGATCCAGGGGCGAGGGTAGATAACGGACAATGGCGTCGAGCAGCAACTGCACGCCCTTGTTGCGGTAAGCCGTGCCCATGAACACCGGGGTCAGATCCTGCGTTTGCACCGCGTCGCGCACGAGGTTGTGCACCAGTTCCTCGGAAACGTCTTCTTCGGAAAGCAGCCGCTCCATCAGCTCGTCGCTGTACATCGACAGGCCCTCGAGCATGTGCTGCCGGGCATTGCCGGCGGCTTCTTTCAGATCGTCGGGAATTTCTTCGGTGCGCACATCTTCGCCGTTGGTGCCGTCGAAGTAATTGGCCTTCATCGTGATCAGGTCGATCACGCCTTGGAAATTTTCTTCCTTGCCGATGGGCCACTGCATGAGCACGGCGTCGCAGCCCATCTTTTCGCGGACTTGCACGACTACTTTTTCGGCATTGGCGCCGATGCGGTCCATCTTGTTGATGAAGGCCAGGCGCGGCACGTGATAGCGTTTCATTTGCCGGTCGACGGTCAGCGATTGCGACTGCACGCCGCCCACGCCGCAGAGCACGAGAATCGCGCCGTCCAGCACGCGCAAACTGCGCTCCACTTCGACCGTGAAGTCGAC
This sequence comes from Planctomycetia bacterium, assembly GCA_016200205.1. Lineage (GTDB taxonomy): Bacteria > Planctomycetota > Planctomycetia > Pirellulales > PALSA-1355 > PALSA-1355. The sequence continues at coordinate 14,426 of JACQFF010000110.1, forward strand.
GTGGCCCGGAGTGTCGATCAAGTTTATGGTATGGTCTTGCCACTGGACCGTGGTCGCGGCGCTGGTGATCGTAATGCCGCGCTCGCGTTCCAGATCCATGTAGTCCATGGTGGCGCCGTCGCCGCCGCCTTTGACTTCATTGATGCGGTGAATGCGCCCGGCGTAAAACAGGATCCGCTCGCTCAGCGTGGTTTTGCCCGAGTCGATATGGGCCGAGATGCCAATGTTTCGGAGTTTGGACAGGTCCATGGGGAACCTCGAAATTCGCTCAAAGTAGAGTGTCAAACAGACCAGCGCAAAAACGGCACCGGTCGGGTGCAAAAACCTAGGGAACAAAATCCGCCCGGGCAGTTCCGCACCGCCCAAGCGTCGCCGGGGAGTGGCTCGATGCTGGATAGTTTAGAGCTACATCTTACGTACAAATCGGGCGGCAGCAAAGGCCAAAATTGTTGTAAACCTCTACGCAGCAGGAAAAAACGATCAATTCGTTACCGTTTAAACCGCCACCACGGCCGACCTGAATTCGCCGTGGTTTGACATATGTCGTTGGGAAAATTAGGTTTGTCACTTCATGAGCACCTCTGAGCCCAACCCCCAGCGAGCGCCCGCTAACCAGCCGCTCACAAAACAACCCGGCACCAATAACGTCCCCAAAGCGACCGGACAGTCTGGCTGGCTGGCACGCTGCCCTTGGGCCACGTTTGTCTTGCCTCTTGTGGTGTTCATGTTGGTCGGCACCCTCGAGCCCACGCCGGACAAACCTTTCGAACGGTTCGGTTTAAGTATCGCATATTCGGCATATCCTCTCGTTTATGCGATCAAAATTGCGCTCACGATGGTGGCAATGGCAGCCGTCTGGCCCGGTTATCGACAGTTCGCCTGGCGTGTGTCGCCGCTGGCATTTTTGGTCGGCGGCGTCGGGGTGGTGCTGTGGGTCGGGTTGTGCAAGTTGGGGCTCGAAAGCAAGCTGCTTGCGCCCATCGGCTTGGGCTGGCTGGTCGACTCCGGCGCGCGGAGTGCTTTCAACCCATTGCAAAACTGGCCGGATCAACCCCTCTTGGCCTACGGCTTTTTGACTGTGCGATTTTGGGGACTGGCGATCGTGGTGCCCATCGTCTAGGAATTCTTCCTCCGCGGGCTTGTGATGCGCTTCGTCATCGACCCCGATTGGTGGAAAGTGCCCTTCGGCACGCTCACCCCACTTTCGGTCGCCGCCGGCACGCTCCTGCCAGTCGCCGTGCACCCGGCCGAAATGCTGGCCGCGGCTGTCTGGTTTACGTCAGTCACCTGGTTGATGTTCAAAACCAAAAACATCTGGGACTGCATCGTCGCGCACGCCGTGACGAATCTGCTCTTGGGCATCTGGGTGGTGACTAGCGGCGAGTGGCACTTTTTGTAGGCACGACGTTCGAACGCCAGGCCTAGTACTCGACGCCGTCGATCAGGTCGCCGGCGGATCTCGTTCCCAGTGCCCAGAAGGCCCGACGTTCCGGCCCATCGGTGACGATGCTATGAATGAAATGCACCGAGCCATCGGCGAAGAGCAGGTTCACGCCTTCGACGTGCAGACTGGAAAAATCGTCGAGCCCTCCGTCGCTGTCGGTGAGGATGTTGATCCAGTTGTTGTGCACCAGGGTCAACACAGGCGCCGAAGCGGTGGCGTTTGGCCAAGGATTCTGCGATCCGGCCCGCGTCATGGCGGCTTGAGGAGCGCCGGCCCAGATGCCGTTGGTCAGCGCCCACGCTCGGTCGCCGATCAGCGTGGTGTGCGATGTGCCGTCGCTGATCTGTGCGAGCCGCGTGGCGCTATTGCGATAGAACACTCCATTTCCGATCTTGGCGTCCGCTTCGCTCGAATCGTCGCCCACGCTGGCCGCGTAACTGGCGGGCGCGGCGCGGACAACGGGATCGCCGTTGGGGTCGGTCAGCAAAAAGGATTCGGCATTGACTTCGTCCGAGGGGCAAAGATAGCCCGAAACGATCGTACTCACCGCGGTGTTCGACGGGTGTTCGATCGGGAGCTGAAATTCGATCGCCTGATGGAGATTGCGCTGCTCCATCATCGGCAGCAGCAGCGCCGCCCAACCCCAGCCGGGCGTGGTCACGGGATAGGGCTTGCTGGCAATGTATCCGGAAGGAAATATCCTGAAGGAATCGTGGTAATTGAGACAAGCGATGCCGATTTGCTTGAGATTGTTGGCGCACTGCGTCCGCCGCGCGCTTTCGCGAGCCGCTTGCACGGCGGGGAGCAATAGCGCGACCAAGACCGCCACAATCGCGATCACAACCAACACTTCCACCAGAGTGAAAGCATGGCAGCCGCGGCAATTGCGTTTTCGACCCGATTTCGCGCGTCGCGAAGAAGGGGACAGTCCCATTTTCCTCCCAAGGCACCGCAAAATCGGGACAGTCCCCGATGGTTCGCGGATTCGCCCTAAGCTGGCTGATGCTTGCATTTGAGGACCGCTCCAAAACGCGGTTTTGCGCCAGGGTCTGTTTGGGCCAAGGCCAACGAACCTGCATAATACCGCCAGGACGATTATTGCGGCAACTCCAATTGCACGCCCGTCACCGCTTGCCCGGCTTCGATTTTCACTATGATGGCCCGTTTCCACGGGTCGGCGATGCGCGTCCAGGCGTCCTTGGGAATGTCTTTCCAATCCTTGGCGCGTGGCACTTCGGAGTCTTCGTAGGCATCGTGGCCGACCTTCAGACCGTACTTGCCCTGCGGCAGTCGCTCGAACGAGAAGTTGCCGTCGGCGTCGATGCGGGTTTCCGCTCGCACGGCGGTGGGGCTGAACGCCACGACCCAGAGTTGTCCTCTCCAGGCGTCGAGCACATTCTGGACGCGACCGCTGATGCTGCCCCCCTCGATGCAAGCTATGTCGAGCTTCTGTTCCTCGTTGGCCGCGATTCGAAACGGCCCGACCTGCGTGATCGCCTGGCCCGGCGCCTCTGCGACGACGTACCAACCTCCTTGCTGGAAAGGCACGTCGAGCGAGTAAGCGCCGTCCTGGATGGGAGCGCTGGAATAAGCGATCGGGTCCCCCGTCGCCGTGCGGCCGCGCATGATGTGCGCGTTCATCGTATCAAAGGGCCGACGGAGAGCCCACAAGCCGACCCATCCGCTTTTGAGCGGCTTGCCATCACGCGTTACCCTGCCGACGAACCGCTGCCTTTGAATCTCGAGCTTGGCACCGTCTTTGTCCTTTTTCAACTTGACGGTAATTCCACTGATCGGCTGCAAATCTTTCACCAGCGGCGTGAAGGTCTCGGCGTCCTGGTATCCAGCGGCCGAAAACGTCAGGGTGTATTCGTCGGGGTAGCTATAGGGGACGCGGAACCGGCCGGTCTCGGGCTGTTCGAAGTTGCTGTTCTTGCAGCCCGCTCGCAGGATTTCGCCGTTGGGCTTGCGCTCGAACGTGCAGAGCACCACCTTATCGAGGCGGACCGGCTCGCCGGTTTCGGCGTCCAGCGTCTGGCCTTCGATCCAGGCTTGCCGCTTCATTACCACCGTGAAGTCTTTTATCGGCCCGACAGCGGGCGTGCCCTTCTCCGCACCAACGTCTTCCCACGAGAAACTGTCCCCGCCGACCGTGACGCTCCGGTTGATGCCCACGTACCCCTCCTTGGCCATATGCGTTTGGAACCTGGGATTGGGCCCGAATCCGCGAAGGACGAAATGTCCTTGAGGGTCGGAGATGGCCCGATATTCGGAGTTAGCCTCGATCGCCACGCCGTCAATCGGTCGCCCCTCTTCGTCTTTGATGAGGCCTGCGACGGGGATGTCGTTTGCAAGACGCATCGGTTCGGCAAGAGTTTCCTCACCTCCGGGCTCTACCAATCGAGTGACCCAGGTCAACTGCCGCTCGGGTTCCCGGACGCTCAGCGACGCATGCCCGACCGGCAGGGGCGGAGTGCGAAATCGCCCGTCGGCGTCGGTCGTAACCGTGCGCGCCGGGCTGACATCACAAATCGTGTGCCCCATGACATATCGGTTTACGTCGCATTCCACTCTTGCCCCGGCGCGCGGCTTGCCATCCACGTCAACCACCTGGCCAGAAAAGACGCGGCCCCGATAGACGCCGATGTTGCCAAGATCGCAGTCGCTGTCGGAAAATATGGAATACGTTTGACCCGGAATGTATTGCGGCCCAAACCCGTCGGCGTCGATGCACAGATCGAACTGGGCTCGATAGACGGGCTCGATCGGGCCGAGCCGGAAGCGTCCTGCGAAGTCCGTGGTTGCGTCGGCCAACGTCTTGGTCTACGACGTGAGTGTTTTGTTGTCGAACTCGAATGTACTCACCGAGACTCGAGCGCCGGCGACGGGCTTGCCGTCCGGATCGACTACGGTTCCCGACAGCGTGCCCTTCGTCGCTGGTTCAGCAGCATGGGCCGCAGTGGCGGCGACAGAAAAGGCCGCCAGAAAAATGCCGAGCAGCGCGCGGCGGCCAATAGATCGACAAAAATGTTGATCCATGTTTCACCTCCCTCAAGTGTTCCGGTGCTTGACTGGGGCGCGGATGTTGAGCCTGGCTCACGCGGTTTATCGTATCGCCTGGAATAGCGCGTTACAACAATTGAATTGCGAGGGATGTGGCAAACCTTATTGGCCGGACTTTTGCCGCGGCGATTTGATTGTCTGGGTCCCAACGGGACCACCTGCAATCGGCAGGGGCAACGCCCCTGCTTTGCGAATACGCAACAATTCCGCAAGCCCCAACGGGGCGCTCTAGCGTCGCCCCGATGGGGCTTTGATCGCGAGTTGAATACATTTCCAGGGGCTCGCGCCCCTGGCTATTGCAGGTCGCCGCTTTGCGGCTGCAATTCAAATCGATTCTCTCTTGGCGTCCAGTGCGCCCCGGCCGTCGGGAAAACTTGCCACACCCATCGCGAGCCGCCCTGGAAATAGCTGCCACGCTTACCGGTCGAACCACTTGGTGAACGCGCGCTTGGTCGTCTCGCGGCCGGCGCGGCCGATGGAAGTGGTGAGCGGAATTTCTTTTGGGCAAACGGCGACGCAATTCTGAGCGTTGCCGCAGACTTGGATGCCACCGGGGGCGATCAAGGCATCGAGCCGCTCGCCGGCGTTCAGCTTGCCGGTGGGGTTGGCATTGTAGTAGATCACCTGGCTGATCGAGTGGGCCCCCACGAAATTCAGGTCGTAGATGGCGTTCTCGCGGGCGGCGAATTGCTGGTCGGTCTCGCCCTCTCGTCGCACGACTTCGATCTTGCCGTACTGCGGGCAGGCGTCCAGGCAGCAGCCGCAACTCATGCACTGGCTCAGCGGGTAGGCCAATTCCTGCTGCTCTTCCGATTGCCGCGGTCCGGGGCCCATGGCGTAATAGCCGTCGACCGGAATCCAGGCGTGCAGTTTTTCCAACGCCCGAAACAACCGCCGGCGATTCACGCACAAATCGCGCAGCACCGGAAACTTGCTCATCGGCTGCAATTCGATTTCGTCGGGGCGGTCGGCCAATAGTTTATCGACCAGCGCCGAGCAGGCCTGGCGCACGCGGCCGTTGATGACCATCGTGCACGATCCGCAGACTTCTTCCAGGCAGTTGGCGTCGTAGGCCACGGGGGCGACTTTTTTGCCGTCGATCGTCTCGGCCCGCGCGGCAATCCGTTGCAGCACGCTGGTGACGTTCATGTCCGCCTCGTGCTCCACGCGATGCCGCTCCCAATAGCTTGGCCCGTCGGGAGAGTCCTGCCGAAGAATACGCACCTCGAAGGTTCGGGGTCCGTGCGAGTGCCCATTCGTGTGAGAATCGCTCATGATGACCTTGCCAGTATTGCTTCTGGAGCGTGGACGTTTTCTATTTTCGAACGAGCCGCGGCGTTAGTGGACGGCGGCCGGTTTGGGCGCGGGTTTCGCCGAGGGGTTTTTGCCGGCTGGCGGCGTGATGGCTTTGGCCGCTTGACGCCCTTTCCAAACCTCTTCGATCAACTCCGCCCCGACCAGCCCATACAGGCGAGGACGCGGCGGGATCAGCGACGTATCGACATCTTCGTAGCTCAACGCCACCTCGCCCTCGTTGAGCGTGGCGATCGTGGACTTGAGCCACTTTTGCGTGTTGGCTTCGAACCGGTCGCACCAGGCCTCGGCCAGCCGGCGCCGCTCGGCCGGGTCGGTGGCGTCCACGCCAGGAATGGTGAACTCGGGCTTGAAGTGCGCGCCGCGGCATTCGTCACGCTGCAACGCTCCCAGCACGATCGCCTTGGCCAGCGGGAACATGTCCTTGAGCGCTTTGGTGAAGACCACGTTCTGATTCGTCCAATTGCCGGTGTCCGAAAGCGAGCAGCGCTCGGCCCGTTCGGCCAGTTGGCCGACTTTCTCAAAAGCCTCGCCCAGCGCCTTGTTGTGCCGCACGACGGTGGCTGACTTGGTCATCACCTGGCCCAGCTCTTGGTGCAGCAAGTACGGATTCTCGCCGCCGGCCGGGCGGCGCAGTAGCCGGTCGTGGGCGGCCTGATGTTCGGTGCGAGCCGTTTCGAACAACGACGAGGGTTGACCAGTCGCGGTCCCCTTGGAACCCTTGAGCAGGTTGGCGACGGCCGGCGCCACGATCAGCCCGCTGAAAATGCAGCTCAACAGCGAATTGGCCCCCAAGCGATTGGCGCCGTGATACTGATAATCGCACTCGCCGATGGCGTACAGATTGGGAATGTTCGTTTGCTGATTCTTGGGCGAACCGGCCACCAAACCGCCGCTGGCGCTCCGCTCGTAATCGACCCACAACCCGCCCATCGAATAATGGACGGCCGGAAAAATCTTCATCGGCACTTCGCGCGGATCGACGCCCTGGAACTTTTCGTAGATTTCCAAGATGCCGCCCAGCTTGATGTCGAGCGTGTGCCGCGGAATGTGCGTCAAATCGAGATAGACGCAGAGCCGGTCTTTCTCGACGCTCAGACCTTCATCGGTGCAGACGTTGAAAATCTCGCGGGTCGCGATGTCGCGCGGCACCAGGTTGCCGTATTTCGGATACCGCTCTTCGAGGAAGTAGTAGCGCTCGTTTTCGGGTACATCGGCAGCCGGACGGGGATCTTGCGGCTTGCGCGGCACCCACACGCGACCGCCTTCGCCGCGAGCGCTTTCGCTCATCAGCCGCAACTTGTCGGCCCCGGGGATGGCGGTGGGATGGACTTGGATGAACTCGGCGTTGGCATACTTGGCGCCGGCTTGAAAGGTGCGGCTGGCAGCCCCGCCGGTGCAAACCATCGACATCGTCGAGCGGCCATAGATCAGCCCGCAACCGCCGGAGGCGACGACCACCGCGTCGGCCGGGAAGGCGCGAATTTCCATCGTGACCAGGTCCTGCCCGACAATTCCGCGGCACGCGCCATGATCGTCGAGCACCGGACCGAGATAGTCCCAGGCCTCGAACAGCCGGATCTTGCCCTCGGTGCTCCAGCGGCGAACCTGGTCGTCGAGCGCGTAGAGCAATTGCTGGCCGGTCGTGGCGCCGGCGAAGGCGGTCCGCTTGAACAGCGTGCCGCCGAAGCGGCGCTGATCGCGAAAGCCCTCGGGCGTGCGATTGAACGGGACACCCAGCCGATCCATCAAGTCGATGATCTTGGGAGCCCAGTCGGTCATTTCCTTGACTGGCGGCTGATGTTGCAGAAAGTCGCCGCCGTAGACCGTGTCATCGAGGTGCAGAAACTCGCTGTCCCCTTGTTGGCGCGTGACTTCGTTGACGCTGTTGATGCCGCCTTGGGCGCAGACGCTGTGCGAGCGCTTCACCGGCGTCAAGCTCATCAGGTCGACGTGGACGCCCAATTCAGCCAGCTTCATGGCGGCCGACAATCCGGCCAGCCCGCCGCCGACGATCATTACCTTCTGATTAGCCATGACAAAAAACTCGTGCTTGAAGGGGTGTGCTTACTTGGCCTTGGCGGCGGGAGCGGGTTTCGCTGTCACGTTGCTTTGGTCGGGCTCGAGGATCGCTTCGCGTTGGGCTTCCATTTTGTTTTCGAGCTGCTTGGCCTGTTCGACGTCGACGGCGCGCATTCCGCCCAGGGCGCTCAAGCCGACCACGGCCAGGCCGATGCCGACCACGACGCTGATATAGCTGGCCCGCCGCTGCGCCGCGGCGCTGGTCCACAGGCCCCAGGTAATGCCTTGCGTCCACAAGCCGTTGGCGAAGTGGTAGACGCACGAGAGCATGCCGATGACGTAGAAAATCAGAACCCAGAGCGGCGCAAGAGCGATCGCGGCCGAACTGGCGGCGTGCTCGGCGTCGAATTGGGCCCCGCCGATTCCCCTGAACGGAGCCCCAATCAAGTTATGCAAATGGGCAACGTGCACCATGATGAACACAAAAGCGATGATGCCGGTGCCGCGCTGCAGCGTGTAGCGAATGTTGCTGGCGTAAGGATACGAATTTGTATTGGGTAGCGCGCCGCTGATAATCATCCAGCCGACCGCGGCGTGGAACAGAATGGGAATGAAGATAAAGGTCCATTCGACCAAGGGCAGCACGACGCCGAGCGAGTGAATGCGATCGACCTGCCCCTGAAACGTCATTGGGCCGTTGATGATCGAGGCATTCGTCAGCAGGTGGACGACCAGATAGGCCCCGACCGGGATCAAGCCGCTCAAGGAGAACAGCCGGTAGATCAGAAACTGATGGCGGACGAGCAAGGACGGCCGCTCGGCGACCGTCGGGGGGGCTGGAACTGTCGAGGTTTCCACGAGGTTTTTCCTAAAAGCGGCCGGACAAATCCTATCGGCCGGTACGACGCTAAGCCGCACGCGGCCCTGAAACGCCGCTTGCATTGATGGCTGTTGGGGTTTTGTCCGTTTGCTCAAAAGTGCCCGGCTGCAATGAGCGAGGCGAAAGTCGAGAATCGTTCAGTAATTCGTAGTATAGGGAGGCCCCAGCGGCTGGCAAGCCGCGTTCGCCGGCAAGCTCGCCCCGCGTCTCCGAGATCAGTAGCGGCCACCAGAAGGTCCCGAAATCGGCTGCCTGAGGGCGCAATTTCGGGCCACCGCAACGCGGACGGCCGACATCTAAAAATCGAGTACCACCTGCCGTGGGTCGGCCTGCGCGCCGGCGCGCACCAGCCACACAAACACCATTGCGGCCAGACACGGCACCAGAGAGGCCACCAGTACGATCGGCTGGAACGAGTACTGATCGGCGATCTGGCCGATCAGGTAGGTCGAGACGAGCGTACCGATCCCGGCCGCCGTGCCTCCCAATCCGCTGGCGCTTGCCACCGCGCGGGAATGAAATACGTCGGCCGGCAACGACAAGAACACGGTCGAACAGGCGGAATAGGCAAAGTTGCCATACGAAAACAGCGCTATCAGCGTCGCGTAATCGGTGCTGAACAGCGACAGCACAATCAACACCATGCTGGGTCCAAAACCCCCCAGAACCGCGCGCCGCGAGCGTCCGACCGTCCACCCACGGCGAATCAAATGACTCGACAAAGCCCCGCCCGCAAAATTGCCGAATACTGAAGCCACCAGCGGCGCCGCGGTCCCCAGCACGCTTTGTTGGAGTGTAAAACCTTGCGACTTCAAGTACAGCGGGAACCACTCGGCGACGAAGAACCAATACGGGTCGAGCAAAAACCGGCCCACTATGATGCCCCAGGTTTGTCGATAGGAGAGCAGTTGCCGCCAGTCAACGAGCGGCAATTGCGGGTCGTCGTCTTCGCGGGGGGTTCGCCCTTGCTGGATGTAGGCCAGTTCCTGTGGCGAGATGCGAGCATGTCGTTCGGGCGTTTGGTACCAAACCAGCCAAACCGCGATCCAAATCGCTCCCAAAGAACCCGTCAGCACGAACACGGGTCGCCAGTCGCCGCACCACTGGTAAACCTGAAGCGCCACGAGCGGCGCGACGACTCCGCCCAACGAAGTTCCGCTGTCGAACAGAGCCACGGCCCAGGCCCGTTCTTTGGCCGGAAACCATTCGGACGCGGCCTTGATGGCCCCGGGCCAATTGGCGGCCTCGCCGGTTCCCAAACAAAAGCGAAACGCACGAAACCCGCTCACGCTTTGCACGGTGGCGGTCAGGGCCGCCACGAGCGAATAAAACGACACGCTCAAAGCCAGCCCACGGCGCGTGCCCAACCAATCGAGAATCCGGCCCGACACGGCTTGCATGACTGTGTACGCCACTCGAAAGCTTATCAACAGCAATGCGAAATCGGCGTTGGTCCAGCCATATTCTTCCTTGAAAATCGGCGCAAGCGCGCTGAGCGTCTGGCGATCGATGTAATTGATGACCATCGAGGCGAACAGAAGCGCGGCGATCCACCAGCGAAGATTTTTGACGGGTGCCGCGAATGGTTTCATGTTTGGAGCGAATCGTGCCACACCAGCGATTTCTGTTCGAGCGGCCTTATCAAAAAGGGGGCAGCATCAGGCGCGCGGCGGCACGCCCAGCGACTTGCCGCCGTCAATCCGCAGAGCGGTGCCGGTAACCAGCGCCGCGGCATCGCTGACCAGGTACAAGATGGCTTCGGCCACTTCGTCGGGCGTGACCATCCGGCCGAAAGCTCGCGCCAGCGGGCTGGCCTCGATGAACTCTTGTACCAGGGCCGCGCGATTCGCCGCCGCGGCCAGCGACTCCTCGATCAAGCCGGTATCCGCGACCGGACCGGGGCAGACCGTATTGAAGCGAATCCGATCCCGTGCGTGGCACAAGGCCAGGCTGGTGGATAGCGCGTTGAGCGCCGCCTTGCTGACGCAATACACCGGATCGTGCGCTCGCGGCAGCAGTCCGGCGTTGCTGGAAGTAAAAACCACCGCGCCGCCGCCGGCGGCGCGCAAATGGGGAATGGAATGCTTGGCGACGAAAAAGCTCCCCTTCAGATTCGTATCCAGGCATGCATCCCATTGGGCTTCGCTGACGTCGGGCACTTGCCCTTCCAAATCGACGCCGGCATTGCTCACCAGGATTTGCAAAGTGCCACCATCGGCGACCGCTCGTTCCACGAGCGCGTGGACCTGCGCTTCGCTGCGCACGTCGCAAATCAATTCGGTGATGCCCAGTTCGGCGAATGATTCGGCATTTTCAGGCCGTGGCTTGAGATCGCCGGTAAAGACCCGCGCGCCGTGGCGCGCGAGCAGCTTGGCGGTGGCCCGGCCGATGCCGCTGGAGCCGCCAGTCACGACCGCCACCCGATTCTTGAGATCCGTCATCTGCGCGTCACCGACAGCCAGACTCGCGACCGTAAACCGCTTCCAGGGTATCGCCTGGTCGAGTGCCTGTCGAGAGATTGGCGAGGCGAACCGCCCGCGTGCGAAACCTTTGCGGCGCAGTGGTTTTTAATTCTCTAGAAGCGCTTCCGCCGGGGCCGCCGAACCGCTGCGTCAGGCCGTGCCGTTGTGATACATTAGATAGCTGGTGCAAGGGAGCAAGTTTCTGAGGTTGTACCTGTGAGAGGGCTCGTTGACGGTTAGCGAATCATCGGCCCAGCGATACGAGCTGCAAGACCCGGATGTGCGGTTGATGCTCGAAGTGCGCGACGACAACGCCGCGGCTTTCGATGAGTTGATGCTGCGCTATCAAAATCGGCTGGTCACGGTGCTGGAGCATCTGGTCGGCCGCCGCGAACAGGCGGAGGATTTGGCGCAGGAAGTATTCTTGCGCGTGTATCGGGCCCGCAAACGCTACGTGGCGGGAGCGAAATTTTCGACATGGCTGTATACGATCGCCAATCACGTCGCGGCCAATGCGCGGCGCTCGAGCTCCCGGCGACCCGAAGTCAATCTGACGGTGCGTCCCAATGATTCGACTGGGGCCAGCGCGCTGGACAAGATGGCGCTGGCGGCCAGCGGCGCGATGCCGACGCGCCAACTCGACAAGGCGGAGCTGCGCGACATCGTGCGGGCCGCGTTGGGGGAGCTCAATGAGCGGCAGCGCTTGGCGGTGTTGTTGAGCAAGTTCGAGGACATGAGCTACGCCGACATTGCCGCGACGATGGAGATGTCGCCGCAGGCCGTTAAGTCGCTTCTCTCGCGGGCCCGCGTCAACTTGAAGCAAATCTTGGAACCGTACTTGCAAAATGGCACGCGGCCGAGCGAGTAGCTGGCGCTGGCGAATGGCCGCGAATTAAGTTGTGATTTGAATGCCCCGCGCGGCAACGAGTAGGTATATGACAACCGACCCATTACCCGAATCCGTTGAACTCCATGAGGAGTTGGCGGCCTACCTCGACGGCGAGTTGGATGCCCAGGCGGTGAAGCGAGTCGAGGAACGGCTGGGCCGCGATCCGGCCTATCAAGCAGAGCTGCAACGGCTCGAGCGCGCCTGGGACCTGCTCGACCGGCTGCCGCGGGCGACCGTGAATGAAGCGTTCACGAAGACCACGATCGAAATGGTTGCGGTCGCCGCGTCGGAGGATGCCGCGGCGGTGCAAAGCGCCTGGCCGCGGCGGCAGCGACGGCAACAGCTCCTGGGTGGTCTGGGCGTGATGGCCGCCGGTTTGTTGGGCTTTGTGGTGGGCCATTGGTTGTGGCCGAGCCCAAACGAACAACTGCTCCGCGACTTGTCGGTGTTGGAAAACTTCGAGTTGTATTATCAGGCCGATAACATCGATTTCCTGCGATTGCTCGATGAGCAGGGGCTGTTCGCCGAAGGAGAAAGCGATCATGCCGGGTAAGAAGTTGCTTCAAGAGCCTTTCCGTTGGGAACAAGGTAGGGTGAAGGGCGGTTTTGCTCCGGGCTCACTCTCACCCCGGCCCTCTCCCAAAGGGAGAGCGAGAAGCTTCAAAGCGCCGGCCGAGCGGTTGTTAGGATTCGCCTTGTGTTTGCTCGTCCTTGTCCGCGCGGACGTCGGTTGGGCCAGCGATGATTTGGCCGCGCGGCGCTTGCAAATTTCGCAGATGACGCCCGCGGAAAAACAGGACCTGTTGCGCCGCCAGGAGCGATTCGCGACGCTGCCGCCTGAAGAACAGCAGCGGTTGCGCGAGTTGCAAGCGGCGCTCGATGCCGATCCGCATGCCAAGCAGCTTCAACAAGTCCTGAAGCACTACCACGAATGGCTGAAAACGCTTTCTCCGAGCCAGCGGGCGGAATTGGCCGATTTGGGACCCGCGGATCGCGTCGCGCAAATCAAACGAATCCACCAGCAGCAGGAGGACGCGCGGCAGCAATCCCGGCGGGCGGAGTTGCTTACGCCAAAAGACGCGCAAGAGATCGTACGCTGGACCGAAGATGTTATTTGGACGCACCGCGAACGATGGCTCGCTCAAATGCCGCCGCCGCGACGCGAGGCGTTCGAACACTTGGAATCATCAAGGCAGCGGCATGCGCTGCTCTACTTCGCCTACGATCGCGGGCGCAAGGGCGGTTCCGGAGGCGGCATGAACGTGGTGCAACAACAGGATATCGATCGGCTAGCTGAAAAACTGTCTCCCGCCGCGACAGAGGTTTTGGCCCAGGCCCCGGACCTGCCCGCCAAGCGCCGCATCGTCGGTGGTTGGATCGGCCCGGCCATGCACCGCCTGGAGACACAACAAGCAGTCCGAAAGTTGGCGCCCTGGGTCGATGATGAACTAGTGCGATTCTTCCAAAACGAGCTGAGGCGACCCGAGCGCGAACGCTTGTTGAAAATGCCCCGCGAGCAGATGGTCGATGAGCTGCGGAAAATGTATTTCGAGCGCGAACGATCCGAAGCGGGCATGTCTCCCGGTACGGCCCCCCCCGGGGCGCTTTCGCGACGTGCCACCGGGCGATCGGTTCAAGAGTCCGCGCAGAAGCGGCGGGCCACCCGTCTCGACGGACGACCCGCCCGAGGACAAACCGGAATCCAAACCGTAACGCTCGATAATTCCGCGTCGGATTGCCGATCTAATGTCGCGCCTCGGCGGTCAGGCCGCTCATCCAGGTGCACAAGTAATAGGCCTTCGGCGCGGTCAGCTCCAACAAGGCCGCGACGTCGATCCCCCGAGCGTGGCTCTGCTGGCCGAAGAGCATGTGCTCGATCATGCCCACTGGCCGCGTGTATTGAACGACGCGCACGTGTTCTTTTTCCAGGCCGGCCAACTCGATTGCCCGGTTCACGGCGTCTTCGATAAAGCCGAGTTGATCGACCAGGCCGTTTTCCTTGGCCTGCCTGGCGGTAAAAATCCGCCCCGTAAACACCACGTCTTGCAGCGATTTGTCGTTCCTGAGCGGCGCGCGGCTGGCCAATACGATCTGTTTGAAACCCTCGAAGCTCGAATCGACCAGTCCCTTGAGGATCTGCTGCTCTTCGGCCCGAATGCCTTCGGGAAATTTGCGCGTGGGGCTGCCCATCATTTTGAGCGGATTGCTGGCAATCGAATCGTCTTGGACGTTGAGTTTTTCGAGCAGGCCCGAGAGGTCGTAGTGCGGAATGATCACGCCGATCGAGCCAGTCCAGGTGGTGGGCTCGGCGTAAATCGTGTTTTCCTTATCGCCGGCGGCCATGGCCACGTAATATCCGCCGCTGGCCGCGACGCTTCCCATGCTGACCACCAGCGGAATCTGCTTGTCTTTGGCCAGTTTTTTCAAGTGGTGGTAGATGTAATCGCTGCCGGTGACCGTTCCGCCGGGCGAGTCGACGCGGAGCACGACCGCTTTGACCTGGTCGTCCTCGCGCACGCGGTCGATTTGTTTTTTGACAAAGCCCTCTTCGCCCAGAATGGCGCCTTCCACCGCGATGATGGCGACTTTCTCGGGCGCCTTTTTATCGAGCGAATGCCATTTCTCGTCGATCTCGGTGCCGCTCTGAAAATAGCTTTGATACGAGCTGTATAGCCCGAAGTTAAGCAGCACCGAAATGCACAATGCGATCCACAAAAGTCGCCTGCCGATCCAGCGGGTGCGGGGTGGTTCGATCACCACGCGCAGCGGGCCCCGCGCGGATTCGGCGACGATTTCCGGGCGGATGGGTTCACTGCGGCCGGGGGTGGATTGCGACATGGTCTTCCCTCGAAAAAAAGCCAAAGCTAGCCTGATAGCAAAAAGCGCGCCGCGTAAGGAGCCAGAGATGCGTGAAGCCTGGTCATTATAGGCGATATGCAAGCGGTCGGAAAACCCTGCGCGACAGGTCGCTCCACGGCCGGGCGGCGCGATGGGCGGCCGCATGGTGTTGCAAAAAAGCAGCTCCAAGCGGTAAGCTACTCGGCAAAATCATCGTGCTTACCTCGCCGCCGCCTGCCCCTCTCGAAGGAGTCCACGCGTGTTTGTCGCTGCCTCAAGCGAGTGCTTTCCGAACCTGTCACTGGATGGAGTCCTGCAGCGGCTGGTCGATCTCGAATACACCAGCGTCGAAATTGCGATCCACGAAACCGGCGGCCAGCTTCGGCCTTCGGCGGTGCACGCCGACTTGGAGAAGGCGATCACCGCTTGCCGCGAGACGTACCGTCTGACGATTTCCAGCTACAGCGTCGACATCGACGCCACGGGCCCGCTCTATTATGAA
>JACQFF010000111.1 GCA_016200205.1 Planctomycetia bacterium
CGGCGACGGTGCCTCTGGCGGGGACAATGTGGTGTTCGATTTCCTCAAGCCCGATGGGGGGAGTTTCAGCCTTGAGCACCGCTACTTGTACGGCCCGGCGATCGACCAGGTGCTGGCGCAGGAGAACGTCGCGCAAGACATCTCGGCGGCCGGCCGCGTTTTTGGGGGCGCACAAACGGGACAGGTCTAATTTCCCGAGATCATCAAATTACGACTAACGCACCTGCCTCTCGGGGGCATGAACCGGCGGAGCCGCCAGGCCGTTTTCCGAACCGTTGGTCGCGACGAGCCGCTCGGTCGCCTGGCCACGGAAGGTCAGGAACTCTTCTTGGCTGCGGTGCGACGTTTCGCCGACAACGGGCTGCACGCGGAGGTAACTTCCATCCGGCTGCAAAACTCGGGCTCGCACGTTGTCATGCAGGTAGGTCGGGATGACTTCGTCGAGAACCCGCCGCTTCAGGTCCGG
This sequence comes from Planctomycetia bacterium, assembly GCA_016200205.1. GTDB lineage: Bacteria > Planctomycetota > Planctomycetia > Pirellulales > PALSA-1355 > PALSA-1355. The sequence continues at coordinate 467 of JACQFF010000111.1, forward strand.
AGCTTCGATGGGAAACATCACCTCGACGCGACGGTGAAAATTGCGCGGCATCCAGTCGGCGCTGGAAAGAAATACCTTGGCCTCGTCGTCGGGACTGAATACGTACAACCGGCTGTGCTCCAGAAATCGATCGACGATACTGGTCACGCGAATGTTATCGGAGATGCCAGGCAATCCGGGCCGCAAGCAGCAGATGCCGCGCACGACCAGCTCGATCGGCACGCCGGCCTGGCTCGCCCGATACAAGGCTTCGATCACGCGGTAATCGACCAGCGCGTTGAGCTTGGCAAAAATGCGGGAAGGTTTGCCGGCGCGAGCCCGCTCGATTTGTTCTTCGACGAGCGCCACCGTGTGGCGGTGCAGGTCCTCGGGCGCCACCACCAGCTTTCGCCAGGGATGCCCTTGCGAGTAGCCGGTCAGCAAATTGAACAGCGCCGAAGCATCTTCACCGATGTCTTCGTCGGCGGTGAAGAATCCGAAATCGGTATACGCAAGGGCCGTGGTCTGATTGTAGTTGCCGGTGCCCAAGTGCACGTAGCGCCTGAGCGTGTTTCCTTCCTGGCGGACCACCAGCGACAGCTTGCAGTGGGTTTTCAAATCCAAGAAGCCGAACACGACGTGGACGCCGGACCGCTCCATCTGGCGTGCCCAGCCGACGTTTCGTTCTTCATCGAAACGCGCTTTAAGCTCCACCAGCGCGGTGACGTGTTTGCCGTTTTCGGCCGCCTGCATCAGCGCGCGCGTGATGGGCGAATCGCCGCTGATCCGATACAGCGTTTGCTTGATGGCCAGCACCTTGGGATCTTTCGCGGCACTGGCGACAAACTCAACCACGGGGTCAAACGAGTCGAACGGATGGTGCAGCAGCAGGTCGCGCTGGGCGATGGCGGCGAATAAATCTTCCCCGCGGCGCGAGCGCAGCCCACGCGGCGGCTGCGGCGAAAACGGCGGATCGCGCAGGTAGTCGCGGTTGGGAATTTGGCTCAATTCCATCAGACCGGTCAAATCCAACGGCCCGGGGATGCGGTAGACCTCGCTGTACGGATCCGCGGCATTCTCGACGGCGTCGCGAAGCGATTCTTCGGCGACAATCTTTTGCACCAGTTCTTCGTTGGCTCCGGTGGCCACTTCCAGCCGCACCGCGTCGCCGCGCTGACGCGCTTTGAGCCGTTCTTCGATCAATCGCAGCATGTCGTCGGACTCTTGTTCCAACAGCTCGATATCGCTGTCGCGCGTGATTCGAAATGTCGTCCAGTGCAGGATATCGAAGCCACCGAACAATTCCGGCAGCCGCGCGGCCACTGCTTGTTCCAACAGAATGAACTCCTGCTGATCGGGCGGTCCGAGCGGCACGAAGCGGGGCAAAATCTGCGGCAACTGAACCACGGCAAACAGTTGCCTGGGCCCCAGCCCGTGGTGCCGCTGGAGCATCGCCCCCAAGTAAAGCTGACGATTGTGAAAGTGAGGGCTGGGATGGCTCGGGTCGATCGCCATCGGCGTCAAGATCGGGAAGGCGCGAGCCCGAAAGAAGTGGTCGAGCGCTGTGCGCTGCGTTTCATCGAGCTCGTCGTGCGCCAAAAGCTTGATGCCCTCTTGCATCAACTGCCGCAGCACCAATTCATTCCAGCAGCGATACTCGGCGGCGACCAATTCCTGGGTCCGCCTGGCCACGCGTTGCAATTGCGTGATCGCCCGCAAACCGTCGGGCGTATAGTCCTGCGGAGCACCATCGCCAAAGGCCTGTTCGCGCAGCCCGGCGACGCGGACCATAAAAAACTCGTCCAGGTTCGAACTGAAGATCGACAGAAACTTGACGCGTTCCAACAGCGGACTGGACGCGTCTTCGGCCTCTTCCAAGACGCGCGCATTGAATTCCAGCCAGCTCAATTCGCGGTTAATGAAGTGTTCCGCTTGGAAGACGTGCTCGATCACAACAACCTCAGGCGTGGGGCTCGACTCATCAATTTTACCCTATGTCATCGCGGGCCTGGCAGTCATATTTGATTGTCGACCCGCGTGCCTACAGGGCATCGCGTGCAGCCCACTGCCGGATTATTGGCTCAGTTGGCATAAAAGGCTATGGCTGGCAGGAGCCGCGGATTTGGCTCAGAGGGGCTTGCTTGAGGTCCGCGGGCTCAATTGGCCAATTGAATGCCTGTAGGCTCATGCCGGCGACGCCCCCAGTCACGCCAGTTTCGCCAATTCGCACCTGTAACCTCAACCAACAAAGCGCCACCCATATCCCGATTGCACCGTTCCCAACCCTAATCCCCGACTCCGAACCCCTACTCTGATCCCGCGTGATTTATTGACTCCCTGGCGGTGCGGCGTTACAAAGGACGTTGGGCAAATCACTTCCGCTCTCGAACGACAATCGAGTTCATCCTTTTTTGCTCCTTTCCCAGAGGCTCCGAACATGACCCGGCGAATCCCTCGGACGCGAACCGCGTTTACCATTGTCGAGCTGTTGGTCGTGATTGCCATTATCGGCACCTTGGTGGCGCTGCTCATACCGGCCGTGCAAATGGCACGGGAATCGGGGCGGCGCTCGATGTGCACGAACAATATGCATCAACTGGCAATAGCCGCCCACCAGCACGAAGAGGCTTTTGGCGTGCTGCCCCCGGGCCTGCCCAATTGCGTTGCTCCGGCCAACTTCGGCATCGCCGCGGGCGTCAACGGCGGGGCCTGGTGCCAGGGCCCGAATTGGGCCATCGCCCTGCTGCCCTACCTCGAAGAACAAGCGCTCTTCGAAAAGATCAAGGTTTGCATGATCGACAAATACAATGTGTGCGACGACTGCACCGCGGGCATGGCGTGCCCCACAGGTTTCCTTTGCCCGAGCGCCGAATTCATGGATTCCTCGATGAGCTTCACCAACAGCTCGGCGGGCGCGAACAACCCGGGGCCCAGCAACATATTCAAGGGCAACTACGCCGCCAATTTCGGCAGTGATACCTACCTGTCGTACAAATCTCCCTCCACGGCCGGCGCGTTCGATATCGTCGATGTTCGCGGCCTGCGCGGCGCCCCGATTAATCAGGCACAAAACGATCCGTCGATGGCGGGCACCTGGAAAATGGGCTCGAAACTGGGTGTCAAACTCGCCTCGATAACCGACGGGTTGTCGACGACCATCCTGTTGAGCGAAGTGTTGGGCTACCCTGGCCCCGCCGATAATCGAGGAGCCTGGAGTTTCGGCGGCATGGGCGGGTCTACGTTCACCACCAAATTGCCCCCCAACTCGTTGCAGGTGGATGTAGTGCCTTCCTGCCAGCCGTTTGCCCCGCCTCCGCCCAATTATCAATTCAATTGCACGGTTGGGACCGACCCCATTGCGCGATCGAGTCCCGGTAACCCTACGTTTGCGGCCGCGCGCAGCGCCCACAGCGGCGGCGGCGTTGTGGTGGTGATGGTCGATGGCTCAACCCATTACATCTCCGGCGACATCGACGCCACGCTTTGGCAGAAACTGGGCACGCGCCGGGCTGGCGACACCGCCGAATTGCCGCCGCAGTAGGTCGGACACGATTTTGAGTGCTCGCTTGCCATGCGAGCTCGCGGGTTGCAAATCTTCGTGCGTTTGGTGTCAAACCTGATTCCTCCCGCCCGTCAGGTAGCCCCGCCAGTCCGATGGCGACTATATTGCTACTGACGCCTATATTGCCAATGTCGCAGGGCCGACCAACGGGAGGCCCGGAAGTGCGGGCACCAGCGTTGCAAGCAACGGACATTGTCATTGCAGGGATCAGTAAATTGCTGAGTTCTCGTCGCACGACAGTTTTTGGCTTCGTTTGGGATGCACCTCTCTTCCGACTGGCGATCGCTTTATCCCTTTGAGTCGCGAGTTTTGAACCTCGGCGGACACCGCTACCACTACGTCGACGAGGGGCGTGGCGATGTGTTGCTGTTGGTCCACGGCAACCCGACCTGGTCGTTCTACTGGCGGGAGATTATTCGCGCACTGCGATCCAACTATCGGGTCATCGCCGTGGATCACATCGGCTGTGGCTTGAGCGATAAGCCGCGCGATTATCCCTACCGCCTGGCACAGCACGTCGAAAATCTCGCTCAATTCATGCGAGAGCTTGATCTGGCTGACATAACGCTATTGGCTCACGACTGGGGAGCCGCCATTGGGCTAGGCGCGGCGTTGGCCGAGCGGCAGCGGTTTGCCCGTTTCGTGCTCTTCAACTCGGCCGCGTTTCGCTCGCAGCGCATGCCCTGGCGGATTCGGTTTTGCCGGACGCCGATTCTGGGTCGGCTAGCCGTGCAAGGCCTCAATGGCTTTGCTCGGGCCGCCTTGCGGATGGCCGTTTGCCAACACCCGCGGATGACTCCCGCGGTGCGGTCCGGCCTACTTGCACCCTATGATAATTGGCACAATCGCCAGGCCCTGTACCGCTTCGTGGCCGACATTCCCATGTCCGCGCGGCATCCTAGTTACGAGACGCTACGCGGTATTGAAGAGGGACTGCATTCGTTCCAAGAACGGCCATGGCTGTTCGTTTGGGGCATGCGCGACTGGTGTTTCACGCCGGATTTCCTCGACCGTTTTTTGGAGTTTTTCCCTCGTGCCGAAGTGCATCGCCTGAATGCCGCCGGCCACTACGTGATCGAGGACGCGCACGAACAGATCGTTCCCATTCTCGCGCGATTTCTCGAGAATCATCCGCTGTCGACAACCCCTCGGGTTCCAATGCGTCCATGAACGAGGCTCCCAACACCAGTCCCGAATCGGCCTCGATGGCCACCGGCCTGTGCGCTACGCTGGCCTGCGTGATGGAGGCCACGGCCCCCAAACCGGGCAACATCCATCGGGGGGCTGATTTTGAAGACGCCAGCTATCCCGATTTCGTCGTCGCGGCCGCGGTGATCGGGCCAATCGTGGAACTGGCCGCCGATCGGGCGCTGGGTCAAACGGTGTTTGAGGCCGTCAAAGCCACGCAAAGCGCGGTCGCCACGAACACCAATTTGGGCACGATTCTGCTGATCGGCCCGTTGGCCAAAGTGCCGCGATCCGTCCGGCTCGAGGTGGGAATCGTCGAGGTTTTGAACCAACTCACGCCCCAAGACGCACGCGACGTGTATCGAGCCATTTTGGCCGCGAATTCCGGCGGCCTGGGGCGAGTGGAGTCGGCCGATGTGACCAATGAACCGCCGGCCGACCTGGTGGCCGCGATGCGGCTGGCGGCCGACCGCGACATGGTGGCACGGCAATATGCCGAAAACTTCCATCACGTGCTCAAGGTAGTCGTGCCCTGGTTGACACGGGCGCTTGCGGCGGGTCTTTCGCTCTCGGATGCGATCGTGCAGGTCCATTTGGAGCTGATGGCCGAGTTTCCCGACAGCCTGATCGCGCGGCGGCGCGGCTTGGAAGTTGCCCAACGAGCGGCCGCCATGGCCCGGGGCGTGCTCTCGGCCGGGACGCCTGGCGAGGAGTCGTTCGAACGAGCGTTGGCGGATTTCGATTTTTGGCTGCGCACCGATGGCCACCGCCGCAATCCAGGCACAACGGCCGACCTGGTCGCCGCCGGTTTGTTTGTGGCCTTGCGCGATGCCATAATCAAACCACCGTTTCGCCTCGCGCGCTAATGGGCGGCCGCATGCGCAGCCGAGAGGATTTCAGAATCGACATCAGGAAATTTCCCGTGGCCGATCGCTACCATGTCCGTATCTCTAAAGATTACCTGGTCTTCAGCGCCGGACATTTCATAACCTACAACGGCGACGTCTGCGAACGTCTGCACGGCCACAATTATCGAGTGACGGCCGAAGTCCACGGCTGGCTGGACGAGAATCAATACGTCGTTGATTTCATTTTGTTGCGAGATACGCTCAAGGCAATTGTCGACGAGCTCGATCACCACATGCTCTTGCCCACGCGGCATCCGCTGATTCGGGTCGTGGCCGATGACCGCGAGGTCGAGGCGACATTTCGCGATCGCCGCTGGGTGTTTCCTCGTTGCGATTGCGTTTTGCTGCCCCTTGCGAACACCACTTCGGAACTACTGGCCCACTATATTGCCGATCGACTGGCGCGCGATCTTGACCAGAGCATCGGCAAGCGCCCGCGGCAGATTCGCATTGAAGTCGACGAGTGTTTTGGCAACGTAGCGGTTTGCGAGTTGGGACCTGCAGAATCGACCTAAATTGGGTTGCCGGGAGGCCGCTGGCGGGTTAGTCTAAACGGCACGTGGCTCGGTCGCCCGCTGGCTGCGGCGCGGTGCGTACGCCGGTCTTGCCTGGTTTCGAAAATGCACAACCTCGATTCTTCTCGCCTCTTTCTCGCACCGTCCGCTTGCAGGAGATTGGAAATGCATCGTCTCGTTTCGTATCTGGGCATGACAATCGTCGGCTTGACGGTTTTCGCGCGGACCGTTTGCGCGGATGACTGGAGGCCGCTCTTCAACGGCAAGGATCTGACCGGATGGCAAGCGGTCGACGGCCCGATCGAGAGTTGGAAAGTCGAAGGCGGATTGCTGTATTGCAGCGGGGGCGGCGGCGGATGGTTGTCAACCGCCGAACAATACGCCAATTTCGAACTCGAGTTGCAATTCCGCGTGCCCCCCGGCGGCAACAGCGGCGTGTTTTTGCGGGCTCCTCACGAAGGCAACCCGGCCTTTGCCGGCATGGAAATCCAAATCCTGGATGATGAAGCGCCCGAGTACGCAAAACTGCAGCCGTTTCAATACTGCGGCAGCTTGTATGGTATCGCGGCTCCCAATGCGAGAGTCAGCAAAAAGGCCGACGAGTGGCAAAAGATGCATATCGTCTGCAACGGCCGCAAAGTGCAAGTCACGCTCAACGACACCTTGATCGTGGCTGCGAACTTGGACGACCACAAAGATCAGCAAGGGCCTCACCCCGGCATCAAGCGCAATGTCGGATACATCGGCCTTCAGAACCACGGCACGCGGCTCGATTTCCGCAACATCCACCTGCGCGTGCTGCCGTAGCCTGGCAGTCCGCCGCCGCCCTCACGACGACCCCGATTGACGGCCGCGTGCTCAACTCGCGCAATCGTCCCAAACGGCCCTCGCTGCCCGCGGTGGATCCGACAATTGCCGGGTTTTTCTCAAGTTTTCCCATCCTGCCGGGTGCCTCGCGAGTTGGTTCTGATTATTATGGTTCCTATCGCCTGAAGTCGACGCCGCCCACTCGACGCGCTGATCTTCAGAGTCACTTCGTGTGGGCAACGCGAACAGCTACGAAGAGCAGCATCTTGGAAATTGGTCGAAGATCTCGCCGGCCATTCGGACGCTACAGGTCTAAGTCCGTCGCGCCAAGCAGATTACTCCACCCCGAACGGCTTGATTATTGCGGTTGCACCGGGAGTCATCAACTATGTCTGGCAATCACGTCCTGCGCCTGTTTAGTGCCGCGCTGGCTAATTTTCGGTCGCAGTTTTCGCATGAGTTTGTCCCACGGTCGCAAGCTCGATACCTCAAGCACCGCGCGTTGCGTCTGGAGGCATGTGAAGACCGCAACGTGCTTGCCGCCACCGCCGTGATCAGCGGGGTTGTCTTCGGCGACGACAATAACGACGGCGCGGAACAACTCACAGAGACTGGAATCGCAGGCGTGACCCTCACTTTGAGCGGCACCAACGATTTGGGACCGATTACGCCAGCCACCGCCGTCACCGCCTCCGACGGCAGCTACAGCTTCGCCAATTTGCGGCCGGGATCCTATACCGTCACGGAGACTCAGCCGGCTGGCTACTTCGATGGTTTGGACGCCAAAAACAATGTGGTGATTCCCCTGAGCGATACGACGGATGCGATCAACGGCATTACGCTAGTTGATGGCCAGGTCGCGTCCGGCAACACGTTCGGTGAGATTCCAGCGGTTACGATTTCCGGCACGGTTTTCGCCGATGCAAACAACGACGGCATCCAGCAAGGCACCGAGCTGGGAATTGCGAACGTGGATCTCTCCGCGATGAACGGCGGCCTCTTCGGCGACGTGGTGGCAACGACCGCGACTCTCTCCGACGGCTCGTACAGCTTCGACCATTTGCGTCCCGGCACTTATTCGATCCTTGTAAACAGCGTAGACGGGTTTGTGAACGGCCAAAGCGCGTTGAAC
>JACQFF010000112.1 GCA_016200205.1 Planctomycetia bacterium
CGCGGCGTGCTGTTGGCGTTTTGGCGAGCTTTGTTCGCCGGCCTGCTGTTGTTGCCGCTGGTGCGCCGGCCGCGCTGGGACGCAAAGCTCGTCCCGCTCTCGTTGGTTTTCGCCGCCATGAACGTCAGCTACCTTTCGGCAATGACGTTGACCACGGCCGCCAATGCCATCTGGCTGCAAAGCACGGCGCCCTGGTGGGTCTGTCTTATTGGCGCGGTTTTTCTCCGCGAACCTTTCTCGCGTTTGGAACGCCTGCCATTGGTGCTGGGCGGCATCGGGCTGGCCATCATTCTATGGTTCGAGGTGCAGGGCCAGGCCCAGGCCGGCGTGATCTGCGGACTCGCCTCCGGCATGTCGTATGCCCTGGTGGTGCTCTTTTTGCGCGCCCTGCGCGGACAAGACTCGGTATGGCTGGTGACCGTGACTCATCTGGCCACCGCAGCCGTCATTTTTCCCTACGTCGCTTATTTGAACGAGTGGCCGAGCGTCGCGCACCCGAGGGCTGAAATCAATCACCTCGCAAGAAGCCACCGGCATCGGACTGTTGGAACCGCTGCTGCTGCCGGTCTGGGTGTACCTGGTCTGGTCCGAGACCCCGGCGACCTGGACGCTAATCGGCGGCGCACTGATCCTGGCCGGGCTGATTTTGCGGTACGGCGTGCCGCTGATGCTAAGCGGCGAAGCTCGCGCTGAATCCGGCTAATTTGAGTGCCGGGTGGTGCTTCACGGCCGCGCGATCATATTTCCGCCCAGCCGGCGGATAAGATGCCGCATCTCCAGCACGCTGATGGTCGAGAGCACCCGCGGCGTGGGCAGCTTGCTGGTGGCCACCACTTGATCGATTGTCGTTGGGTCGCTGGATATGCACGCCAAGACTTGTTGCTCGAATTCGTTGAGCAGCAATTCGGCCGGATGATGGACCGCTTCGCCGCTGGCCGATGAGGTGGGCGCGACCAGCGGGCCAAGCTCTTCCAAAATATCGTCGGCCGTTTCGACCAGTTTGGCTCCGTCGCGAATCAGCCGGTGGCAGCCGCGGGCCATGCGATTGTCGATCCGGCCCGGCACGGCAAAGACTTCACGGCCTTGTTCCATGGCATGCCGGGCGGAAATCAACGCGCCGGACTGCGTCGAAGCCTCGACCACCAGCACGCCGAGCGACAGGCCGCTGATAATCCGATTGCGCTGCGGAAACGCTCCGCTCAGCGGCGGACTCAGGGGGGGAGACTCGCTCATCACGGCTCCGTGCGCGGCGATTTCGCCGGCCAGCTCGGCGTGTTCCGGCGGATACATGTTCAGCACGCCGCTGCCCAGCACGGCCAGCGTGCGTCCGCCAGCGGACAGGGCCCCGCGATGCGCGGCCGAATCGATACCCCGGGCCAGGCCGCTGACGATGGTGATACCCGCGCGGGCCAGGCTGCCAGCCAGGCGTTCGGCTTGCGCCAGCCCATATTGCGTGGCGTGCCGCGAGCCGACGATGGCGATCGCGATGGCATCGGGCGGCACGATTTCACCGCGGACGAAGAGAATGCCGGGCGGGTCGTAAATCTCGCGCAGCATGCGCGGATAGGCCGGATCGTTCTCGGTGAGGATCGCGATTCCGCCCGCGGCGCACCGCTCGATTTCTTCCTGCACGTCAACTTCGTCTTTGGCGACCGCGATGCGTCGCGTCAGCTCGGGGCCAATGCCTTGCACGCGGCGCAGATCCGATGGCGCCGCCGAGAGCACGCCGCCGGCCGTGCCGAATTCTTCCAGCAGCGCCTTACGCAATCGCGGGCCCACGCCCGAGATCAACGCCAACCGCAAGGCATCGGCCAGTTCATCGGCGGGCGGTTGGGAGGGAGGTTTCACGCGGTCGTCTCGTGGCTTTTCGTGACTTGCTTATTCAGCCGTTCAAAGCGGCCCGCACGTCCGCTGGTTCGACGTTGCCGACCAGCTCGACGTGCCCCATCCGCGTCGGCAATACGAATCGCAACTGGCCATGCTCGACTTTCTTGTCGTGCGACATCGCGTATAGGAGCGCGTCATGGTCTAGCTTTGTGGGAAACACGACCGGCAGGCGCAGCTTCGACAACAGCGCGTGTTGCCGCTCGGTGAATTCCTCGTCGACGCGGCCCAATTTTTCGGCCAGCCGCGACGCGCACAGCATGCCGATCGCCACCGCTTCGCCATGCAGATACTGGCCGTAGCCGGTGACGGTTTCCAACGCGTGGCAGAAGGTGTGACCGTAGTTGAGCACGGCCCGCAAGCCGGTTTGTTCGCGTTCGTCGCCTTCGACGACATCAGCTTTCAAGCGGCAGCAGCGGGTAATAACACGTTCGAGCACCGTGGCGTCGCGCCGGGCGAGTTCGGCAGTGTGCTGTTCGAGAAACGCGAAGAAATCGGCGTCGAGAATCACGCCGTACTTGACCACTTCGGCCAAACCGGCCCTGTACTCTCGCTCAGGCAGCGTCGCCAGCACGGCCGTGTCGACGAGCACACCGGCTGGCTGCCAAAAGGCGCCGACCATGTTTTTCGCGCCGGCCAGGTTGATGCCGACTTTACCGCCGACCGAGCTATCGACTTGGGCCAAGAGCGTGGTGGGCACTTGTGCGAAGGCCAGCCCACGGGCGAAGGTGGCCGCGACGAACCCGGCCAGGTCGCCCACAACGCCGCCGCCGACGGCCACGATGACCGATTTGCGATCCGTGCCGACTTCGAGCAGTTTGTCCCACAGTCCGGCGGCCGAGTCGATCGATTTGCTTTGCTCGCCCGCTTCGACGACCAGCATGTCGACTTCGGCACCGCCGGCGACCAAGCTTTCGGCGGCCGTTTGGGCATGCGGCTTTTCGACGTGTTCGTCGGTAATGATCACCGCGTGTGAAAGCTGGCACCACTGGCCCGCGTGCTGGCCGAGCGCGCTTAGATTGCCGGTGCCGATTTTGATCGTATAGCTCCGCTCACCAAGCTGGACGTCTACGGCAGCCACGTGAAAGCGCCCTCAAGTGAGCCGCTCGATGTCGGCGGGCGTCACGCTGATCTGGCGCCGGAAGCCGGTGTGCATGCGAATGTATTGCAGTTCGGCCGCTTTGGCCGGATCGGCGTGCAGTTGCGCCTCGATCCTCTGGCGGTCGGCCACTTCCCAATCGTAGTATTCCTCGGGCCAGATCGTGGTGGTTTCCATGACCAGGGCTTCGCGGTAGGGATCAAACTCGTTCGGCATGGGGTTTTCAAAAGAAACAGAAAACAGAAATTGGACGGTTTTGGCAATCGTGGGAGGTGCGAACACCCAGTATACTGCTCGATAAGCGCGTGGCTAGTGGGAGAGCGCGCACGGGTAAGCAAGCCTCGTCCAATGGGCCAAGAAGGGCATGTGGAACCGCGGTAAACTAGTGATTGCCGCTATTGTCGCTCTGGCTGTGGCCGCAGCGCTGTTTAGCACTTGGTATCATTATCGACACGCGCACCGCTCCCGTGAGTTTTGGGGCACGTCGATGGCCGTGCTGATCGCCCAGGCGCCCGCGGTCGAAGCCCTGAAGCTCGACGCCGCCGAGGAGGGCCCCTCGCAGGACCAGCCCGACCAAGGGGAATCGCACACGGTGTCGCCCATCGAATTCGGCGGCCGTTCTTGGACCGTGGTCAGCGGCAAAGAGGCTCTCAAGGCTCCAGGCATGAGCAATGTACGGCGAGCACTGGTGCTCGATACGACCTTCGATTGGACCAGCCTGCCGAGCAAAGTTCAGCCCAATTGGCAGTACGCGCTGGAATTCACCGACGAGCGCCAGTGGGCCACGGTACTGTTCGATTTCGATTCGCGGCAAATCGCTCTGACCGGCGGCAAGAAAACCGCCTTGCTCGACCCGGCAGCCAACAACGATATGCGCGAGTTTTTTGCGGAACAATTCACCGGGCCAAAGTAGTATGCCGCGCCGAAACCAGTGGCCATTCGCAAAAGGGGCGTTTCACGGCCGCTTGACTTCGGCGAGCTCAGCCGAGCCGCGGCTTGGCGTCGCTGATGATTCGGACTACGAGGTGGGCATGCCGAATTTTCCCAACTGGCCGGCTTGCAGGGCGGCTTGGGCCTGTTCGACCTCGCGGTAATAAGCGCGACGCTCCAACAGCCTGGCGGCTTCTTCGTCGAGCACTGCGATCACGTCGCGATGCAACTGCAAGGCCGAGGCGGTGACTTGGGCCGTGATCGGGCCCTCGATCGTATCGCGGATCGCCCGGGCTTTGCTGTCGCCGGCCGCCAGCAGCAGGCATTGGCGCGACTCGAGAATCGTGCCCACGCCCATCGTGATCGCCAGCCGGGGCACTTCTTTCTCGCTACCGAAAAATCGGGCGTTGTCGCGCACGGTTTCCTCGGTGAGCGTTTTGAGCCGCGTGCGGCTGCCCAACGATGAGCCGGGCTCGTTGAAGGCGATGTGCCCGTCGCTGCCGATCCCCAGCACTTGCAGGTCGATGCCCCCTTCCTCGGCGATCAAGCGTTCGTACTGCTCGCAATAATTCTCGAAATCGAGCGCTCGTCCGTCGGGAACGTGCGTGTCGCGCGGATCGATGTTGATGTGATCGAAGAGGCTCTGCTGCATGAAATGGCGGTAGCTTTGCGGGTGCGAGCCACTTAGGCCGACGTACTCATCGAGATTGAACGTGACCACGCGGGAAAAATCCAATCCTTCCTCGCGGTGCATGCGGATCAACTCGGCATACATGCCCAGCGGCGTGCTGCCCGTGGCCAGCCCCAGCACGCAAGTCGGCCGCCGGCGGACCAGATTGGCTACAAACTGGGCAGCCCTGCGGCTGACCCCTTCTTTATCCTTTTCCACAATCACGCGCATCGCACGGGTGCTCCTGGCCGCTCTCTTGAAACGAAGGGACTTTACAAGGTCGCCTCCGGAGGATGGGACGGTCCCATTTTTCTCCGAGGACTCCGCAAGATTGAGACAATCCCTGGCGGTTTTGCGCGAGCCTCAAAGTCCCAAACCTAGTTGTAATTGAAGTGACTCGGCAATCCAACCGGGCGGAGCCAACGAAACGTCAGCCACCGGATGCCGAACGAGATTAGAACCGCGAAATGCCGCGGTTTTCGCCGTTACAGTGGTCTAGGTGCCCTCCGGCAGACTTGGGTACAATCGGCCGACTTTTCGCTTGCGGCAAACAGGCTCGAGAGAGGAGCACATGCATGGCTGGTCCAGCGCGCTTGACCGTTGGTTTGCTCTTCGTCTTGATCTTCGGTGTTATGGCGATCGGCCGGGCCGATGACATTTCCGAGGCGATGCGCGGCGACGCACAACTCGTCGACGCCTGCTTCATCGATGCCGCTTGCGGCTGGGCCGTGGGCGATCGGGGCGTGATCTGGCACACCACCGACGGGGGCAAGCATTGGGAGCCGCAAAACTCGCTCGTCGATTGCCGGCTCGCGTCGGTTTTTTTCCTCGACGCCAAAATCGGTTGGGCCGCCGGCGGCTATACGCGACCTTACGGCGAGACGACCACCGGCGTGGTGTTGCGCACTCGTGACGGCGGACAGCATTGGATCGCGGATCGCAGGCTGGTGTTGCCGGCCGTCGGGCGGATCCGGTTTTTTGACGCCACGCACGGCTGGGCCATCGGGCAGGGTTCGGCCTTTTTCCCCTCGGGCGTGTTCGCGACCGACGATGGCGGACGCACCTGGAGTGCCTTGCCGGGCGAGGAGAGCCGCAGTTGGCTGGCCGGCGATTTTATCGACCCCGCCACCGGAGCGCTCGCCGGACGAAACAGCACCTTGGCGGTCGTCCGCCGCAAAGGGGTTGTGCCCCGCGCGGCCGATTACGGGTTGCGGGCCATTCACGACTTGAAGCTGGTCGCGCCGGCCAAGGGGTGGCTCGTGGGCGATGGCGGACTGGTGCTCAAGACACGGGACCTGGGCAATTCGTGGCAAACGCCCGACGGCGAAATTCCCGCCGCTATCCGCAATCAATTCGACTTCTCGGCGCTGGCCGTCCGCGGCGAACACTGCTGGGTCGCCGGCACGCCCGGCACGCGCGTGCTGCACACGGCCGACGGAGGCCGTACTTGGAATGTCTGCGATACCGGCCAGACTTTGCCGATCCAGCACCTGGTGTTTGTCGACGAGCAGAGCGGCTGGGCCGTCGGCGATCTGGGGACCATTTTGGCCACGAACGATGGCGGGCAGACCTGGCGGCGGCAGCGAGGCGGCGGCACGCGCAGCGCCTTCGTGGGGTTCTACAGCAGCCTGAGCGATATCCCGCTGGAACTGATCGCCCGCTTGTCGGCCGACGACGGCTATTTGGGCGCGATGGAGATTCTCAACCGGGAAGACGTCGGGGTCCACCCGGCCGGCGGCGATGCGGCGCTTAAAGCGCACGAGGCAAGCGTGTTGGCCGGCGGCAGCGCCTCCGGAGCGGCCTGGCGATTCCCGCTGCGGCCGGCGAGTCTCAAGCTTTCGGCCGAACAGTTGGTCGACGGTTGGAACCAGGCCAACGACGGCCAGGCGGTGGAAAAACTCGAAGCGCACGTCGTGGCCCGAATTCGAATGTGGCGGCCGAGCGTGGTCTTTACCGCGGCGGCCGACGCGCGTACCAATGATCCGCTGGCGCACGTGGTCAATCAGATCGTGTTGCGGGCCGTCGAGCGCGCGGCCGATCCAAAATCATTTGCCGAACAGTTCGCCGACGCGGGCTTGCAGCCCTGGAAAGTGCAGAAGGTGTACGGCACGCTAGCCGCGGGACAAATCGGCACGGCCAACGTGAACACGGCTCAATTTGCCGCCCGGCTGGGTTGTTCGATCGGCGAGTTAGCGGCTCCCGCGCGGGCTGTCGTGGCGACGCGCTACGTACCGCCGATTGCGAACGTCGGATTTCGGTTGTTGGTGGATCACATTCCGCAGGAACTTGGCCAACGCGATTTTTTCAGCGGGATTGCCCTGTCACCCGGCGGAGACGCCCGTCGCCGGTTCGACGAGCTGCCCGACCGCAATTTGGACGCGATGCGTCGCGCGGCTAAGATGCGGCGCAATTTACAAGCCATCTTGGCCCAGGCGGATAAAGGGGACGGGCGTGACGGACGATTTCTGGCCGATATCGGCGAGCAGACCCGCACGATGCAGCCCAGTCGCGCCGTCGACGTGTTGTTCCAGCTCGCCGAGCGCTACTATCACCAGGGCCGCTGGGAGCTGGCCGCCGAGTGCTTTGATCTGATCGTCGCGCGCTACCCCAATCATCCGCTCACCGGACGGTCGCTGGTGTGGCTGGTGCAGTATCATGCCAGCAGTGAGGCAGCCTGGCGCAACCGCGCGCCCCAGCAGCTCAGCGTGCAACAAGTCACCGCGCAGGCCCCGATTGTCCAACGCGACAAGGACAATTCGTTCGACGGCGAGCCGGGCCACGTGCAACAGGCCGGCGCGATATCGGCCGCGGCGGACGTGCAGCGCGGCAACGGATTGGCGCGAGATTTGCGCCAGGGCGAGGGGCGACTGGCCAAAGCCACCGCATATGCAAAGCAAATCGAGCAGCTTCAGCCGGCATTGTTCGCCGAACCGGCGGTGCGATTTCCGTTGGCCGTCACCCAGCGGCAGCAAGGCCTGCCGCGGCAAGCCGAACGCTATTTTGTGAGTTTGCGGCATAGCCGGCCACGCGATGCCTGGTGGGCTTGCGCCCAGACCGAGCTGTGGCTGGGCGAACCGAAAGGGCAGCCGCCCAAGCCGCTGTGGAATTGTGCGCGGGCTCAAAGCAAACCGCGCCTCGACGGCCGGCTGGACGAACCGCTGTGGCTCTCCGGCAATTCGGTCGAGTTGCACAGCCCCCAACGCGACGATGCCGAATGGGGCGCGGTCGCCATGCTCGCTTACGACGAAGAGTTTCTGTACGTGGCCGTAAGTTGCACGCAGGCCGCGGGATTCAAATACGAAAAGTCGTCCGCACCGCGTCCGCGCGATCCCGATTTGGCGGACCAGGACCGCATCGAACTTTTGCTCGACATCGATCGCGATTTTGCCACATACTATCGCCTCTCGATCGACCATCGCGGCTGGACCGGCGAGAGCTGCTGGCAGGATCTGACCTGGAATCCCAACTGGTTCGTGGCCAGCGGCAGCGGTGACGGGACGTGGACGGCCGAAGCGGCGATTCCGCTTTCCGAATTAGCCGGCCAACCGCCCACAAGCAAGCACGCCTGGGCCGTCGGCGTGCAGCGGGTCGTGCCGGGCGTCGGTTTTCAATCGTGGACCACGCCAGCGTCGACGGATGTCATGCCCGAAGGGTTTGGGTTTTTGATCTTTGAGTAGGCGGCACCGTCATTCGGGTCGAACAGATCCGTACTGACCTGGAACGACGAGGAGCCGACAGTTTGTCCAACACTACCGGCAACGCGTTTTCGAGCAAACGGACAAGACGCAACCGCCGCCCTGGCAAGCGACGTTTCACGGCCGCTTGACTTTGGCGAGCTCAGCCGAGCCGCGGCTTAGCGTCGGACCGGCCGGTAGTTGATGTCCCGCCGCATTTAGTCCGGTGCGTCATGCAAGCTCATGCCGTCGGCAATTCGAAGCCCTGACGGCGCGGGCGGTCTAGGTAGCCATTGGCCTGGTCGTCGCCCACGAACTGTTCGCGCGCCGGATCCCAACGGAGCGGGCGGCCAGCCGAACGAGCGATGTTGGCCAGATGGCAGACGCTGACCGAGCGATGTCCTATCTCGACGTCGGCGACAGGCCGATTGCGGGAGCGGATACAGTCGAGCCAGTCCTGCATGTGCCATCGAGCCTGCCACAGCGCCAATTCGTCGCTCCATTTGCGCTCCTCTTCCGCCACGTCGATTTTCTTTTGCAGTTCCGCCGCGATTTCGGGTGGATTGGAGGCGAACTTGTTCCGATTGATTTCGAGCTTACCCTTCTCGCAAATGAACACGGCGCCGCCCATCGGACCATGTCCCGGTTCCAGGATGAAGTTGACCTCCACGCCGTTGGCATAACGCATCGCGACCCGCCCGTTCGGACCGGCTGAAAGGGGCCTCATTTCGGTTGGGCCGGTGTCATCCATACCCAGCGCCCACTGGATCTGATCGACCCCATGCGCGCCCCAGTTGGTCATTTCGCCACCGGCGAAATCGCGCCAGCGCATCCAGCCCAACCAATCCGAGTGGAACGGTCGCCAGGCTGCCTGGTTCAGCCACATGTTCCAGTCCAGCCCTGTCGGCACGGCTTGTTCGGGCGGCGATTGGGAGGGAGACGCTTGCGCGCCCGCGTAGTTGATCGCGCGGACCTCGAGCACCTTGCCGAGACCGCCGCCGCAGACCAGTTCGCAAGCCACGCGGTTCATCGCCATCGACCGCTGTTGCGAACCTACTTGGAGTATGCGGCCATGCCGCCGCACGGCGTCGACCAGCGCCCTGCCTTCACGCACATAGAGTGTCAGAGGCTTCTCCGCGTAGATATCCTTGCCCGCCTGGCAGGCGTGGATGCACGGCAGCACGCGTTGAAACTCGCCGGTCGCCACAATAACGGCGTCGATGTCCTGGCGATCGAGCAGTTTTCGGTAGTCCTGATAGACGGGCCAAGTGCCGCTGGTCTTGGCCTTGAAGGCCTCGGCCCGCGGTAGATTGCAATCGCTCAGTGCGACGATTTGCGCCGACTCGGGCAGTTGCTGGAGCAATAGGGCCGCGCGGCCGCCGACACCGATTGCGCCCACGGTAATCCGGTCGTTGGCGCTCGTTCGACCTGGCGCCGCCAGGGTGCGCCGGGAAACGAACAGCGGTACGCCGATCGCGCTGGCCGCGAGTGTCGTGGCAGTTGCCCCTAGAAACTCTCGACGACTACTGCGCCGCGTCGACTGCTGATTATGTCCGTGCATGGATATTGGCTCTCCGCTGTTTCCTGCTTTCGCCCCGCCCCGCAGCGCGAGCAACGAAATCGGTGAGTGGAGCCATTCCCGGCGCGCTCCACAGGGTTACAACTATACCACAGCGCGACCCGAAAGGATCTAGCTCAAGCGGAGTCACCGACGCGCATTGGCGGCGCCGCGTCGAGTGACGCCGAAGCAAAACCCATACCAAAGTAAGGGGTTAGGCCCAACAATCACTCATGCCGCCGCTCATGTCAGCCGCGCAAAACCACTGTGGCGCACCGGGGTACCGAGCCGGGCGAGGAGGTCGCCGGCGCGCAGGGAAGCGGATAGTTCGGCGAAGACCGGGTCGGCGGCGAGGAACGCGGCGACGTGGCGCTGGGTCAGTGACCAAAAGATACGGGCTAAGTGTCCGGCCGCTAGCGCTTCGAGAACTGCGTGCCTTTGCGGGCACCGCGCAGGCCGTAATGCTTGCGCTCTTTCATGCGGCTGTCGCGCGTGAGCAGGTGATTGTGCCGCAGCGGGTCGAATGTTTCGCTGTCGAACTTGATCAAGGCGCGGGCAATGCCCAGCATGCAGGCCCCCGACTGGCCGGAGGTGCCGCCGCCGTGGACGCGGATCGAGATATCGACCGTCCCCTGCTTGCTACTCTTGACCAGCGGAGCCAGCACGTTGCGGCGGTCCCGGTCGTTCGGAAAGTACTCTTCGAAGGGGCGCTCGTTAATGATGATCGTTCCTTGACCCGGCCGTACCCGCACGCGGGCCACCGACGTCTTGCGGCGACCGGTACCCAAAGAATCGTCGACCTTGGATTGTTTGGCGACTACCATCGTTTTCCTTCTGACTAAAAATGACAACCGGTCCGATTCCGTCTCCGCTCCCTTCGGGAGAGGGTGAGGGGGAGTTGCACGTACGCTTGCCCTCACCCCGGCCCTCTCCCAAAGGGAGAGGGAGCATTATTGCCTACTTAACCGCCAGTTCCTTCGGTTCGGGATTTTGCGCTTGATGCGGGTGTTTGTCGCCGGAATAAACTTTCAGTTTATCGAGCATCTTGTAGGCCAGCTTGTTCTTGGGCAACATCCGGCGGACCGCTTCGACGAGGATCTCGGCCGGATCGCGCTCGAACCGCGTGCGGGCGTTTTCCTTCCGCAGGCCGGGGTATTGGGTGGTCCAGGTGTATTGCTTCTGGTCCCACTTCTTGCCCGTGAGTACGATTTTTTCGGCATTGATCACGACGACGTAATCGCCCGTGTCGATGTGCGGGGTGTAGGTGGGGCGGTGCTTGCCCATCAGGATCACGGCGATATCGCTGGCCAGGCGGCCGACGATCTTTTCATTGGCATCGACCAGCCACCATTTTTGCTCCAGCTCGCCGGGCTTGGCCATGTAGCTTTTGACGGTTGCCGTGTTCATAACTCACTACTCTCTAAGATCAAACTGGCCGCCAGCAGCTCCCATCGGCCACGTTGGCATCTGAATCGAAACTACCAACTTACCGGCTTCCCCCGTTCAGTTCAAGGCGTCTGCAACCATAAATAGTCGGCATCCCAGCCCCCGATCTCGGCTTTCGACCTGGGCGGCAATCTGGCACAATCGGTTCGAAGCCAGAGGCTGGAGCGTTGAATTCTCCGTTCGCAACCACTTACCACTATCCACTAACACCATGATTGTAGCCGTTGCTAAAGAGACGTTTCCGGGCGAGCGCCGCGTGGCCTTGGTGCCCACGACCGTGGGACCGTTGATCAAGGCGGGTTGGGAAGTGCTGATCGAGTCCGGTGCCGGGCTGTCGGCCGGATTTCCCGATTCGCAGTATGCCGAAAAAGGGGCCAAAATCGTTAGCCGGGCCAATGCCTTCGCCGCCGACTGCCTGCTGCAAGTGCGCTCCTTGGGGGCCAATCCCCAGACCGGAATGGCCGATTTGCCGCTCTTGCGCTCCGCTCAGGTCGTGATTGGCCTCGCCGATCCCCTGGGCATGCCGAAACAAGCACAGACTTTGGCGGAAAAGGGCGTAACGCTGTTTTCGCTGGAACTGGTGCCGCGGATCACGCGGGCCCAGAGCATGGATGTGCTCAGTTCGCAAGCCACCGTGGCCGGCTATCGGGCCGTGCTGTTGGCGGCAACGACGCTATCGAAAATGTTTCCGATGATGACCACCGCCGCTGGCACGATCACGCCGGCCAAGGTTTTTGTCGTGGGAGCCGGAGTCGCCGGCTTGCAGGCGATCGCCAGCGCTCGGCGATTGGGCGCGGTGGTTTCGGCGTATGACGTGCGTGCCGCGGTGAAAGAGCAGGTGCAAAGCCTGGGAGCAAAATTTGTCGAGATGCCGCTCGAAACCGAGCAGAGCGAGACCCAAGGCGGCTATGCCAAGGCGATGGATGAGGCGTTTTATCGCCGGCAGCGCGAGTTGATGCTAAAGGTTGTGGCCGAAAACGACGTGGTGATTACCACGGCCGCCGTGCCCGGCAGGAAAGCCCCGACCTTGATCACGGCAGAAATGGTCGCGGCGATGGCGCCCGGCTCGGTGGTGGTCGACGTGGCGGCCGAGCGGGGCGGGAATTGTGCGCTCACAAAACCCGGTGAGACGGTCGTTGAGCATGGCGTGACGATATTGGGCCCGGGCAACTTGCCCGCCGACGTGCCGTATCATGCCAGCCAGATGTTCGCCAAGAATATCACCACTTTTCTGGCGCACCTGATCAAAGACGGCAAATTCCATTTCGATTTGGACGACGAAATCACCGCCGAAACGCTGGTGGCCCAAGGCGGTCAGGTGGTAAACGCGAAAGTGCGCGAAGCGCTGGGGCAGCGACAACTGGCGACCGCGTAAGTGCAGCAGGTGGAAATGTTTGTCCTGACAATTTTCCTCCCGTGATACATGTCACTCAAGAATGCCGGACTTACGGCGGCGTGCCCCTACGCCGTCTTCACCGCGCCCACCAGCTTCGTCAGCGAGCTTTTGGCGTCGCCGAACAATAGCGAGCACTTGGGGTCGTAGAAAAGCTCGTTCTCGATGCCCGCGAAGCCGGGGTTCATGCTCCGCTTGAGCACGATCACGCTTTTGGCCTGGTCCGCGTTCAAAATCGGCATGCCGTAGATTGGGCTTGAGGGATCGTTTCGAGCGGCCGGGTTCACCACGTCGTTGGCGCCGATCACCAACGCCACGTCGGCGCGAGTGAATTCGCTGTTGATCTCGTCCATGTCAAATAGTTTGTCATAGGGCACGTTGGCTTCGGCCAACAGCACGTTCATGTGGCCCGGCATGCGGCCGGCGACCGGGTGGATGGCGAATTTGACTTCGCCGCCACGTTTCTCGACGAGTTCGGCCAACTCGCGCACCTGGTGCTGCGCCTGGGCCACGGCCATGCCATAGCCGGGCACCACGATCACTTCGCGCGCGTAGGCCAATTGCGCGGCGGCGTCTTCGACCGACACGCTGCGCACCGTCAGGCCGGCGACGGTGGTCGTGGCGGCGGTCGTGGCGGCGCCGCCGAAGGCCCCGAACAGCACGTTGGAGAACGAGCGGTTCATGGCCTTGCTCATCAAGATCGAGAGCAGGAAGCCCGAGGCTCCGTCCAAAGCGCCGGCGATGATCAAGACGTTATTGCCCAGGGCAAATCCAGTCGCCGAGGAGGCCAGTCCGGCATAGGAGTTCAACAGCGAGATCACGACCGGCATGTCGGCCCCGCCGATCGGCACCACGATCAGCACGCCCACCGCCAGGCCGACCAGCACCATCAGATAGAAAACCGGCGCGTGCGAGGCCGCATCCGACGGAGTGAACACCAGATACACAAACAGACACACGGCCACCACGAACAGGCCGATGTTCGACTCGTTCTGAAATCTGTAAGTGATCGGAGCACTGGTCAGCAGTTCTTGCAATTTGCCGAAAGCCATCAAACTGCCGGTGATCGTCAGCGACCCGAACATGACCTCGAAACCGAGCGCCGCCATTTCCACGCCGCCGATTTCCTGGTGCAGCATGTGGGTCAGATAATGGTAATGTGAAATGCCGACCAGCGTGGCAGCCAGGGCGCCGAAGGCGTGGGAGATGGCCGTCCGCTGCGGGACCGCGGTCATCGGCATCCAGATCGAAATCGCGGCGCCGACGCCGGAGCCGACCACGAGGCCAAGCAGAATCCATTGGAACTCGACAATCCTGTGGTCGATGAGCGTGCCGACCACGGCCACCAACATGCCGATGGCGGCCAACTGCATGCCGCGGCGCGCCCTGTCGGGCGCGGTTAAGCCACGCAGCCCCAAAATAAACAGCACCGAAGCGGCCAGGTAGGCGACTTGGATGAAAAACTCGCGCAGCTCGGGGCCAGTACTCGTGGCGGCGGCGGCCGGCTCGGTCGCGGCCACCATTCCTTGGGCAAGCTGAAGCACGCTCGAGAGCATCGGCTATTTCCGTTCCTGACGCTTGAACATCTTGAGCATGCGATCGGTGATCATGAACCCGCCCACGACGTTGATCGTGGCGGCGGTCACTGCGAAAAAGCCGAGCACCGTGCTGACTTCACTATAGTGGGCCCCGGCTGCCACCAGCGAACCGACCAGCGAAATGCCGGAGATGGCGTTCGTGGCCGACATCAAGGGCGTGTGCAGCAGGGCCGGCACCTTGGTGATGATCTGATACCCGACGAAACCGGCCAGCACGAAGACATAAAACCGCAGGAAGGGAACGCTAAAAACCGTGCCGCTTTCCTCAACCGCCAGGAGGAAGAGTTTTGTGAGCGCGGTCATGAAGTCGGTCTCAAGCTGAAAAACGAGCAAGCCACGGCCCGCGGCGCGTGGTTAGTGAGCGAAGTTATCTGCCGCTCGGAAAGTCGATTTGGCAATGCTACCGCTCCCGGTGGGCCTTCGCAAGGGCCGCGGCACGGCCGCCGATATCAACAGCTTAAACTTCGCCGGATGGAAGCGCTCGACGTGGCTTAAAGAGGCTGTAGGTTTTAGGCTCTAGGCTTTTGGGGATCCTCGTCCGCGTGCCATCAGCCTCCGGCCTTCTTCAAATGTTTGTCGAAGAACTCGAACATCGCGGCTTCGGCCCGTTCGGCGTCGGCTCCTTTGAATCCGTGACCGGCGTCTTTCAATTCGATGAGCTCGACTTCGACTTCGGCCGCTTTCAGCCGGTCGTGAATCCAGGTGGCTTGCTCGAAGGCGACGTAAGGATCTTTCGTGCCGTGCAACAGCAGGGTGGGGGCGGCTTGCGGGGTGACCCAATACAGCGGGCTGGCCAGGATGTGACGCCGTCGCGCATGCGCGAGGTCTCCGCCCAGGAACAGCGGCAGAACTTCGGCCGCGTCGACGCTCTTGCCGTAGGACTTGGTAAAATCGTTGGCGCCGTAGTAATTGACCACGCAGGTGACGGCGCTCGATCGCTCGGCATGGCCGCCCTCGCCCTCCAACTCGCGCGCCCCGGCCGTGACGCCGAGCATCTGCGCCAGCGTGCCGCCCGCCGAGTCGCCAAGCGTGCCGAGCCGCGCCGGATCGATGCCGAATTTTGATGCACCTGCGCGCAGAAAGCGGACGGCCGCTTTGACGTCGTGTACCGCCGCGGGGAATTGATATTTCGGCGCGAGTCGATAAGTGACAGTCGCCGCGACGTAGCCCCGCTCGGCCAGTTGTTGGCAGAGCTTATTCCAGCGGTCGCGATTGCCGGCCCGAAATCCGCCGCCATGGATGCAAACCACCGCCGGCAGGAGTTGTTGATGTTCTTTTGGGCGAGCGAGGTTCAGTTGCAAATGCTCGTTGTCGGGATTGGAGTATTCGATGCCTTGTTCAAAAACGATTTCGGCGCCGCGGGTCAGAATCGGTGGGAGTAGCGCACCCGAAAGTAAAAGCAAAACGCTGTAAATCGACCGCTTTACCACGATGCCTGCTCCTTCGAGATCGACGTTGAAGAAGACTTTGCTGTCCGCGCCCGAGTATGCACCGCCGCGGCAAGGCTGTCCAGCGCGGGCATCGCAGCGTGTCGCACCGCAGCGCTTTGACAAGCGGGTAGGTACACGATACGTTTTTAGGAAGTCGTTCCTGTCAAAAATCCCTCGCACTATCTGCTACGGAGGATCCCCATGAAGCTCGCCGCTCTGTTTTCAATCGTCCTATTGATGTTTGCCGGCATCGTTTCGGCCGCCGAACTCAAGAGCCCGTTGGATTTCACGATGGACAGCCTCGACGGCAAGCCGACCGATCTGTCGAAGTTCAAAGGCAACGTGGTGCTG
This sequence comes from Planctomycetia bacterium, assembly GCA_016200205.1. Lineage (GTDB taxonomy): Bacteria > Planctomycetota > Planctomycetia > Pirellulales > PALSA-1355 > PALSA-1355. Next base: position 16,034 of record JACQFF010000112.1, read on the forward strand.
ATCGTCAACGTCGCCAGCAAGTGCGGCTTAACCCCGCAATACAAGCAATTGGAAGAGGTGTACACGAAGTACAAGGACAAGGGTTTGGAGGTTTTGGGCTTCCCGGCCAATGAGTTCGGTAAGCAAGAGCCCGGCACGAACCAAGAAATCTCGACGTTTTGCACTCAGAACTACGGCGTCGATTTCCCGATGTTCTCCAAGATCGTCGTCAAAGGCGAAGGCATTGCCCCCTTGTATCAGTTTCTGACCTCCAAGGAAACGAACCCCGGCATGGACGGCCCGATCAAATGGAATTTCGAAAAGTTCCTGGTTGGGCGCGACGGCAAAGTCGTGAAGCGGTTCGCTCCACCGTCGAAGCCCGACGCGCCTGAGGTCATCAACGCGATCGAAGCTGAATTGGCCAAGAAGTAGTGACTTACGGCCAGCCGTGATTCAAATTGGGAGACGAGCTACCGCGCGGGGCTCGTCTCCCGTTTTTCTATGCTGAAGCAAACTCAACGTCATGCTCGAGATTGTTCTGGCCCGGCCGGGCCAATTTGTTGCCGCTGAAGCCGCCGACCCGCGACCCGCGCCGGGCGAGGCGCTGGCGCATTCGCCGCATCGGCGTCTGCGGCACCGATCTGCACGCCTTCGCCGGTCGGCAGCCGTTCTTCGATTATCCGCGCATCCTAAACAAGTCATGTCGCCGAATACTCCGACGTGACTGTGAATAGAGAAATCATTGAGATTTTCTTCCCTGAGCTTCCCCCAAGGACCGTGGGCGCGGGCGGATGGTTAGTTGAGGCTGGCCTCGAACTCAGTTGGCGTCATGTAGCCGAGTGTCGAGTGCCTCCGTTGGTGGAAGCTCATCCCTCTTCGTTTCATTCTTCCTTTGAATCCTTTGTGCCTTCGTGGACGATTGTTTGCTGAGACAAAACGCCCGAGAGTCCGTTCAACCGCTCCACCAATTGAGAAAACAGCCCAAGCGATAGACAAACACGAGCGAGCCCACGATGGCCGCTCCAATCGCGGTCAACAACACCGCCCCGCTGCTAGTGTCCAGCGCGTCGCGCACGTGTTCGTTGTGGTCTCGGGTAACGGCTCGGGCGAGCTGCTCGATGGCCGTATTGAACAATTCGGCGCCCAACACGACCGCGACGCACAGCACTAGCATGCACCACTCCAGCCGGCTGGCGTCCAACGCAATCGCCGCGGCCACTACGGCCGCAGCCACTACCAGATGGACCGAAAAATTGCGTTCCGTGCGCAGGCCCCAACCCAGGCCCCGTGCGGCACGGCGAAACTTTCTTGGCCACGAACGATGCCGGGGATCAATGAATTGTGCCATGAGTCAGGGTTCCATTAAGAGCGGCCGGACAAAACCAATCGGTCGGTGCAACGCCGAGCCGCGAGCGGTCGTGAAGCGCCGCTTGCATCGACGGAGCCGGGGTTTTCTCCGTTTGTTCTACGTCCGCAAACAGTTCGACGCCGCGCAGCGAGACGCGATCGTGCGACACGCTGAATGCTCCCCCCTATCGCTGCATTTACTTGCGCAAACTGACTCGATCGGCCGCGGGGAAATCGTCGGGCAGTTTCGTGTTGGTGACTTTGCCCGTGGCGGCCCACTCGGTGCCGCGCTGGAGCGTGACGACAAATCCCACGCACTGGATCGCTTTGGGGCTATGTCCCATTGGCGTGTGAAAGACGCGCCCCTGGCCGTAGTCGATCGTGAAAATCATCGGCTCGTGCTCGCCGCTGCCCCCCTGTTGTGGATCGGCATAGGCGGTGGCCAGCACGGTCATGTTTTGTGCCGGCCCGCGAAGTTGATCGTAGAGCTCATCGGTTTCATGCAGCCACGCCATCGGCATGCCTGCGGTGATGGGATGAGCCGCGTTGCGAATCACGATCTGAAAGGGATGCTGGGCACCATGATGGCCGCCAGCGCCGGCCGAAGTATCGCGTACGATCTTGCCGTTTCGGTAGCGGATATAGGGGCCCGAGGCCTCGTTGCGGCCACCCCAGCCACCCAGTCCGATCATTTCGTTATACTCTTTCCAAGTGGGAAACGAGTTGTTCGCCGCGTGCACGATGACGAGCCCACCGCCGCTTTTGACATATTCGATCAGCGCTTGTTGCGTTTCGCGCGGCCAATCGGCGCCGTTATAGTTGGAGAGCACGGCGCGATAGGCGGTAAAGTTTGGCCGAAATCCGCTGGTGTCCGCGCCCGGCGGAGCAGTCGCCACGTCGACCTGAAACATGCCACTCGACTCGAGTTCTTCTTTCAACAGCGGAGTGGTCGCCTTCCAATCGTGATTGTTTTGGCCGTCGACGATCAGCACTTTGAGCGTTTCGCCGTGCAAGCTGCTGGCCAGAGTCAGCCAGAGGCCGGTCAAGGTCAATGCGATTTTGTAACACATACGCGGTCATCCCCGAGGTGTAGCTCCTCGGCTCGTTCGGCCTTCGCTGCGTTTCGAAGTTCCGCTATTTTTTGGCGATATCCTTCACCCGCATGTTGCGGAATTCGATCCGCGCGCCGTGCCCCAAAAAGCCGATATGGCCTTCGCCGCGGGCCAGGCCGGGGTGCGATTTGTCGTCGAGCGTTTGCGGCTTGCTGGCTTCGTCGATGTTGGCGTCCACGATGGTCGTGCCATTGAGAATGACCGTGACCTGCCGGCCCCGGGCAATAATTTCCTCGTGGTTCCACTCGCCGACCGGCTTCA
>JACQFF010000113.1 GCA_016200205.1 Planctomycetia bacterium
GGGCTAAGTTGAGCGAAAGGTGTGAGCATAATGCCCTCACCCCGGCCCTCTCCCAGTGGGAGAGGGAGAAACATCATGTCTTTCAAGGAAAACCGCATGCGGCAGCCGGGTTGGGTGCTGAGCCTGTTGTTCTCGTCAGTCCTTGCCCACGCTGCGCAGGCCGACACGCTCGACGCGATTCGCAACCGCGGCCAGCTCATCTGGGGAGCCGACAGCGAAGGGGGCGGGCCGTACGTCTATCCCGATCCGGCCAATCCGCGCCGCATGACCGGCTTCGAAGCCGAACTAGCAAACTCTTTGGCGGCCGAACTCAGGGTCAAATCGCGATTCTTTCAGGGGCCTTGGCAAAACTTGCCCGCGCTGTTGGCAACCGGACAGATCGATATCGTGCTCAACGGCTACGAGCTTACGCCTGCTCGGGCGGGCCGGATGGAGCACACGCGGCCCTACTATATCTATCAATTGGTCCTGCTTGGCCGGAGAGACAATCCACGGTTGAAGAGTTGGGGCGACCTTCATCGCCGCGAACCCGGACAGCCGAAACTCAAGATCGGCGTGCTCGAAGCATCGGGGGCCCACGCGTATCTCAACGAACATTTTTCGAATAACGTCGAAATCGTCGTTTACGAGGGCACGACCGACGCCATGCGCGAGGTCGAGACGGACAAGCTCGATGCCACTCTGGCCGACTTACCGGCCGTGAATTTCTATCGCGATCGCTTCGCGGGACTAGTGGCCGTGGGCGAGCCGGTGGGGCGGGGGTATTACGTCATCTTTGCCCGCCGCGGCGACAAAGCTTTGCGCGACGCGTTGGACACGGCCCTGGAAAAACTGTTGGCCAGCGGCCAACTCGAGCGCCTTTACAAAAAATTCAACATGTGGACGGAGCCCCAGCAGGAATTGATTTCGCTTGCCGGCCGAAGCGACGCCGATTTGGGCGTCCGGGCGACCGAACTGCGAGGCTGGGCCGCCATTCGCAGCCGCGGGCGACTGTTGGTTGAGGCGGCCGGCATGACCATTCTGCTGGCTTGCGTTTCGATGCCGCTGGCGATGGCGCTGGGGCTCATCGTGGCGCTCGGCCGAATGTATGGCCCGGCGCCGCTCCGCTGGGCGCTTATTGCGTATATCGAAATCCTCCGCGGCACGCCGCTGATGCTGCAATTATTCGTGATCTTCTTCCTCTTGCCCGAAGTCGGCCTGGCCATTCCCGCCCTGTACGCCGCGATTGCCGGCCTGGCGATCAATTACTCAGCCTACGAGGCGGAGATTTATCGCGCGGGCCTGCAAGCCGTCCCCCGCGGACAAATGGAAGCCGCCCTGGCGCTGGGGATGTCATCGTGGCTCGCGCTGCGGCGGATCATCATTCCGCAGGCCATCCGCATCGTGGTCCCGCCCGTTACGAACGACTTCATTGCCATGTTCAAAGATACGTCCGTCTGTTCGGTAATCACCGTGATGGAGTTGACCAAGCAATACAGCGTGCAGCGCAATGACACGGGGGCCACGCTCGAACTGGCCGCCCTGACCGCGCTGCTGTATTTGTTGATGAGCATCCCCTTGGCTCGCCTGGCGTCCCTGTTGGAGAGGCGCCTGGCTCGCCAGACGAAACACAGACCATGATCGCCGACGATAACAAACCCACGCTCGCAGTCCGCTCGCTCGTAAAGCGGTTCGCTGATCGCGACGTGCTCTCGGGCATCTCGATGAGCGTGCGGCGCTCGGAGGTGTGCGTTGTCGTCGGGCCGTCGGGCGGGGGCAAGACGATGTTTTTGCGGTGCTTGAATGGGCTGGAGGATTTTCAGGCCGGCGAAATCGAACTGGCCGAGGTGACGCTCCGCTCGGGATTGACACCCCACGATCGAATGCCGCTCTTGAAACAAGTGCGGCGGCGCGTGGGCATGGTGTTTCAGCAATTCAACTTGTTCCCGCACCGCACGGTGTTGGGCAATGTCATTGAAGCGCCGATGCACGTGCTCGGCTATTCGCGCGAGCAGGCCGTCGGCGAAGCCCGGGCTCTCCTGGCGCGGGTGGGCCTGAATGACAAATTGCACGCCATGCCCGAGACGCTCTCGGGGGGACAGCAACAGCGCGTCGCGATCGCTCGGGCGATGGCGATGAAGCCGGACGTGATGCTCTTCGACGAACCCACCAGCGCGCTCGACCCGCGGATGGCCGCCGAGGTGGAATCCGTGATCGTTGACCTGGCTGCCTCGGGCCAAACGATGATCGTGGTCACTCACTCGCTGCGGCTGGCCCGACGCACGGCGCACACGCTGCACGTCTTCGAAGATGGCCGGGTGCTCGAATCGGGGCCGCCGGAGCAGATTTTTGATTCGCCGCGGCACGAGTCCACGCGGCGGTTTCTCGACGACGCGGGAGCCAAATAGCGGCTGCTCAAATGCTTTTATCGCGCCGCTCTTTGGCGGGCTCGAGCGGCGCGGGCTTGCTGCGCTTTCCAACGCGGCGGCGCGAGCTGCGAATCCCACTCTTTCCAGGCTTTTTCCAGCTCCTTGACCAGCTCCGGCTTTTGGGCCGACAGATCGTGCTGCTCGCCGAAATCCTCGGCCAGGTTGAACAACTGCACGGCCGCCCGCGGTGGCTGGAGCAGCTTGAAATCGCCTTTGCGGATCGCCCATTGAGGACCAAACCGCCAGTACAGCGTATCGTGCGGCGATTTGCTGTTCTGCCCCGTGAGGTAGGCAGTCAGGTCGACGCCATCGAGCGGATGATCGCCCGCGAGCGTCCCGCCGGCGGCCGTGACGGCGGTGGGCAGAATGTCCAGCGAGGCGACCGGCTGTTGGTAAACTTTTCCAGCCGGCAAATGTCCCTTCCACTTGACCATGTACGGGACGCGAATGCCGCCTTCCCAGACTTGGGCTTTGAAGCCGTGCAAAGGATCGTTGCCGGAGGTGGTCTGCGGAGTCGGCCCGCCATTGTCGCTGATAAAGAACATGAGCGTCTGTTCGTCCAGTTCTTCCTGCTGCAATTTGTCGAGCACGGCGCCGATGTTATCGTCCATGGCCGACAGCATGGCCGCGAAAGTCCGCCGCTTTTCGTCCTTGATCTCCGGGAAACGGTTCAAGTATTTGTCCGGCGCTTGCAGCGGAGCATGCACCGAGTTGAATGCCAGGTACAAAAAGAACGGTTGCTGCTTGTGCCGATCGATGAACGAGACCGCCTCGCGGCCGAACGCGTCGGTCAAGTAGCTCTTTTCTTCGACTCGATGGTTGTCGCGGTAGATCAGGTTGTTGCGATCGGCTCCGCTGTCGACGTAGGAATGGGCGCCGCCCAAGAATCCAAAAAACTCGTCGAAGCCGCGCCGCCCGGGACGAAACTCCTCCTTGTAGCCTAAGTGCCACTTGCCGACGATTCCGGTGGCGTAGCCTAATTGCTTCAGCCGGTCGGCCAGCGTGATTTCAGTCAGCGGCAAACCAAAGTTGTCAGAGGCTTGCGCCGCCGGCCCAGGGTTGAACTCGTGTCCGAAGCGCTGCTGGTAGCGTCCGGTCAACAAGCCGGCGCGGGTCGGACTGCAAACGGGACAGGTCACGTAACCATTGGTGAAACAGACGCCGCCGTCGCGTATCGAATGAATGCGCGGCGTGGGGATCGGTTGCGCGCCTTGACAGACCACTTCGGCATAGCCCAAGTCGTCGGCGACAATCACGAGGATGTTCGGCTTGCGTGCCGGCGCGTCCGCGGCGACCGATTGGCCGGCCAGCGGCCACAGCCCTGATCCAGCCACGAGGATTGTGATCATGCCCGACTCGATCAGCAAATGGAAGTTTCTCATCTGCGTCTCATGCCTCACTAAAGACCGCTGTTCGGGAAATCCCTCAATTCTAAACACCACTGCCTGCCCGGCGGTTTCGCTGGAGCTCACAGCCGGCGACACACGGTTTTTTGTGGGCCGAAGGTCCACGAGGCCTGGTGCGTCGGCGGATTTCGAGAGATCGACCTTGTTCGTTTCGTCGCAAGTTTTCGCGAAATCGCATCGTCGGGCCGCAAGGGGCTGCCGAGTCTTATTTATCACCAACTTTTGAGCCGCTAACACGGCGCCCCGGCCTCGCAAAAATCACTTTCACTCCGGCACGAATCGACTACAATTTATGCGTTCTCTTCGACCGGACCCCCGTTATGCCGCTGCACCGCAAAACCATTTCGCTCAACGGGATCGCTCCTCAGCCCATGGGGCGCCGCGAATTCTTGCGCTGCGGCATCGCCGGCCTCACGAGTTTGACGCTGCCGGCTCTTTTGAAGCTGCGAGCCGAAGCGCCAGTGCCGGGCGCGCGCGAGCGGACGGCGCTGGTTGTCGTTTGGCTGCATGGCGGAGCATCGCACTTGGAGACGTACGATCCCAAGCCCGAGGCTCCCGCCGAATTCCGCGGGCCGTACTTGCCTATCTCGACAAAAGTGCCCGGCTTGCAACTTTGCGAACTGCTGCCCCGGCATGCCGCGATGGCCGATAAGTTCACGATTTTGCGTTCGATGGTCCACACCGGCTTTTGCCATCAGCAGGGCGCCCAGCAGATGTTCACGGGCCACCCCGTGCGCGAGATGCGAAATAAGCCCGACCACCCCGATTGCTTTTCGATTGTCAGCCGCATGCGCAACGATCCGGGGCGTGCCTTGCCGAATTATGTGGGCGTGCCGCCGGTGCCGTACACCGGTTCGGCCTATCTCGGTTTGAATTACGAACCGTTCGCGATTGGGGGCGATCCGAATGCCCCGAATTTTCAAGTTCCCAATATCGGGCTTGGCCCAGGTCAGCAGACGGCGCGCTTGGAGTCGCGGATCGGATTGCGGCAGCAGTTCGATCGGCTCAGCGGCGCGCTCGATCTCAAGGGGAACATGGAGGCCCTCGACACGTTCCAGCAGCAAGCCTGGAACATGCTCACCTCCCCCGCGACCCGCGACGCCTTCGACCTGTCGAAAGAAGATCCTCGCCTGCGCGATCGCTATGGCCGCACCAGTTGGGGCCAACAATGTCTCATGGCGCGGCGGCTGGTCGAAGCGGGAGTGGATTTGGTCACGACCGCGTTGGCCGGCAAGGAAGCCGGGCCGGTGCACAACTGGGACGACCATGCCGTCAATCATCACGTGTTCAACGCGATGAAAGCACGGGCCGGGAATTTCGATCAGGCCGTCACGGCTCTGATCGAAGATCTTTACGAGCGAGGCCTCGATCGCCGCGTGATGGTGGTTGTCACTGGCGAGTTCGGCCGCACGCCGAAAATCAGCTATGACAAGGGGCAGCCGGGCCGCGACCATTGGCCCAATGCGACTTCCATGCTGTTTGCCGGCGGTGGCATGCGCACCGGCCAGGTAATCGGCGCCACCGACAAGCGTGGCGAGCAGGTCATCGAGCGGCGCGTCGGCGTGAACGAGTTTCTAGCCACGGTTTATCACCATCTGGGCGTTAACACGGAAGGACTGCAATTCAACGATTTTTCCGGCCGCCCCATTCCCGTGCCCGCCGACGCCAAGCCGATCAGGGAATTGCTAGGAACGTGATCGAAACCGGCCTAACAACGGTGCTTTGAGAAATTGACGAGTGAATGGCATTCGATTCCCTTTGTCGAACGTGTACTGTGACAATCGTAGCTATTGCGAGCCTGGATCGGTTCCAGGCTCAGTCCATAGGGGAAATGTCGGCTGACTTTCGTTCGAATCCTCCAAGCGGTATGCTTACGCCGTGAGAAAACTCGCCGGGCCAATCCTTATTGTCACCGCTTGCATCGCGTCCGTGTCGAAAGCCACGGAACCAATTACTCCGGAATCTGTCGAATCGCCTGCAGACATTGCACCAAACGAGCCTCACGCGAAGGAATTCTCCCTGGAGCGAGCGGCTCGCTACCTTGACAGCGCCGCGCTGGACTGGCAGAAAACTCATGCCTGCACTGCGTGCCACACGATGTTCCCATACTTGATGGCCCGGCCGACACTGGGTAGTGTCTCGGCACAATCAGCAGAAGTTCGGCAGTTCTTCGAGGAAATTGTGGCAGGGAAGCGGGAGGCGATGCCCGACTATTCGTGCAAGGATGTCGACGGAGCGGTTGCCATAGGCGTGGCCGCGGCAATGGCCCTCAACGACCGCTGGGTGACCGGCAAGTTGCATCCGCTTACCCGCCAAGCGCTCGACCACATGTGGACACGTCAGCTCCTTCTCTACATTGGGCGTGAGGACGCCTACAAGAGTTCTCTCGCGAGTGACGGATACGCTACTGGCTTCGTTATCTTCGTGGCTCGTCAGGCAGGCCTGACAGCTAGCGATTCACGTCTGCAGCGAGGCCTTACGTGGCTGAAAAGTAATCAGCGTGAAAGCGGTCGGTGGTTCACTCCGTCCCAAGCGTGGCACACGCGGCATCTCATCTCCAACGCGGGGACCGCGTATGCCGTCCTCGCCCTCTTTGCGTGTGGTGAACTTCGATCGCCACATTAGATTACGGTCCTTTGCTTGTTCTTCTTGCCGTATCGAAAAACGACCGATTCTCACGAGAGACGGCAGGCCGCTGTGGCTGGCACGGGGGAACCGCACTTTGTCCAGCTGTTATCGGGCGGTTCAAATGCGGCCACGCCGACTTGACGGGCAGGGGAAGGTGGGACCAATGAGACGCCAAGCAGGCAAGGTCGTCGTCCACCGGCGTGGCGACCCGCCGCGGCACATTTCGCAGCAGCGGTCCTCCGCCGCGCTGCGAAATGCTCGTCGGCACTGCGCTAGTGTGCGAATCCCCTGATGCGGTCCAAGCGAGTCACTTCGAGAGGTGGACGGAACAGGGTGGCGAACGCCATTCGCATCTTGCCCATGTGCGGAGTCTTGCCATGGGCCTTCAGCGCTTCCTCATCCTTATAGACTTCGAAAAAGACGATCTCGTCGGGATTCTTGACGGAGCGGTGACAAATATAGGCCAGCACGCCAGGCTCGTTCTCCTCCACCCTCTCGCCACCGTCACGTGGCGATTAGAGGCAAACAAACTCTTCGATTCTCTCAGCCACTGCCGACGGATCCTCCATCAGCAGAAAATGTCCCGAGCCGGTCAGTTCGTGATATTTGGCCCGTGGACAGCGCCGCGCTAGTTCGCGGCCCATTTCGACGTGAGCGATCGGGTCGCCGTCGGCCCACACAATTTGCACGCGCGACGGGGCGGTTTCCAGCGCCCCCAGCCAGCGATCGGCGTGCAAGTAGCGCTCACGCATATAGCCTGCAATTGCCGGCAGCCTCAGGTGGCCGTCCTGGTAACGCAACAGTTCGTCCATCACCTGCGCATCGACGGCCGTGATGGCCTCGGGCCGTCGCATCAGCTTCTGTAAGCCCGGCACATACATTGCTAAAATCGTGGTGCGACAGATTTCGATCGCTTGCGGCAGCGTTGCATTGGCGGCCAATAGCTCCTGGAAGGGTGTGATCGTAGCGAGCCACTGCAACATGCTGCCGTTCAGGAAGGTCGACGATTGCAGCTCAAAACTCAGTCGCCCCTCGGCCTGCCGGGCCAGTAGCTCGCTGTGCAGGCTCGTGCTGAGATCGTGGCTCACGACATGGGCAGCGCGGACCTTCAGCTTGGCGAGCAAATCCTCGATGGTGTCGGCTTGCTGAAACAACGAGTAGCTGTAGGCCACGGGTTTGTCCGAAAAACCGAAGCCCAGCAGATCCGGAGCGATTGCGCGAACACGCCCGGAGAGACGCTCGACGATGCCCCGCCAATCGTAGCACGACGTGGGAAAGCCATGGAGCAATAGAAGTGTTGGAGACTCACTGGCCGAATTCGCGGCAGCGGCCGGGCCGCGGTCGTGAACGAACATTTGTCGTCCGGCGACGTTCTCGTGACGACCGGCGGCGAGCCATAATCGGGCCGCATCGCAGAATTGGTTAATTTGCATGGCTATCGTCGCCTGCCGATGGTAACGCGAGCCGAGCGCGGTTCGTCGATGTGCAAGTCGTTAGTCGAACCTTGCACCGAGCCGACAAATCGCTAGCGCGTCAAAATCGGCGGTCTTGTGGCGTCAGCTACTTGAGTTCGATCGTGACCTGCTCGAGCGTGTCGGTAAATGGGAAAGGGGCCTGATAGTCTTCCGAAACTGGCGTGCCAATGTCCATGCCCACATTGAATGTTTCATCGATCGAGAGGATGTTGGGCGCTGTTCTAGCAATTCGACCCTCGCCAACCTGTTGATCGTTGATGAACAGTTTGCCGGTTCCGCCACCGCCGCGCGCGTTGCCGGCGGCCTTGAATTCGTATCGTAGCGTTGATTTTCCCAGCGGTACATCGGTATTGGAGGTAATCGTGTAGCGGGCGACGTTTAGAAAGTTGTAGTGCAGCACGAGCTTGCCGTTCTTGATATAGAGGCTGTACCCTCCAAATCGTCCCCCTTCCGCCACCAACACGCCTTCGGCTCCCGGCTTTTGGAGGTTCACGACAGCGGTGATCGTGCTGGATCGGTTCTTGGTATTGGGCGCGCACGCTTCGGGGAGAATGATTCCGGGATAGAAGGTCGCCGCGGTTCGGCCCGGTGCAACTTCGGGTTGAGGACTGTTGAGCATGCGGCCAACCGTGCGATCGTCGATCGGGAGGACTTGATACTTGGCGGCTTCGATCCAAAACATGGCCTGCAGTGCGTGCAGTTTTTTCGGATTTGCCGTTGCCAAATCCGTTGCCTCGCTAAAATCCTCGTCGATGTTGTAGAGTTCCCACGGTTCGGAGTCGATGTCGACACTGCTGGCAACCATGGACCATGGCAGACGACCATGGAATGCCGCCGCGACCCAACCGTCGTGATAGATCGCCCGGCTTCCTAGCATCTCAAAATACTGGGTCGTGTGTCGCCCTTTCGCCTGTGCCTCGTCAAACGTGTAGACCAGGCTGACGCCCTCCATCGGTTTCTGTGGAACTCCATTCACTTCGGTCGGGGCCTGGACTCCGACGGCTTGATAGATCGTCGGCACGATGTCGACGGCATGGTGAAATTGAGTGCGCAAGCCGTTTTTTTCCTTGATGCGCTTCGGCCAGGAAATGACCATCGGGTTGCGCGTGCCCCCGAAATGCGAAGCAATCTGTTTGGTCCACTGGAACGGCGTGCTGCCGGCATAGGCCCAGCCCACGGGATAATTGTTGTAGGCCATGGGACCACCGAGCTGGTCCTTGAGCTTCAGGTTTGACTCGATGGTGTCGACAACTCCGTTGAACCGCTTGGCTTCGTTGTCGGTGCCGGTCAAACCACCCTCGGGACTGGCGCCGTTGTCGCCGACGATGTACACGACCATTGTATTGTCGAGATCTCCCAACTGCTCAATCGCACTGATGACGCGGCCGATTTCGTTGTCGGTGTACGCCAGGAATCCGGCGAACACTTCCTGCATCCGCGCATAGAGCTGTTTGTCGTCGGCGCTTAAGGAGTCCCAGGCTGGAATGGTCTTGTGACGCGGCGTCAGGATCGTGTTGGCGGGCACGACGCCCAACTGCTTTTGCCGCGCAAAGGTTTCTTCCCGGACTTTGTCCCAACCTTGATCGAATTGACCTTTAAATCGCTCGATCCAGGATTGCGGAGCGTGATGCGGGGCGTGTGTGGCACCGGGGGCAAAATAGACGAAAAACGGCTTGTTGGGCTCGGTGGTCTTTTGCGTGCGAATCCAATCGATGGCTCGGTTGGTCATGTCGGTCATCAGGTGGTAGGTGGGATCGTTGGGCGGCTGGATTCGCTTGGTGTTTTCGACCAGAGCGGGCGCCCATTGGTTGGTGTCGCCACCCAGAAAGCCATAGAAGTATTCGAAGCCCAAGTTCGTGGGCCAGTGGTCGAAGGGACCCGTGGGACCGGCCTCCCAAGGCGGCGTGTTGTGCCACTTGCCAAAGGCGGCGGTGTTGTACCCGTTGCCTCTGAGAACCTGCGAAACGAGCGCCGCGCTGGCGGGAATAATCCCGGCGTAGCCGGGGAATCCGGTCGCGAACTCCGTGACCATGCCGGTGCCGGCCGAATGATGGTTGCGCCCGGTCAACAGCGCCGCGCGAGTCGGCGAGCAAAGGGCCGTGGTATGAAAGCGGTTGTAGCGAAGGCCGTTGTTTGCAAGGCGGTCGAGCGTGGGCGTCGGTATCGGACCGCCAAACGTGCTCGAGTGACCGAAGCCCGTATCGTCGGTCATGATGAGCACGATGTTGGGGGCGCCCTTCGGCGCCCTGATCGGCTCGGGAAACGAGGGCTTTGCTTCCTTGATCGTGCGGCCGAGCGTGCCTTTGAAGTCGGGATCGCCCGCCGGAAGTCTTCCGGGCGACTCGGCCGCGGCGACGAAGGATCGCATGCCGAACGGCATAGCGAACGCGAGACAAGTTACCAGTACCGCGGCGACGAGCGCTGAATTGAACATCTGCCAGCTTGTTTTGACGCGCATGTCAAATTCCCAAAAAAAATGACGCGTGATACCGTACGGCGGGCATATTGTTATTTGGTCGATGGAGTCTGCGCGATAAATGCGACGATCGTGCGGGCCAACTCCTCGCTGTGCGTCTCCTGAATAAAGTGGCCCGCGCCTTTGATCGTCGCTTGCGGTTGGCCCTTGCACCCTGGCACTTCTCGTTGAAATATCTTTTCCGCGCCGCCGGTGATCGCGTCGCCGTCGCCAAATGCTGTCAGGAACGGCTTGTGCCACTTGCGCAGTACTTCCCACGCTTGTTTGTTGGCCGCGGTGGCCGGATCTCCGGGCGCGACGGGCACGAGCTGCGGCATCATCAGTGGGCCGGCCTTGAATCGCTTGTCCGGAAACGGAGCGTCGTAGGCCTCTTGCAGCGTCGGCATTTTCGCGCTTCCGGCCACCAGGCTGCCAATCGGCATGTCGCCACGCTCGAGCATTTGTTGACTCATGCGCTTCCAAACGAGGAACGCCGCCGTGATCGGCTCTTCGCCCGTCGGCAAGCCTGTGTTTGAGGTGACGATCCGCGCAAAGCGTGCTTCATTCTCGGTGACCACCCTCAGGCCAATCAGCCCGCCCCAGTCCTGGCCAAACAACGTGCAGTTCTTCAGGTTGAGCGCCTCGACGAGCGCGGCAACCGTATCGACATGGAACTTGTAGGTATGAATGGCCTTGTCGGCCGGCTTATCCGAGCGACCGAAGCCAATCAGGTCGGGCACAACGCAACGATAGCCTGCCGTGGTCAGCACCGGAATCATTTTGCGATAGAGATAACACCACGTCGGCTCGCCGTGCAGCAGCAGAATTGATTCGCCGTCGTTTGGGCCCTCGTCCAGATAATGCATGCGATAGCCGCTGATCTCTTTGTAATGCGGCTTGAACTCGAACCCGGGCAAGTTGGCGAACTGCTCATCGGGAGTGCGAAAGACGCCGGGCCGGAATTCTGCCACCCCCACGGCGCCGATGGCCGCATTGACGGCTGGATCGACCTGCACCACCGCGTAATTGATCTGACCTTGCAGACCCGCCTCGCGATGATGATGGATGGCCCAGTACTCGGGCGAGGTCGTCATTTGCATTAACGTTTTCTTGCGGGGGTACTGCACCAGCGCGACCATGTCCCAATCGGCCTGGCCGATGAGGCAGAACTGGGCCTTGCCGGAAAACAACAGCTTTGCGCCCAGCTTTTCCAGAATCGGCTGCACGCCCGCCGCGTACTTGGCGTACTCCGCTTGTCCGCCATCGGGCTTGAATTTCAGGAGATTGACCATCACGATCGGACTGTCGTCGGGCAATGCCAGAAACGCCTGCATCTGACTCGGCGTGGGCAACATGGCATTAATCGCGCCGGCGGGCTGCTGGTCGGCGAGCGCCTCGGTGGAAGCGACGGCCGACCCAATCGCTGCGACGCCTGCGGCGATCCCTGTTCGCGTCAGAAATTCGCGTCTGCTTCGGTTGTCGGCGCTGTCGGGCATCGTGCTTTCTCCGCAAGTTGTGAACGATCGAGGAATTCAAATTGTCGAGGTCATTCTCGCCGGCGCCGCGAGCCCTCCGGCCAGAAACGCTTTCAAGGTGCCGACAAATTCCGTGAGCAAGGCCTCATGACGCTCGCCACCCCATTGCTCCGACATGAAGTCGGCGTTGGCCAACGATTGCAACATGGCGTCGATCATCATCGTGCTGCGTTGCTTCAGTTCCGGCATCGGCAAGTGCGGACACGCCTGGTTCAAGTACCGGGTCATGCGTTCGCGGACATCCGGAAAATGCTGCTCTTGCAAAGCGTGGTGAACCACGGAACGGTCCGATTGCAATCGTGCCAGGAAGCGGAGAAACCGCCTGCCAGATTCCCCCTCGTCGCGCAGGAACTCGACCATCGGGTCCACCAGCGCGTCGACGATCTGGTCGACGTCGGGGGGCCGCGCTTGACCTTCCATCGCCGCGAGCACTTCCCTGCGGCGAAAGTTGATCTGCTGTCCGTGCCGCACCAGGATTGCCTCGACCAGCCCCTCGCGCGATTTGAAGTGGTAGTGCAGGGCGGCGGAGTTGGCCCCCGCCTCGACCAGAATTCGCCGCAGCGAGACTCCGTTAACACCATAGTCGGCCAACAACCGCTCCGCAGCATCAAGCACGGCCGTTTTTACGTCTTTTTCTAAGTCAGGTGGCATTGAACAACCACTCAAAAGCCTGGAATTCCGCGGATTATATCATTTAAATCAAATGATACAAGCATTTGCTTCCGGCAGCTTCTTCAGCCCCGAAACCCTCGGTAGTGACGAGGCCTCGCCCGACGGGCGTCAACGATCGCCGTCGGCGGGGTCCTGTCGGAGTTTGCAACTGCCCCGCTTCTGTGCATTCCTGCCGGCTCGAAGACGTCAGGATTTCATAAGCTTCCAGGACAGCCGGCAAAGACACGCCTGCCGCCGTTCCGGAAATCTGATCGTTTCTTGACCCGCCGCACAACGTGGCGACAACTCTTTAGTTCACTTGGGAATTCGACCGTGCCGGGCACATTCTGGACCGCGTGATTGCGCACAACGAACGCACTTCCGGGTGATTGCTGATTAGCGGTAGATTAATTCTTTCTCATATAATGGCTCGCTGCTCCGCTCGGCTACTCGCGCCTCCTCGTTAGTGCTACGATTGTTTCGAGACTCACTCTCCACGTGCTAGCTGCAACATGAATCCCATTCAGATAGCCCTGCGACGCCCAATTACCGTCATGGTCGCCATTGTGGCCATCGCGCTTGGGTGTGTCTGGGCAGTTCGCCGAATGGAGGTTGATGTATTTCCGGCACTTGACCTGCCGGTGATCTATGTCGCGCAACCTTACGGCGGCATGGATCCAGCGCAAATGGAGGGGCTGCTTACAAATTACTACGAGTACCACTTTCTCTACATCAGCGGCATCCATCACGTCGAAAGCAAAAACGTCCAGGGCGTGGCGCTGATGAAACTCGTGTTTCATCCGGGGACCAACATGGCCCAGGCCATGGCCGAGACGATCAACTACGTCAACCGCGCGCAGGCCTTCATGCCGCCGGGCACCGTTTCGCCCTTCGTGATGCGGTTCGACACCGGCAGCGTGCCGGTCGGCTATCTGGTGCTTTCGAGCGAAACTCGCACGCTGGCGGAAATCCAGGATCTGGCGCTGTTTCGCGTGCGGCCGATGTTCGCCACGCTGCCCGGCGTTTCAGCGCCCCCGCCGTTTGGGGGCAACCAGCGGACCGTTGTTATCGATGTCGATCCGGACCGCTTGCGCGCCTATCACCTGTCGCCCGAGGACGTCATTTCGGTGGTCTCCAGCGGAAACACGATTAGCCCCTCGGGCAACATTCGAATCGGCGATAAGTACCCGATTGTGCCGCTTAACTCGATCGTCGGAAACATCGAAGAACTGGGTAAGATTCCCCTGCGAACCGGAGGCGGCCCGGTAATCTACCTGCGTGATTTGGCAACGATCCGAGATAGTTCGGATATTCCCAGCGGCTATGCGCTGGTCGACGGCCGCCGGGCAATCTATCTGTTGGCGACCAAGCGCGCCGACGCCTCGACGCTGGCGGTCGTCAACGAAGTCAAACGCGCCTTGCCAAAAATGCAAGCCGTGCTGCCCGACGATATTCACGTCGCTTTCGAGTTCGACCAATCTCCCTACGTCACGCGTGCCATTCGCTCGTTGACAATCGAAGGTTTGCTCGGCGCCGCGTTGACCGGATTGATGGTGTTGTTGTTCCTGCGCGACTGGCGGAGCGTGCTGGTGGTGGTGCTCAATATTCCGCTGGCTTTGATGGCGGCCGTCATCGGACTCTGGATCTCGGGAAATACGATCAACCTGATGACGCTTGGCGGGCTGGCGCTGGCGGTGGGCATTCTGGTCGATGAGGCGACGGTGGAAGTCGAGAACATCCACACCCAATTCGTACATACCCCCGAGATCGCCCGGGCGGTGCGTTTGGGTAATGCGCAAACGGCCATTCCCCGTTTTCTGGCCATGGTGTGCATTTTGGCGGTATTTCTGCCAGCGCTCTTCATGGAAGGGGCGGCCCGTGCGCTGTTCGTGCCCATGTCACTGGCGGTCGGGTTTTCGATGCTGGCCTCGTACCTGCTGTCAAGCACGTTCGTGCCGGTGTTTTCCACATTGCTGTTACGCCACGCGCACGCACAGGAATCAAAACTGGTTGGCCGCTTGCGCGATGGTTTTCGGACGATACTGTCGAAGTTGATCCGGGGGCGATGGATTCTCGTGCCAGTTTATTTGGCGGTGTGTATTGCCGTCGTCGTCTTGGTTGGACTCCGGCTTGGGACTGAAATCTTCCCGCTCGTCGATGCCGGCGAATTCCGTCTGCGGCTGCGCGCGCCCGATGGCACGCACTTTGAGCAGACTGAAAAGTTGACGTTGGAAGTCCTTAAAGCAATTCAAGACAAAGTGGGCCCGCAAAACATCGAGATCACCTTGGCTTACGTGGGCACGCTCCCATCCACTTATCCGATCAACTCGGTGTATCAATGGATGCGAGGTCCAGAGGAAGCGATGGTGCGGGTTGCACTCAAACCCGGCAGTGGCTTTCGAATTGAGCCGCTCAAGGAGGATTTGCGAAAAGATCTGGCAGCCCGCATGCCGCAGTTGCGGCTATCGTTCGAGCCAGCCGACATCATCAACGAAGTGATGAGCTTTGGTTCCAACACGCCGATTGACGTGGCGGTTAGCGGCCCAAATATGGCTGAAAATCGGGACTATGCCGAAAAAGTTCGCCAGCAGATGTCTGAAATCGAATCGCTGCGCGACTTGCAGTTTGGCCAGTCGCTCGATTACCCGACAGTTGATGTCCACGTGGATCGTCAAAAAGCCGGCATCAGCGGCATAGTGCCGCAGGACATCGCACGTTCCTTGGTTGTTGCCACCTCTTCCTCCCGATTTGTCGTGCCAAATTTTTGGCCGGACGCAAAGACTGGAATTGGGTATCAAGTGCAGGTCCAGATTCCACAAGCCCAGACGAAAAGCATCCATGATTTGGAAACGGTTCCGCTCAAGCAACACAACGGCAAGGACTTGCTCTTGCAGGACGTGGCCGATGTGAAGGGGGGCACGATGCCCGGCGAATTCGACCGCTACAACATGCGGCGGCAACTCAGCTTGACGGCCAACATTTACGGCCAGGATTTGGGCCGGGTCAGTCGCGCTGTCGCGCGGGCCACTGATCCGGCGATTGTCGGCCAACCGCCGAAAGGAGCCAATCTCGATATTCGCGGGCAAATCCCGCCCATGCAGCAGATGTTGCAAGGGCTGGGCGTGGGTCTGGCGTTCGCGGTGGTCGTGATCTTTTTGCTCCTCTCGGCGAATTTCCAATCGCTGCGGCTGGCGCTGGTCACTATTTCAACGGCGCCCGCGGTGATCGTTGGCGTTTGTCTGGCCTTGTTCGTCACGCGCACCACGTTGAACATCCAGTCGTTCATCGGCGCCATCATGGCCGTCGGCGTGGCGATGGCAAACGGAATTCTGCTCGTTACTTTTGCCGAACAAAGTCGACGCGAGGGCGCCACCTCGATTGACGCGGCGCTGGAAGGAGCATCAAGCCGGGTCCGTCCAATCCTAATGACCAGCATGGCGATGATCGCGGGCATGGTCCCCCTCGCGCTGGCCCTAGAACAGGGAAGCGAGCAAAGCGCTCCCTTAGGGCGCGCAGTTATTGGAGGACTGGTCGCGGCCACGTTTGCGACTCTTTTCATTCTTCCATCCGTATTCGCGCTGGTGCAGCGTCGCGCCAATACGAAATCAGCGTCGCTTGATCCGGATGATCCACAAAGTCTCAATTACGCGCCGGTTCCAGCCCCGCCTGGCAACCCTGCTATCTCGGGAGCGCATTGATGGTTCGGCCTCGCAACTTAGTGCCTATCCGAGATCCGTCGGGGACTGTCCCGATTTTGCGGTGCCTTGAGAGCAAAATGGGACTGTCCCCTTCTCCGAGACGGTTGTCGGATAGGCTCTTGGGGATTGCCGCACTGGCGATGTTAGTTGGATCCGCTGCAATCGCCGGCTTCGGGTGCCACGCGAAGACTCCCACCGAGCCATCTACGGCCGGCGCAGGACCAGCAGAGTCGTCTCGCGCCCGCGTAACGGCCGCCAAGCCCGAGCGAAAAACCATCAGCCTTACCGTCACCCAGCCCGGCCAAATCGAAGCCTTCGACCAGGCGAAATTATACGCCAAGATTCCCGCCTATGTGGAAGAATATCGGGCTGACATTGGCGATCGGGTCGAGCGTGGCCAGGTCCTGGCCGAGCTGTCGGCTCCGGAGTTGGATCAAGAACTGCAACAGAAGAAAGCGCTCGTTGCGCAAGCGGGCGCCGACGTCGAGCAAGCGCAAGCGGCCATCAAGGTGGCCCAGGCCGACGAGGTTAGCGCCGTTGCCCAAATGAAAGAGGCCGCCGCCGCGGTCGAACGTGTCGAAGCGGAATTCGAGCGCTGGGACTCGGAATACAAGCGGGTCGTGCAACTGGTATCGAGGTCGGCTGTCACTCAGAAGCTTGCCGATGAAACGAAAGCCCAAATGCTGGCCGCAGCGGCGGCGCGCAAAGAGGCGGAGGCCAGGATTGAATCGGCCGAGTCCGCCGTAGCAGCCAACCATGCGCAGGTCGAGAAAAAAAGGGCCGACGAGGTGGCAATCCGTGCCCGGCGACAAGTGGCCGAGGCCGACGAAGCCCGCACGTCGGCCCTGTTGAACTATCTGAGAATCGAAGCACCCTTCGACGGCGCCATTTCGGAGCGCAACGCCGATATTGGTTATTTTGCTCAAGGCGGGGGCGGCGACGGGGCGCAGCCGCTGTTTACGGTGGTGCGCACCGATCGCGTCCGCGTGTTTATCGATCTGCCGGAAATGGACGCCCCCTTGGCTGGCGCGGGCGATCCCGCCGTGGTGCGCGTGCAGTCTCTTTCTGGACGCGATTTTCCCGGCGAAATCACCCGCACCGCCTGGGCCCTCGATCCAACCTCGCGCACCCTGCACACCGAAGTCGACGTGCCGAACGAAAGCGGCGAGCTGCGGCCCGGAATGTACGCGCAAGTCACCATCGATCTGGCCGAGGCGCCCAACGCATTGATCGTGCCTGCCGCGGCTGTCGTCGCCGGAGACAATGCAACCTGGTGCTTTGTTGTCGAAGACGGCAAGGCGAAGCGCAAGCCGGTTTTTGTCGGACTGAAGAGTGGCAATGAAGTTGAGATCACTTCCGGTCTGGATGATCACGACCTCGTGATTCAGACCAAGGGTGCTAGCTTGACCGACGGCCAGAGCGTCGAACTTGTTGAGCCCCCGCCAGCAAAGTAGCCGGCAAATGCTGCCGGTACGGCAAACTCCCTCTTTTCGTTAAACTTGCTCGCGCACTTGGCCCGATGGCACACTAGTGGAAAGTCACGGCCTTTTCTTCGGATTGGGCCATTTGGCCACTTCGCTCGACGCAAGCTGATTCGGGGGAGAATGCGCAAGTTGTGGTGTATTCAGCTTTGTTGTCCCTTCGCCAGGATGCTGCTGGCTGTAGGAATGATCGCCGGTGTGTTTTCGGCCGATCGGTTGGTGGTGCGCGCCCAATCGCCCGAGCCGAATAACCTTGCGGCGCCGCTTTGGGCTGGCCAACGGCCGCAACGGTTGCCGCCGGTCGAGCGGGCCGTTAATTCCGCGCAAGTGGTCGGATTCTTGGAGCCGGCCCCAGCGGCGCCTTATCAGGCCACCCGAGCCGTCGCGGTCCAGCCGGAAGAAGTGCTGGCGCAAAAACTCAACGAGGCGGGTGGATTTGCCATCGATTTGCCAACCGCCTTGCGGTTGGCGGATGCGGGCAATTTGCAAGTGGCCTTTGCCCGCGAACAAGTTAACCAGGCGATGGCGCAAGTCGAGGCGGCCAATGCGTTGTGGCTTCCGTCACTGCGCGGCGGTACCAATTACAACCGCCATGAAGGGGCTATCCAGCGCGTAGAAGGCGCTCAAATCATTAACAGTCGTGGAGCGTTTTATGCCGGCTTGGGCGCGGGTGGATATGGCGCCGCTTCTCCGACCGTACCCGGGTTGTACGCCAACTTTCATCTGGTCGACGCGCTATTCCAACCGCTGGCGGCCCGCCAATTTGCCGGCTCGCGAAATCGTGCCGCGGCCGCCGCGACGAACGACGTGCTGTTGCAAGTCACGCTGGCGTATTTCGAACTCTTGCGGGCGGGCGAAGACGTTGTCATTTCTCAAGGCACTCGCAACGATTCCCAACAACTTGCCGACGTGACGGCTGCCTATGCCGAAACGGGCGCAGGCTTGAAATCCGACGCAAACCGCGCGCGGGCCGAATTGGCGGTGCGGGAGAATGACGTTGCGCGTTCGCGCGAAGCTCAACGCGTGGCATCGGCCCGCTTGGCCCAATTGTTGCGGCTCGATCCGACCGTGGCCCTCAATCCCGCCGAGCCCCTGGTGGTCCCGATCGAAGTCGTCGCGCTCGACGTGCCGGTCAAAGAGCTGATTGCCCAAGGGCTCTCCCAGCGCCCCGAATTGGCTGAACACCGGCTATTGGTTGCCGAAGCCGTGCAGCGGTTGCGGCGCGAGCGGTTTGCCGTGTTGATCCCCAGCATTGTGATGGGCACCAGTTACGGTGGAATGGGGGCCGGCATCAACGGCACGCTGGCCGATTTTCACGATCGGCTCGATGTCGATGCGTTGGCGTATTGGGAAATGCGGAATTTGGGATTCGGCGAAGTGGCCGCGCGGCGTGGCGCCCAATCGGCAGTTCGCCAGACCCAATTCCGCCAGATGGCGGTGATGGATCAGGTGGCGCGCGAAGTGGTTGAAGCGCATGCCCAAGTACAAGCTCGTAAGGGACAAATGGCGACCGCCAAACTCGGCGTCGAAGCCGCTTTGGCTTCGCAACAGCAGAATCTCGACCGAATCGAGCAGGCCAAGGGATTGCCGATCGAAGTCTTGCAAGCCATTCAGGCGCTGGCGCAAGCGCGCCGCGAGTACTTGCGAACCGTGATCGATTACAATGCCGCGCAATTCGCGCTGTATCGAGCGCTGGGCTGGCCTGTGAAATTACCTCGCGAACTCGAGGCCAATGGCGGCGGCTAACGGCGGCTTCACGGAAACTGTTCAAGCTGCAACAAACCGGCAATCGAAGCGGCTGCCGTCAACCGGTCTTGCAAAGCCGAAATATAGTCGAGGTTGGCTTCGAACACCGAGCGCTGCGTCTGCAGGAGCTGCAAAAACGGGAACTGCCCGGCCTCCCACCCTTTTTGCACCAATTTGAACGTTTGCTGGGCGTCGGGCAGAATGCTCGTGTCGTAGTATGCCACGGTTCTCTGGGCGGCGCGGTACCGCCCCAAACTTTCGGCCAATTGGCGCAACAATTCGTTTTGCACTGTGGTCAATTGCGCGACGGATTGACGCACATTCGCGCCGGCCGCCCGAATGTTTCCCTGATTGCGGTCCCAAATCGGCATCGTGAAATACAATGCGACCAGCGCTTGCGAGTGTGGCTGGTTGACCGACCATTGGTATCCGCCATTGAGAATCAGGTTCGGAGTCGGTTCCACTTCGGCGCGTCGTAACAAGAATTGAGTGCGGACGATTTCTGCTCGGGCGCTTTCCACCAACGAACTGCCAGTCAGCAGTTGCTCGCGGACTTGAGGATCGTCGAAGTCCGGCAACACCATCGCCAGATTTCCTTCGACGCGGTCGATCTTCATGTCGGGCAAGCCGACCAGCGAGGCCAGTTGCTGCGCCCCGGCCGCACTGGCAAACTCGGCGCTTCGCAACGAGGCTTCGATCCGGCGCAGCTCGATGCGCAACAAGAGCACGTCGCTTTTCGTTCCTTGGCCGCCCTCGAGCAACTTGCCGCTGGTCGACTCCGATTGCTGGGCGATTCGTCGCAACTCGCGTAGCGTATCGACCCGTTTCTGCGTCGCTAAGAGCGTGAAGAACTGCTGACGCACGGCGGTCAGCAATTCGAACCGCTGCCGAACGGCATCCAGATTGGCCTGCCGCACCCCTTGTTGAGCGGCCGACTGGTTCAACTGCAATTTGCCGGCCCGCACGATTTCCTGGCTCATGCCGGCGCTATACAAACTGTTACCGCCACCGAGCTGGTTCGGGTTGCCGCTGTTCTGCTGCGGGTTCGGATAGAGTCCGGCTTGGATGGCCAGGCCCTGGGCCTGTTCGATGCGCGCGCGGGCCTGCCGCAAGACGGGGCTGTTCGTCAGCGCCAAGCCCGCGGCGCGCTCCAGCGTGACCACGTTATCGGCAGCCGGCCCCGGTGCCGGGACCGGCTCCTGGGCACGTGCAAAGCTCCCCTGCACAAGCGCGACCAACAGGGCAAGCTTCACGAAATTGCGTGCCAGCGGCATATCCGATTCTCCAGCGATTTCAGATTCTGCGGAGCCTGCTCTCCGTGCTGCATATCGGCCTTATGCGGTGTGTATGTAAAAGATGGGTTATAGCGAAGCGTCAGCTTGCCTAACCGCTGCGGCGGGTAAATCGGGATGCTATTCCCCAGCCCTAAGGTCCTGCCATAATAGAAAACTGCCGTTGGGCAATTGCCGGCTCGCGGCCGTACCCGGCGAGGCCGAACCTCCGCTTCGCAGAATTGTCCTAAGTCCAATGCAGTTAATCGATCCAGACGCATCGCCCCAACCAATCTCCGCCTCGGAACATGATCCGTATGCGGCCATTCGTTTGGGCAACTTTCGGCTGTACTGGATCGGCAACCTGATCGCAACTCTCGGTCTTCAAATGCAGGCCGCCGCGTTAATTTGGGAGGTTTATCAGCGCACCGCCTCGAAACTCGCCCTGGGATGGGTCGGCCTGGTGCAGGTGATCCCGGTCCTTTCGCTAGCATTGCTGGCCGGACATGTGGCCGATCGGATGGATCGCAAAAGCATCTTGATGGCGGCGCTGGCGCTCAGCGGGCTGGCTTCGCTCGGCCTGGCGTTGGTTTCGTTTTTCCAAATCCCCGTGGCCGCAATGTTCGCATGCCTTTTCTTGACCGGCGTCGCGCGCGCGTTTCAGCAACCGGCCAAAAGTTCGTTTCTGCCGCAGATTGTGCCCCGCGAGCACTTCTCAAATGCCGTCACCTGGAGCCTGGGTGGCTTTCAATTGGCCTCGGTGATGGGGCCCGCGCTGGGCGGCTGGGTTTTGGCACTCTCGGGCTATGCCTATGTGGTCTATCTACTCGAGGCCGCGGCGGCCGCCATTTTCATCTTCTTACTTGTCGGCGTCAGGCGCAGCGAAGTGGCGGCGCCGCACGAATCGCCGACCCTCAAGAGTTTGGGCGAAGGCATCGGATTCGTGTGGAGCACGAAAGTGATTTTGGGCGCCATGGCACTCGACATGTTCGCGGTGCTGCTGGGCGGAGCCACCGCGCTATTGCCCGTTTATGCCAAAGATATCCTTGAAGTTGGCGAGGTGAAATATGGCTGTTTGCTTTCAGCGCCGGCCGTGGGCGCGCTGGTGATGTCGATGGCTTTGGTCTATCGGCGTCCGATGGCGAAAGCGGGCCAGACGCTGCTGTGGGCCGTGGCTGGCTTTGGCGTGGCCACGATCGTGTTTGGCTTCTCGACGTCGTTCTGGATTTCGCTGACCGCGCTTTTCTTGACCGGCGCGTTTGATTGCATCAGCGTCGTCGTGCGGCATACGCTGGTGCAGCTCTTGACGCCCGACCGGATGCGGGGGCGCGTTTCGGCGATCAGTGGGATGTTCATCAGTGCGTCGAACGAACTGGGTGGATTCGAGTCGGGCCTTGTGGCGCATCTCTCGACGCCCATGATTTCGGTGGTCGGCGGAGGCGTGGGCACCCTGGTCGTTGTCGCCGCCGCGGCGATGAGCGTGCCGCAATTGCGTAAATACGGCCGCTTGGATGGCAAGGATCAGCCGCTAGGCGAAGTTGCCGCCGAGGCGGCGCTGGTTGGGGAGTTGAAATGCGAATGACGCTGGTGCCATCCCCTCTCCTTCGGGAGAGGATTAGGGTGAGGGCTCATTATGTTCTCAAATACACGCCCTCACCCCCGCCCTCTCCCGGAGGGAGAGGGAGTAACGACATTAAAACGGGAACTTTTCATCCAGCTTGGACTGCGACAGCTCGACCAAAAATGGCGCGAGGCGCTTGACCACCAGGTCCATCATCCGGCGGGCTTTTTCGGCGGTCGCCTCGTGCGGGTAGCCCGCGCCGGAATTGGTCGTGAGCAGGTGCCAGGGTCGCGTGATCGAGACCCAGCCATTGTTGACCGCTTCGAATCGCGTTTTCGCCACCTTGCCGTCGTCGGCGATCAAGCTGCCGTCCTTGTTTCGTCCGACGAGCTCGGGAAAATAGGCCAGGCCGAACGAGGTCTCCATTTCGCCGGCGTGATCGTCCTTGTGCGTGAACAATTCACTCTCGACGTCGGCGATCGCTCGATACCAATTGCACAAGAAAATGTGCGCGGAGGTTTTTCCATAGAGCTCGCGCAACAGCGCCTTCAAATCGTTGCCGCCGTGGCTATTGAGCAGCACGATTTTCTTGATCCCATGGTGTTCGAGCGATTTCACCAAATCGGTGATGACCGCAAACAGCGTCGAGGGATTCAAGTTCATGGCCAGCGGGAAGGCCATTTGATTGGTTTCGGTGCCGTAGGGAATGGTCGGCAGCAGGACGACCTTGGCGCCTTGTTCGTGAGCGGCCTCGCAAATCTTTTCGCCGACGGTCGTTCCCTCGAACATGTCGGTGCCGTACGGCAGATGCAAGTTGTGCGGCTCGGTGGCCCCGCACGGCAGCACCGCGACTTCGTACGAATGGCTTTTGATGTGAGCGTAATTGACTTCAGCAAGTTTCCAAGGTCGCACAGGCACGCCTCCCAAAAATACTAGATGGCCATCGCTTGAAGCGGACCATGATACCCCGGCCCGGTGCATTGGAGCTAGCGGTTTTCGGGCAATTCTAACGCGGACTTTTGGACTTGCCTTCGTCGGCTGGCTCACTGCGGCTCATGTATTCGCGGTATTGGCGGTCGAGCGTTTCGTAATCGGTGCCGGTTGCTTCGGCCAGCGTTTTCGTGGTGGCCCGGCCGGTGTAGATGGCATCCAGGTAGCGGACCAAGGGGTCGCGATAGCGGCCGCCGGAGTCTTGCATCAGGAAAGTCGTCAGGCCCGCGGACTCGCTGTACAGCTTAGGCAGCCGCGAATCGCGTTGCAGCCCTTCCATGCCAATTAGTACGAGCTGCGCGAGCGGTACGTAAAACTCGTCTTTTAGCAGCCGCTCGCGCGCCGCCTGAATGCGGCCCGCGTCCCTTCCGCCGAGCGTGTAGTAGCCTTGTCCCTCGGCGAGCGACTCCATGTAGCAGGCGATTCCTTCCACGATCCAAAAGTTTTCGTTGCGCGCCACGTCCGGCACGACGGGCCGCGTCTCTTGAAACAATTGGTGCGTGGCTTCGTGGTAGAGCGTGCCCGCCTCTTGGTCCTTGCCGGCGAAAAAGTGCGCCATTTGCTCGTTGCCGAAATAGATTCCCAAGGTAATCTCGATTTGCGGCTGTCGGGAGCGAAGTGCGTCGTTGTACTCTTCCCGCGAGCGGTAATAAACCACGTTGTGCTGTCGCGGTTCGCGACGCGGCAGCCGGCCTTCGAAGCGGCGCGCGAGTTCCGCCTCGTCGGCCAGATAGGCGACAAAGACTTGCTGCCAAATCGCGTACAACGTTTCCAGCCGCCGGGCCAGGCGCACGCCTTCCTCGAGGCTGTGATTCGTGGTCACGATGTAATGATCGCTCTCGATTCGCCAGCCGCGCTTGAGATCATGCCGCAGATCGGCCTCCTCGGCGGCCGGCATCCAGCGGCCCTGGTAATTGCGCTGACCTTTTGCATAGCGTTCGACCTGCGACTTGGGCAGCCAGCCGAACTTCTCGTGCCAGACTTTGTTTCCGCTGAGCTGTCGCACTTCGAACGGCGTATGCCAGGCATCGCGAAACTTGATGTAGCCCAGCAAGCGGCGGCCCTGCTTGTGATCGGGATTTTCGCGAACCGCTTCGGTCACCAATTCATAGGCCAGCGAGGGCCGATGCTCGCTCACCGCCTGCCTGGCCAGCGCCACCAGCGCGTCAGCTTGATCGTCGCGCAAGACCTGCCAACGCTTGCGCCAGTCGGATTTGCTCGATTTGTCCTTGTCGGTGGGCGCCTCGCTCGAGGGCAAGACAAACAGCGTGAGTTGATCCGGATCGCGCCGGGGCAGCCAGGCTTTCAATTGTTCGGCCGCCTCGGGCAGTTGCCGCTTTTCGCACCACTCGGCCAGCCGGTTCAGTTGGTCGCCGTAGCTAGAGTACAGCGAGGCCCGAGCGGCGACTACGCCGGCTGCGCACAAAAATCGAGGGCCCATCGAAACGAGCACGACCAGACCAATCGCAAGTGCTTTTGCGCGAGCCATAGCTGTAGTTTAACATGGGGACAGGCAGTGGGCGGGAGGCTGTAGAGGGGACGAGGATTCGAATCTCCTTCGGCCTGCGGCCGCCCGCCTGCATGACCGCTCATGTGTCCGAGAATGCCGTGTCGAAGGCAGCGGTGCTGGGCGCAAAGTCGAGATTCTGCACGAATTGGCAGGCTTCCTTGGCGCCCGCCTCTCGATCCATGCCTGGGTCTTCCCACTCCACCGACAAGGGGCCGGCATACTTGATGTGATTCAGCGCGCGGATGATCTCCTCGAAATCGACGCTGCCGCGGCCGGGAGAGCGAAAATCCCAGCCGCGCCGCGGATCGCCGAACGGCAGGTGGCTGCCCAGGATGCCGCTGCGCCCGTTCAAATGCACCACCGCATCTTTGACGTGCACGTGGTAAATCCGATCGGGAAACGCGCGGATAAATTCAACCGGATCGACTCCCTGCCAGAGCAAATGGCTCGGATCGAAATTGAACCCAAACTCTTCCCGCCGATCCAAAGCGGCCAGGGCCCGTTCGGCCGTGACCAAATCGAACGCGATTTCAGTCGGGTGCACCTCCAGGGCGAACTGCACGCCGCACTGGGCAAACACGTCCAGAATGGGATTGAACCGTTCGGCCAACAATTCGAAGCCCGCTTCGATCATGGGATCTGGAACCGGAGGAAATGAATACAGCAGGTGCCAAATGCTCGAACCCGTAAAGCCGTTCACAAGACCAACACCGAGCCGCTGGGCAGCTCGGGCAGCGTTTTTCAGTTCGTCGGCAGCTCGGGCGTTGACGCCCGCCGGATCGCCGTCGCCCCAAACGTGGGGCGGGAGAATTGCCTGGTGGCGCGCGTCGATGGGGTCCAAAACAGCCTGACCCACCAGGTGCGCGCTAATCGCGTGAACCTGCAAGTCGTAACGCTCCAAGAGATCGCGCCGATTCGCGCAGTAGCCATCGTCGGCCAACGCCTTGTCGACTTCGAAATGGTCCCCCCA
>JACQFF010000117.1 GCA_016200205.1 Planctomycetia bacterium
CGATTTGCGACTTTCTCGAGGTTTCTGTGTGTAGTGGACCGAGCGAAGGTTTGCGAAAACCCGACGCTCGTCCAGCCGCACAGTCAAATCCCCCGAAAACCCGCACCGATCCGTGCTAGCAAAAAGTGCGAAAGTCGAACTAAGAGCGGCCGGACAAAACCTATCGGTCGGTGCGACAGTAAGTCGCAAGCGGCAGTGCAACGTCGCTTGCACGACTCGCGGTTGGGTTTTGTCCGTTTGTTCCAAAAAAGCTTGGTGCGGTGGCACCGGACATCACTTTCGTGAGGCGTAGCCGCGCTTTACAATTCCGACTTCGGCTCTCGAAGAAAAGCGGCTGACAAGGAACCTCACGTGGCGAATCAAATCACGGAGTTTGGCGGCGAGGAGCGGTTCGCGGCTTCGCCGGAAAAGCTCTACGAGCTGCTGACGAATCTGGACGCGATGGCCTCGTCGATTCCGGATTTGGTCTCGGCGGAAAAGGTCGACGGGCGGACGATGAAATGCGTCGTGCGGCCCAGGTTTTCATTTTTGCGCGGCACGATGCGGCTGACGATTACGCTAGCAGAAGCGAGTGAGCCCCGGCTTGATCAAAGCCGCCGCCGACCAGGTCATTCGCCACGCCTGGAGCCAGGTTCGCAAGCAACTCGGAGAGTGAATAAACCGAGGATCTTCGCAACCAAATTCCGGCTTGCCCGAATGCAAGCCGTGCGCTAGCCAAACGCGGCGTATTCTTTACCGAGCAAGGCCGAGGCGATTTTCAGTTTCATAATCTCATCGGTGCCTTCATAAATTCGGCAAACGCGCACGTCTTGCAGATGCCGGCCGACGCGATAGAGCTCGGACCAGCCGCGGCCGCCGTAAATCTGCACGGCCCGATCGGCTGCATCCCAAGCCGCGTTGGAGGCGAAGAATTTTGCTTCGGCCACGAACATATCGGCCCGGGCAAAGAGCTTCTGATCGGCCAGCGCCGCGTCGCTCTCGGCCTTGGCGGCCGCGGCCCGTTCGACGAGGGCTTCGCTGGCCGCTCGGTCCATTTCGATCATCGAGATGTGTTCTTGCACGAGTTGATGCTTGCCGATCTCCTTGCCATGCTGCTTGCGGGTTCGGGCGTACGAAAGAGCCTCGGCCAGGCAGTCCTCGATCACGCCCAAGCATCCGGAGGCCACGCTCAGCCGGCCGGAGACGAGTGAACCCATCGCGATGCGAAAGCCATTGCCTTCCTCCCCGAGCAAATTCTCCGCCGGCACTGGATGTTCGGTCATCTGGAACATGCCGGTGTTGGCCGTGAACATGCCGGGCTTGGCATGCAGGTCTTCGGCCTCGAACGTAGCGCCTTCGGTATCGACAATAAAGGCGCTCATCCGCCGCTCGGCGCCCTGGCGATCTTCGGGATAGGCGAATACGACGACCGCGTCGGCGATGCCGCCGTTGGAAATCAAATACTTCACACCGTTGAGCAGGAATTTGTTTCCGCTTCGGCGATACGTGGTCGTCAGTTCCAAAGGATTCGAGCCGGCGTCCGGCTCGGTCAAGCCGAAGGCCAGAATCTTCTCGCCCTTGCACGACGCCGGCAGATAGCGGGCGTGCTGATCGCCATTGCCGTAGCGCGTGATCGGATATTGCCCGATCGAGGTTTGACCGGAAAAGAACGTACGGACGCCGGTCCCCTCGCGGCCAATGCGGGTCAAGGCCCGCGCGTAGCTGACGGCATCGGCTCCACGGCCGCCGAATTGCCTAGGCACTGGCATGCCCAACAGATCGTATTTCTTCGCCAGCGCCACCGTCTGATCGTTGTAGCGGTGCTCGACGTAGCACAGTTCTTCGATCGGTCGCAACTCCTGGCAATAGGCCTCGACGTCGGCAAGAAGCTGCTCGCGGGAATCGGTCGTCATAATCGTTTCCTTGCAGGGCTGAGTCATCAGACGTAGGTTGGGCAGCCGGAGGGTTTTGAATTTCCCGTGGGAACCTGATGGCGACTCTACCGTCCGTTCGGTAGAATGTACTCCGCTTGTGCTCTCGTTGCAAGATTCGCGCGCGAAAGCACTCATCCGCTCGAGCGCGCGAAGTCCGCCCTCCCTTGAAATCAAAAAAACTCCGCAAAGAAAGGAACGGCAGGTATGCACTTCGAGCATTCCGCCAAGGTCAAAGATCTGCAAAAGCGAGTCTCGTCGTTCATGGACGAGCACATTTATCCCAACGAAAAGTCGTGGCACGAGCAGATTAACACCGGCGACCGCTGGCAACCCGCGAAAATCGTCGAAGAGTTGAAGGTCAAAGCCCGCGCCGCCGGGCTGTGGAACCTGTTCCTGCCGCACAGCGAGCACGGCGCCGGCTTGACCAATCTGGAATACGCCCCGCTGTGCGAGATCATGGGCCGTTCGCCGATGGCGCCCGAGGTGTTCAACTGCTCGGCACCCGACACGGGCAATATGGAAGTGCTGGCGCAGTACGGTAGCAAGGAGCAACAGGAGAAATGGCTCAAGCCGCTGTTGGCCGGCGAAATTCGTTCGTGCTTTGCCATGACCGAGCCGGCCGTTGCTTCGTCCGATGCCACGAACATCGAGTCGAGCATTAAGCGGCAGGGCAGCGAATATGTGATCAACGGCCGCAAATGGTGGAGCTCCGGCGCCGGCGACCCGCGCTGCAAAATCGCCATCTTCATGGGCAAGACCGATCCCAAAGCCGAAACCCACAAGCAACAGTCGATGATCCTGGTGCCGATGGACACCCCGGGCGTAAGGGTCGAGCGGATGCTGAGCGTCTTCGGCTACGATCACGCCCCACACGGCCACGCCGAAGTCACGTATGAAAACGTCCGCGTGCCTGCGTCGAATCTGCTGTTGGGCGAAGGCCGCGGCTTCGAGATCGCGCAAGGCCGCCTCGGCCCGGGCCGCATCCACCACTGCATGCGCTTGATCGGTCTGGCCGAACGCGCGCTGGAGCTGATGTGCAAGCGGGTCAAACAGCGGGTCGCCTTCGGCAAGCCGATCGCCGCTCAGGGGACGATTCGGGCCGACATCGCCGAATCGCGCATCGAAATCGAGCAAGCCCGGCTGCTGACCTTGAAGGCGGCGTCCATGATGGACACGCTGGGAAACAAGATTGCGCGGGCGGAAATCGCGATGATCAAAGTCGTCGCGCCGAGCATGGCCTTGCGGGTGATCGATCGGGCCATTCAAGCCCACGGCGGAGGCGGCGTGTGTGGCGATTTCCCGCTCGCCGAAGCCTGGGCCAACGCCCGCACGCTGCGGTTGGCCGACGGGCCTGACGAAGTCCACCGCGAGGCGATCGCCAAGATCGAATTGAAAAAGTACGAATAGCGCATCTCCCTCTCCCTCCGGGAGAGGGCTGGGGTGAGGGCCAAACAAATGCGTGGTCGTCCAAACTATCCTGCCGAACAAACAATCAACCGAGCCCGCCAACTCCGCCGCAACGCAACCTTTCCCGAGCGGCTGCTATGGGGCAACCTGCGCGCCGGTCGGTTGGCTGGTTTGAAGTTCCGCCGTCAACACCCGATTGGCCCATTCGTGGCAGATTTCTACTGCGACGAGTCGAAGCTCGTCATCGAACTTGACGGTAATAGCCACGATGGCCGCGCCAAAGCGGATCGGAGTCGCGCGAGTTATCTGGCTGGCGTCGGGCTGCGAGTATTGCGGATCGCTAACGACGACGTGCTTCGCGAACTTGACGAAGTGCTTGCAGCGATTTTGGCGGCTTGCGGAATCGAGGCAAAAGCTGCGGTGGCTGGGCGACGTTCACCACGGCCCTCACCCTAACCCTCTCCCAAAGGGAGAGGGGAACTTGCTTGCCGCGTCGCTCGTTGTGAAACGCCGGTCGGCGCGGTGGGTGTTTATTGACAACGTAATAGCGGCGGACGCAATGGTAAAGCAACCAAATCGCAATTCGGTTCGACTTGCCGATCTCATCAGTCAGGAAACCGCCGCGAGGCCCGAGCAGATAATGCTGCTCCGTCACGGCTCCGCATGGGCAAAAACTGCGTTCGCCATGGGCTGCACATTGGAAGATATGACCCTTGAGCAGCCGAACGAGTCGCAATACGATTATCGGCGGTTTGGAATTAAATTCGTTGTCGCGATCGTTGATGACCGTGTCCAAAAGGTATATCGTATCGACGGCGTTGAAGCGGAGGGAACAAATTACAACCTTGCATCGCCTGCGTTTCGACGGTTCCTTCAAAAGCGCGAATATGAGACTGTCAATTCGCGGCGTTATAAAGCTGCTCCATTTCATTGTTCGGTGGTTGGGGCGCGAGTGGCGGGCTGGACGAATCCGAGACTTGCACCACTTCGATCTACCGGTGAACTGTTTTGGAAGATCGAAGTGGACGTCCCTGACCGAACCGCGACCTATGCCGAGGATCGGGATTACTCGAAAGCACAGTTGAACCAAGCTGCGCGCAATAACAGCTTGCGCTTTGGAAATGTTCGGACGTCAGATCGAACTGCGGTCGCACGGCAACGAGTGGGTCAGTCGGTTGTTCGTAAATTGACGCTCGAACAATATGGCGGGCGTTGCGCGATCGCCGGTTGCGACGTCTCGGATGAGGGGCTCTTGAGAGCGAGCCACATCAAAGGTTGGGCCGAATGTGAGGAGTCGCGTGGCGACCCTTCGA
This sequence comes from Planctomycetia bacterium, assembly GCA_016200205.1. Classification (GTDB taxonomy): domain Bacteria; phylum Planctomycetota; class Planctomycetia; order Pirellulales; family PALSA-1355; genus PALSA-1355. The sequence goes on from JACQFF010000117.1 coordinate 4,634, forward strand.
ACGTGATTTGCCTTTGTGGTTTTCACGATGCTCTGTTCGAAAACGGCTTTTGGTCGCTCGACGATGAACTCCGAGTGGTAGTTCGACGCGACATCGAAAGCAAAACGATTCTTAAGCTGCTTCCTGATGGATGCTCGTTTCGTAGACCGATTCATTATCCGCCTGGGTTAGACTTCGTACGTTACCATCGCGTGAAGCACGGGCTCCGTTCGTCGTGATTACCGCCCGCCGTTTTCCGCGGCCAACGGCCGCCTCGACCGATATATTTTTTGCTGCTATGATGGCGAGACAAGACGGAAGAAGAGGATGAAACTCAAGGTTCTCGTTCGGCCGGAAGCGGGGGGCGGTTATTCGGTAAGCGTGCCTGCGATGCCGGGGTGCCACTCGCAGGGCGAAACGTTGGATGAAGCGCTCGCCAACATTCGCGAAGCTGCCGACCTGTGGACGGAGGTTGTCACCGAGCGTGGCACTCGCGCGAAAGAAGATGACTTGTGACCGAGTCGCGGTTTGAAAACTGAACATTCGCAGTGACCGCATTGCCTCATTGGCGGCCCTCACCCTAACCCTCTCCCGGAGGGAGAGGGGACCATCCCACTTTCCATGAAGAGCGCCCGCATGCAACTCAAAGACAAAGTCGCGGTCGTCACCGGCGGGGCCAATGGAATTGGCCGGGCTCTGTGCCGCCGCTTTGCCACCGAGGGAGCGCGGGGAGTCGTCGTGGCCGATCTGGATGCCGCCGGCGCTAAAAAGGTCGCCGAGGAAATCGGCGCTCTGGCCGTCACGGTCGACGTGAGCGCCGAAGCCGACATCCACCGACTGGTCGCCGAGACCACGAAAAAGTTCGGGCAGGTCGATTTGTTTTGCTCCAATGCGGGAATTGCGACAGGTGGCGGGGTCGAAGCGCCCAATAGCCAGTGGCAGAAAATCTGGGACATTAACTTGATGGCCCATGTTTACGCCGCCCGCGCGGTGCTGCCGAGCATGATCGCGCGCGGCGAAGGTTATCTCTTGCAGACGGCATCCGCCGCCGGGTTGCTGACGTCCATCGGGTCGGCCCCGTATGCGGTTACCAAGCACGCGGCGGTGGCACTGGCCGAATGGCTGTCAATCACTTACGGCGACAGGGGCATCAAGGTTTCGTGCCTCTGCCCACAAGGGGTGTTTACCAATATGTTGATGCGTCCCGACGCCGGGCCGGCGACCGAGTTTCTGAAGGCCGAAGCGCTTCAGCCGGAGCAAGTGGCCGAGTCTGTCATCCAGGGGCTCGCCTCGGAAAAGTTCCTCATTCTGCCGCACGCGATCGTGACCAAATATATGTCGCACAAGGTGACCGATTACGATCGCTGGATCCGCGGCATGCGCCGGCTGCAGGCCGAAATCGAGCTCGCGCACGGCAACACATCGATGTAATCAACGGGTTTGATGGTTCGAGATACGACACGATGAGCACGCTCTCCCTGGTGCGGCATGGCCAAGCCTCTTTCTTCTCCGACAACTACGACCAGCTTTCGCCCTTGGGCGAGCAGCAAGCCCGACTGCTGGGCGAATATTGGATCCGGCGCGGCATGCGCTTCGACGATGTCTACACGGGCCCGCGGGTCCGCCAGATCGAAACCGCGACGCTAGTCGGCGAAGCGTTTGCCAAAGCCGGGCTTCCCTGGCCGCAGGCCCGGCTGTTGCCCGAGTTGGATGAGCATCAGGCCGATCGGCTCATCAAGCTGGGCATTTCGCGGTTTTCCAAAAATCATTCGCACATTGAGAAATTGCATGCGGCCTACCAGGCGGCCGAAACACCGCGCGACAAGCATCGCACGTTTCAACTGATGTTCGAAGCGGTGGTGAAACTATGGTGCGAGGACAAGGTCGGAGCCCCGGGCGTCGAGCCCTGGCAGGCCTTTCAAGAACGCATCCGCGCCGGCATGGGAATAATCACCGAGAGCGAAGAGCGTGGCCGCAACGTGGCGGCGTTCACCTCCGTGGGCGCGATCACCGTGGGTTTGCAAATGTCGCTGGGGTGCACCGACCGCACGGCGCTCGACTTGGGCTGGCGCATTAAAAATTGTTCGATTACCGACTTCGTTTTCAGCCGCGATCGGATCACGCTCGAGGGTTTTAACGCCTATCCGCACCTCGAAGATCCCTCGCTGTGGACGTTCCGTTAGGAGGCATAGGCTGCTGAAAATCCGTCTCCCACCGGGAAAGAGAGTAAACTACCAGACGCCAAAATAAATCATCGCCGGCGATTTTTCGGGAGACCGTCATGAGCAATCTAATTGATACCACCAAAGCCATTCGACCGGGTGAAGAACTCAATGTCGAAGCGCTCGAAGCGTATCTGCTCAAGAATCTGCCGGGCACGCGCGGGCCGCTGACGGTCGAGCAATTTCCCGGCGGCAGCTCAAACCTGACGTATTTGGTCCGGCTGGGCGATTTGCAGCTCGTGCTGCGGCGCCCGCCGTTCGGCAACCGCGTCAAAAGCGCGCACGACATGGGCCGCGAATACCGGGTGCTCTCGAAATTGCACGCCGTCTACGCTCCCGCGCCGCGCCCGGCGATCTACTGCGAAGACGAAGCGGTGCTGGGCGCGCCGTTCTATTGCATGGAGCGCCGTCACGGCGTCGTCTTGCGTCGCACGCTTCCGCCGGACTTTTCCATGGAGGCGGCCACCGTGGCCAAGTTGAACCGCGCGTTCATCGACAACCTGGTCGAGTTTCACCACATCGACTATGAAGCCGCCGGGCTGGGCGACCTGGGCAAACCCGTCGGCTATGTCGGACGCCAGATCGAGGGCTGGAACAAACGCTACGTCGCCTGCCGCACCGAGGACCTCGAAGAGATGGAGTTTCTGATGGGCTGGTTTCCCGGGCGGATACCACGGCAAAGCGCCGCGTCGTTGGTGCACAACGACTACAAGTTCGACAATATCATGCTCGACCCCAATGATCTGACGAAAATCGTCGCCGTTTTGGATTGGGAGATGTGTACGCTGGGCGACCCGATGATGGATTTCGGCACGGTGCTGGCCTATTGGGTCGAAGCCAACGACCCCCCCTGGCTGCAGACCCACGCTTTTGGCCCCACGCAAATGCCCGGCAGCTTTACTCGCCGCGAACTGGTGGCCTACTACGGCGACAAATCCGGCTTCGACACCTCGAACGTCTTGTTCTACTACGCCTTCGGCCTCTACAAAGTGGCGGTCGTCATTCAGCAAATCTACTACCGCTACGTCCAAGGGTTTACCAAGGACGAACGCTTCGCCCAACTAAACCGACACATGGGGGCACTAAGCCAAGAGGCGTATAGAGCGGTACACGAGGGGACGTATTAGCTTGTAACCGTCTCGCTCCTTGATCTGTGAAATCTCAAATACTCCGTGAGAAAGGGGACATCACTGATATTTGCGGATTTGGTGGTGCGGCCGCCAATAAATCAGTGATGTCCCCCTTTTGGTATCAATAAATCAGTGATGTCCCCCTTTTGGTATCCGGGCTGTGCGTATGGTGGAAACTTGTCGGCGATGGAGATGGGGAGAGGGACTGTCTGGCAGACAAATACGACGTTATTCTGAGATCACGTCAGTCTCCAAAACTCGGGAACCCGCATGAATTATCACAAGCCTCGTCTCGGATTCTCGCTCGTTGAAGTGTTGGTCGTGATTGCAATCATTGGCACGCTGGTCGCTCTCCTGTTGCCGGCGGTGCAAGCCGCAAGAGAGGCGGCACGACGGGCACAGTGTCAGAACAATCTCAAGCAGATCGGGATCGCCCTTCACAACTATCATGCCGCTCATCGAAAGTTTCCTCCGGGGAGATTGGTCAACTCAGTCGATGGCCAGGGACACTGCTTCTCAGCCTATGCGCACCTTTTGCCTCATTTGGAAGCCAGCACTCTCTACGAGCGGATAGACTTCAACGCCAATCCAGAAGAAGCCGCGAATGCGCCGGCTCTTGAGCAAACCATTCCTTTCTTTCTTTGCCCAAGTGACGGCGCCACAAAAGTCCAGGGCAACAGCGCCGTCCATAACTACCCCTTGAATACAGGCACAACCTATCCAGTGTCGCCAAGAAACAGCTTGAACACGCCGGTCACAGGCATATTCTTTGAAAACTCCGCAGTCGGATTCAAAGACATCGGCGACGGATCAAGCCAGACGGTTTGCATCAGCGAGACGATCATTTCGGAAGGTGGTCCGTCCACTTGGGATGGAGTTAGCCAAACGAACGGCTTTGTTCTCACAGCAGGCAACGACAATCTGTTCAATGGTCCTGCGCTAACGGACTACGCTACGCAGTGCAGTGGAGCAGGACTCAATTTGCAGCAGACACGAGGCAGTCGCTGGCTCTACGGTGCTCCGGGGCATTCGATGTACAATCACATCCGCCCGCCTAATGACCCCGGCATTGATTGCCGTGGTGGAATTCCTCATAGCACCAAAACCGATGCTCTTTGGCGTTCGCTATCGTTGAACGTCGCTGCCCATAGCCGCCACCCTGAGGGGGTTCACGCACTATTCTGCGATGGGCATGTCCAATTCGTCGGCAACGCCATAAATGTGATGGTTTGGCAGGCAATGGGCAGCAGGAACGGAGGAGAAGTCATTTCAGGCTTTTGACGTAATCGGCCACGCGGCCAAGACACGGCGTGCGGAACGATTGGTTCCATTCTCGGGTTGCGCTCGCCGGCCAAATTGCATGACCTGGGGATCGGCGAACAGGGTCGCCATCGTGTTCAGATTGGCCACGTGCAAATGCCGCGGAAACAAGCGTGGCGTCTCGGCAACGATCAAGTTTTGCCAGATTTGCGCTCTACGGATTCATGGCCCCGCACACCGGTGCTTTCCAGCCGATCTTGTTTTGCTCTTCGACGAGCTTGTCGAAGCGGCTGGCGATATTTTCGGGAAAGGGGGCCATGCGGCGGATCTTCATGTCGATGTGGGCACCGACGTGCTCTTGGGTGGCGGCCAGGGCGCCCGAAGAGTCGATGGTCATGAAGTGCATGAAATGCAGCCGCTTGGCGCTGCGGCCGAGGGCCCGGCTGCGGACGGTTACGTTCTGGCCAATGCGCACCTCGGAAAGATAGCAGACGTGGGTCTCGAGCGCGAAGCTGCCGGCGTAATTGGCGCGAAAGTAGGCTTCGTTGAAGCCGAACTGTTCGGCGAATTTTTCGAACGCGCAGCTGAACAGGTGCGTGTACCACATCACGTTCATGTGGCCCATCTCATCGCGGTAGCTGTCGGGGATGTAGCTCCGATAGGTAATCGGCAGAGCCGACAAATCGAGCGGAGGAAGTTTTGGCATTCCAATCTCACGGTAGGTCGAGAGTCATTTCTCCCTCTCCCGCTGGGAGAGGGCCGGGGTGAGGGCATCGTTCTGAAGACGTCGAACCCCTCACCCTAACCCTCTCCCAAGGGGAGAGGGGATCGGACAAGATCGCGTTATTCCCCCTTCGACTTGTCGAAATCGGCAAAGGTCTTGCCGCTTTCGGCTAACTCTTTGAGTAACGGCGAGGGGGCCCACAGGCTGCCGTGCTGTTTTTCGAACTCGCAGACCTTGGCGTACACCTTTTTTAGCCCGACCGTGTCGGCATACCACATCGGGCCGCCACGGTAGGCCGGGTAGCCATAGCCCAGGATGTAGAGCATGTCGATATCGACGGCGCGCAGGGCGATGCCTTCGGCCAGAATGTTCGCGCCTTCATTGACCAGCGAGTACAGCGTGCGCTCCAAGATTTCTTCAGTCGAGATCGCTCGGCGCTTGATGCCGGCCTTGGCGGCGGTCTGTTCGATGATCTTTTGCACTTGCGGATCGGGCAGCGGCGTGCGGTTGCCGGCTTCGTAACGGTACCAGCCGGCGCCGGTCTTCTGGCCGTAGCGGCCCAATTCGCACAACTGGTCCGAAACCAGCGGTACGCGAATGCCCGGCGGATCGAGATGTTTGAATTCCTTGCGAATCCGCCAGCTCACGTCCAAGCCGGCCAGGTCGCCGACGGCCAGGGGGCCCATTGCCATGCCATAGTCATAGAGCACGGCGTCGACCTGTTCGACCGTCGCCCCTTCTTCGAGTAGAAATTGCGCTTCGCGCTGATAGTGGTGGAACATGCGATTGCCGAGAAACCCTCGGCAGTTGCCGACCAGGATGCCGACTTTGTTGAGCTTTTTGGCCAAGGCCATCGAGGTGGCGATGACCCGCGGGCTCGATTGTTTGCCGCGGACGATTTCAATGACCCGCATCACGTTGGCGGGGCTGAAGAAGTGGTGGCCGATCACTTGCGCCGGCCGCGAAGTGGCCGAGGCGATTTCGTCGATGTTCAACGTCGACGTGTTGCTGGCCAAAATGGCGTCGGGCCGCGCGATCTTGTCGAGTTCGGTAAACACCCTTTTCTTAAGCGCCATTTCCTCGAACACGGCCTCGACGATGATGTCGGCCTCTTCGAACTTGTCGTAAGTCAGCACTGGCTCGATCAACGCCATCCGCTGGTCCATCTGCTCTTGAGTCAGCCGGCCCTTGGAGACGGTGGCGGCGTAGTTTTTCTTGATGATCCCCAGACCCTTATCCAAGGCCTCTTGCGAGATTTCCTTGAACAGCACGGGAATGCCGGCGTTGGCATAATTCATCGTGATGCCGCCGCCCATGGTGCCGCCGCCGACGACGGCCGCCCGCTTGATCGGAATCAGCGGCAGGTCTTTGGAAATGCCGGGAATCTTGGCGACGGCCCGCTCGCCGAAGAAGACATGAATCAGCGCCTTCGACTGGTCCGAGAACAAGCACTCCTTGAACAGTTCGGCCTCTTTGGCGATCCCCTGATCGAACGGCAGCCGGGAGGCGGCTTCGACGGCGTCGATCGCTTTGCGCGGAGCGAGCAGGCCGCGCGAACGCTTTTTGACCGCGTCGCGACCGGCGGCCAGCGCCGCTTCGTTGACCTTCGGATCGGAAATCTTGCCGGTCAAGTCGCGCGCCCTTCGCGACGGCTTGCCCGAGGCGGCCATCTCGCGGGCATAGGCCACGGCTCCGGCCACCAGATCACCGTCAATGATCTTGTCGATGATGCCCGCTTGCAAGGCCCTGGGAGCCGGCACCGGGTCGCCGAAAGCGCACATTTCGGCCGCGACTGCCACGCCGGCCAGGCGGGGCAAACGCTGCGTGCCGCCGGCGCCGGGAATGATCCCGAGCTTGCATTCCGGTTGGCCGACTTGGGCCGAAGCGACTGCGACGCGGTAGTGACAGGCCATCGCCGTTTCCAAGCCGCCGCCAAACGCGGTGCCGTGAATGGCGCACACGATCGGTTTGGGGCAATCTTCCATGACTTGTAAAACGGGATGCAAACCGACGTTGCGGTCTTTCTGGCCGGAAGTGATTTTGCCGAATTCCTTGATGTCGGCCCCGGCGATAAACGTCCGGCCGCCGCCAACGAGCACGATTCCTTTGACGGAACCGTCTTTTTGCGCCGCTTGCACCGACGCCACGATCCCCTCGGGCACGCCGGGGCTCAGGGCGTTGACCGGCGGATTGTTGATCGTAATGACCGCGATGTCGCCGTCTTTGCTGAGAGTTACTAGTTCGCTCATTTGTGCCATCCTCGTCGTTGTTGGTCGACCGTGTTCGTGGGAGAAAAGCGCGTCGCAAGCGACGCGGCCAAATGGGTTCCTCGTCGCATCAGGGAATCGGGCGGCGTTTCATGAATTCAACAATATAGCCGGCGATCTCTTCGCCCTTGTCTTCCTGCAGGAAGTGCCCTGCGTCGCGAATCGTGATTTCCGGTTCCTCTTTGGCGGTGGGAATGAGGGCCCGGAAAAATTTTTCGCCGCCAGCCGTGACCGGATCTTTGTCCGAGAACATCACCAGCGCCGGCTTGTTCCACGATTTCAGTGCTTCGGCCGCTTTGCGCATATGGGGCAGGGCTTCGGCCTCCTCGGAAACAGGAACAAGGTTCGGAAATTGCAGCGCCCCGCCTTTATACGTCGGGTCGGGGAAGGGGGCATCGTACGCCGTCACGACCTCGGGCGGCAAGTCGCTGACCGTGGCATTTTGCAGAACTTGCCCGATGTTCAGATCGCCCGAGCGCGTGGCAAACGCCTTCCAAGCCATGAAGGCCGGACCGAGCGGTTTGCCGCTGATCGGCAATCCGGTATTCATGATCACAAGACGTGCAAATCGCTCCGGCATTTCCGCGGCGATCGGCAAACCCAACAGCCCGCCCCAATCCTGGCAGACCAGCGTGATCCGCTTCAGATCCAATTGCTTGATTAGCGAAACGACCGAGTCGTGATGCAAGGCATAGGTGTACGATTCGCGGCCCACCGGCTTGTCCGATCGACCAAAGCCGATCAAATCGGCCGCAATCACACGATTGCCGGCCGATAGCGGCGGCACCATCTTGCGATATAAGTAGCACCATGAGGGCTCGCCATGCAGGCACAGGATCGGGTCACCCTGGCCTTCATCGATGTAGTGCATTCGCAGGCCGCCGCCGACCTCGACGTAATGCGGCTTGTAAGGGAAGCCGGGCAGGTTTGCGAACCGCTCATCGGGAGTGCGCAGGGCCTTCATTGTACGATCTCCAGAAAGTTGAGATTCCGCGGCCGCGGCCACCCAACCCATGCAGGGCAGGGCCAGCAGTGCCGAACAAAGCCAAAGTCGCAAAGGTCTTGTATTTTGGCTGGCCCAGACAGCTCTTTCTGTCGGGGTGCCGACGGCACAAGAGGCACGATTCGTGCGTCGCATTGCTCCTTGTCGCTTGGCAACCCAGCCAACGAGTTGTCTGGGCCAGCCCGGTGAACGAACTATCGACATAGATTAATTCCCATCCGATTAGTCAATCCGTTTACAGGCACGCCTCGAACAAGCCTGCCGCGCCTTGACCGCCGCCTATGCACATCGTCACCACGCCGTACCGGGCTTTGCGGCGCAGCATTTCATTGGCGATCGTGCCGACCATTCGCGAGCCGGTCATGCCAAACGGGTGCCCGATGGCGATCGACCCGCCGTTGACGTTCAGCTTGGCCGGATCGATGCCCAAGCGATCGCGGCAGTAGATCACCTGCACGGCAAATGCTTCGTTCAATTCCCATAGATCGATGTCCTGAACGGTCAGGCCATTTCGCTTGAGCAGCTTGGGCACGGCAAAGACGGGGCCGATGCCCATCTCGTCCGGCTCGCAGCCGGCCACCGCGAAGCCGCGGAAAACGAGCTTCGGTCTGATGCCCAGCTTTTCGGCCCGCTCGCGCGACATCAGCACAGTGGCCGAGGCGCCGTCGGACATTTGCGAGGCGTTGCCCGCGGTAACGCTGCCTTCTCCGCTATTGGGGTCGAAGTAGGGCTTGAGCGCCAGCAGACCTTCAAGCGTGGTGTCGGGCCGGTTGCACTCGTCTTTCTCGATCGAGTGTTCTTCCTTGCCCACGATTTCGCCGCTCTTTTTATCGACGATGCCGCGCGTGACCCGCATGGGGGCCAATTCCTCTTTGAAGAAACCCTCTTGTTGAGCCCGGGCGGTCCGCTGTTGGCTCAAGAGCGAGTATTCATCTTGAGCTTTGCGGCTGATGTTGTAGCGCTTTGCCACGACTTCGGCCGTGTCGCCCATCACCATGTAAACGCCCGGCTTGTGCTCTTTAACCCACGGGTTCGGCTCGCCTTTGCGGCCGGCAATCGCGGTGATGCTCTCCACGCCGCCGCCGATGGCCACGTCGACTCCCTCGTTGATAATCAGATGCGCCGCCAAAGTGATGGCTTGCAAGCCGGACGAACAAAATCGATTGACCGTTGCGCCAGCCACGGTGACCGGCAAGCCGGCTCGAATCGCCGCCACGCGGGCCACGTTCATCCCCTGCGCTGCTTCAGGGTTGGCACATCCCATGTATACGTCTTCGATTTCCGCGGGCTCGAGTTGCGGAACTTTCTTCAGTACGTCCGTGATGCAATGCGCGGCCAGGTCGTCGGGCCGGGTGATATTGAAGGATCCGCGAAAACTCTTGGCCAGCGGCGTCCGTGAACTGGCAACCACGACGGCTTCTCTCATCGAACGATCTCCCAAATTGAGGTGTTACGCGCCGAGCCCGATCGGCCAACGCGAAAAGCGAAGTTTTTCAGGATTGAGATTGCTCTCGCCGACGCCGCAGCCTGAGCCGGGGAAACGAAAAAACCAGGCTTCGCCCGCGGCGATTCTGGCGCAAATCTGCGGTACAATCGGAATCCGCCGGCAGCCGGTGACCGGCCACGTGTATAAAAATGATCCTAAAAGCGCATTGGCGCCTACCGTCCGTTCGGTAGAATGTACACCGTGACGCCACAACTGGGAAGGGAGTGGCCGCGGGCGGTCGAGATTTTTGATCGTCGCGCGGCGGGCGCTGGTCCCTGCATTTACGTTGCCCACCGACCGCGGATCTTGCTTGTCGAAGCGACCCAAGGCGATTGAAACCCGGCGAGGGCAAGCGGCCACCGTTATCAAGCCCGGCCACAACGAGGAGACGACCGCAATGTTGAATCTGGCAATTGTGTTGTCGGAAAACGCCCAGCGTTTTCCCGATCGCACTGCCGTCATTTGTGATGACCGAAAACTCTCGTACGCCGAGCTCGAAACAATCACAAATCGGATGGCCAATTCACTGACTCACCTGGGCGTGCACCCGGGACAGAAGGTGCTGTTGATGCTGCCGAACATTCCCGAGTTCGTCATCGCCTACTTCGGCGTTCTCAAACCCGGCGGTGTCGTGGTGCCCATCAACGTGCTCTACAAGGCGCGCGAAATCGAATTTCTGCTCACCGACAGCGAAGCGGTGGCCTTGATCGCGTGTACCGAATTCTTGGCCGAAGCGTTGGAAGCGTACCGCAACGTCGAAACGTGCCAGCACCTGATCCTGGTCGACTTTCCCAAGGAACCGCCGGCGATCGGCGACGCGGGCGTGCATCGGTTCGCGGATTTGATCCGCACCGGCTCGGGCGATTTCGAAGTCGTGGCCATGAGCCCCGACGATACCGCGGTCATCGGCTACACCAGCGGCACGACCGGCAAGCCGAAGGGAGCCGAGCTTTCGCATTTTAACCTGTTCTATCAGTGCCGCGTCTTGCCGGAATTGACCGGCGAGCCGCGCCAGCCCGGCGAAGTGCGGATGGCCGTGTTGCCCTTGTTTCACTCGTTTGGCCAATCGTGTGTGATGAACACCGTGTTGGCGCTGGGCAGCACGATGACCTGCATGGTCCGGTTCGATCCGGCGAAAGCGCTGGAAATGATCGCGCGCGACAAGGTGACGCATTTTGCCGCCGTGCCGACGATGTACTTGCAGATGATCAACCATCCGGATCGTTCGAAATACGATCTCAGTTCGCTGCGAATGTGCGGCAGCGGCGGGGCGCCGATTCCGTTGGAAACGCTCGAGAGCTGGAAACGACATTACGGCTCACAAATTCAAGAAGGCTACGGCCTGACCGAAACGTCGCCCACGGCCACCTGGAGCCAAGGCCCGGTCAAACCCAAATTCGGCTCGTGCGGCAAGCCGATTTGGGGCTGCCAGATCAAAATCGTCGACGACTCAGGCAACGCGCTTCCGCCCGGCAAAGAAGGCGAAGTGCTGATCCGCGGCGTCAACGTGATGAAGGGCTACTACAAGCAGCCCGAAGCCACGGCGCAAATCCTGAAAAACGGCTGGTTCTATTCGGGCGACATCGGCAAGCTCGACGAAGAGGGTTACTTGTATATCGTGGGCCGCAAGAAGGACATGATTCTGCGCGGCGGATTCAACATCTACCCCCGCGAAATCGAGGAACTGCTCTACGAGCACCCGGCCGTGGCCGAAGCCGCCGTGGTAGGAGTGAAACACGAAGAACTGGGCGAGGAAGTCAAGGCGGTCGTGTTCCTGAAACCCGGCTGCAAGGTCACTGAGAAAGACCTGCAAGCGTACTGCAAAGAGCGGATCGCGGCGTTCAAATATCCGCGGATCGTGGAAATTCGCGACAAACCGCTGCCCAAGGGTCCATCCGCCAAGATCCTCAAACGCGAACTGATCGACGAGCACGAACGGGCGCGCACCGCGACGGCTCACTAAATAAGAACAGGCTACGTAAAAAGAACACCTGAAAACCCGTGCCGTTCTCCTCTCGCCTCGTGGGAGAGGGCTAGGGTGAAGGGGGACTTGAACGGCGGCATCCCATCGTCCCACACTTCTCGCGCAAGGTGAGAAGGAGCAAGGCACCAACAAGAGGCAGGAACACATGGCATACGAAGAAATTCTCTACGAAGTTTCCGACCGCGTCGCCACCCTCACCCTCAACCGCCCGACCAAGCTCAACGCCTGGACCCCGAAGATGGAAAAGGAGGTCGAGCAGGCCATGCTATTGGCCGAACACGACGACCACGTGCGCGTGATCGTGCTCACCGGCGCCGGCCGCGGATTTTGCGCGGGCGCCGACATGGCGAATCTCGATGGTCTGGCCCACTCCGCCGCCGATAGCGACAAGCTCAAATCGATCCTGAGCGATCACTTCAGCGGCCCGCGGCGGGAAGGCGCGCGAGCTGATTTTCAAAAGAAATACTCCTATCTGCCGGCCATCGACAAGCCGATCATCGGCGCCATCAATGGCGCGGCGGCCGGTTTGGGGCTCGTAATCTCACTGTATTGCGACATTCGCATCGCTTCGGATCAGGCCAGGTTCAGCACGGCTTTCGCCCGGCGTGGGCTGATCGCCGAGCACGGCATCAGTTGGATGTTGCCGCGACTGGTCGGCATTTCCAACGCGCTCGATCTGTTGTTTTCGGCTCGGCTGATTGACGCGGCCGAGGCGCTGCGGATCGGGCTCGTGACCCGCGTAATTCCGCAGGAACAATTTGCCGCCGATGTGCGCAAATATGTCTTGGAATTGGCCACCGCGGCCTCTCCGCGTTCGATGCGCGTGATCAAGGAGCAGGTTTATAATGCCTTGTTCCAAACGCTGGCCGAAGCGACCGACGTGGCCAATGAAGAAATGGTCAAGAGCTTTACCAGCGAGGACTTCAAGGAAGGCGTCGCCCATTTCCTCGAAAAACGGGCCCCGGCCTTTACCGGACGATAGCACCTCATCGGACAACGACACGTGAAAGCATCCACCGAGGCTCCTGTCTTCCACGTCGGCATCCCCAACCCGATGTTCGAAGGCGTGATCAATCTCTACGTCATCGCCGGCGATCCGCTGACCGTGATCGATACCGGCATCGGAACGCCAGACGCGCTC
>JACQFF010000125.1 GCA_016200205.1 Planctomycetia bacterium
TACGTGATCCATCAGCCGGATCACATCATTGATCATTTCCGCGCCATATTGCTTGGGATCGTGCGGCTTGTCGCTGCGACCGTGTCCCCGATTGTCCAGGGCGATCACCTGGTAATCCTTGCTGAGCGCTTTGATGATTCCCGGCAGGCCCCATTGCGGCTGGATACTGGCGGTGAAGCCGTGGATCAGCACGACGGATTCGCCTTGCCCCTCGACGATGTAATGAATTTTGACTCCGTTGGAATCGAAGAAGTCGTCTAAAGCGAACGTGCGTGCCGTCGTAAGCAATAGCGCGCAAAGCGCGAGAACGGGAGCGATTCGGCGAATCATCGTGGCGTTTCCTATATAAGAGTGGACGGTGGATTCGAGCTGACCGCACCACCAATGTAGGCCCGCTACGGACAGAACTCAAGTTAGACGTATGGTTGTCCAGCGGGCGCCGCGCCGGGCCAGCAGCGAGAGCCTACCGCCCGGCGGCAAAGGTCAATCCCCGGTCGAGCGCGGCGGCAAGCTCGTCGACGTGGGCTTTTGTGGCATTCAGGGGCAGGCCGGTGCGGATCACGTTGGCGTACAAGCCCCCCTTGCCAATCAAGACGCCTTGGCGCCGTGTCTCTTCGAACACGTCCAACACCGCCTGCGAGTCCGGCTCCTTGGTCGTGCGATCTTTGACCAGCTCCAGGGCTTGCATCAATCCCATCCCGCGAACGTCGCCGACCAGAGCGTGTTTTTCTTTGAGCGCGTCGAGTTTTTCGCGAAGATAGTTGCCGACCACGCGGGCGTTGGTCTTCAAATCTTCTTCTTCGATCACTTCCAGCGTGGCCAGTGAGGCGGCCATCGAAACCGGATTGCCTCCGAACGTGGCGAACGTAATGCCGGGGTATTTGTCGGCCACTTCCGGAGTGGCAATCGTGACGGCCACCGGCGCTCCGTTGCCCATCCCCTTGGCGCTGACGATCAAGTCGGGCTCGACATTCCAGTGTTCGATTCCGAACCACTTGTCGCCGGTGCGGCCCCAGGCGGTTTGCACTTCGTCGCAGATGAACAAACCGCCATACTTTCGGGCGATGCCGACGGCACGTTCGAAATAGCCGGGCGGCGGCACGATGAATCCGCCCGAGCCGATGATCGTTTCGGCCATGAAGGCCGCGATCTCGCCGGTCGTGCACGTGCGAATCAATTCTTCGATGTCATCGGCACAAGCCAACTCGCACGCTGGATACTCCAATTTGAAGGGGCAGCGATAGCAGTAGGGCGCGTGAGCATGCACGATGCCGGGCACTTGGGCCGGCAGCCGCTTCCATGTCGATTGACCCGAGGCGGCCAGCGTTTGCGCGGCGCGCCCGGAATAGCTATGGCGCAAGGTCACAAGCTCATCGCGCCCCGTGGCATGCTTGGCCGCGGCCATCGCCGTTTCGTTGGCCTCGGTACCGCTGCTGGTGAAAAAACTTTTCTTCAACTTGCCGGGCGCGATTTGGGCCAGGCGCTCGGCCAGGAGAGACTGGGGCTTGTTCGCGTAGAGCGTCGAAACATGCGAGAGGGTTTTGACTTGCTCGACGATGGCCGCGACGACTTTGGGGTTGGCGTGCCCAACGCTGATCGTCAACACGCCGCCGAACGCATCCAAGTAACGCTTGCCCTCGTCATCCCACACATACATCCCCTCGCCGCGGATCAGAGCCAGCGGCTCCTGGTAATACATCGCCACGGCGGGGAATAAATATTCTCGATGTTTTTGCACGGTCTTTGAGGAGCTCATGATGGATTTCGTCGTACTGAATCCCGGCGTGCCTCGGGGAGTTATTGGCGTGACCACGCTATTGGACGGCGCCAAGATTTCGGCAGCACCAGTGAGGAGAGCTGCTGCGGATAAATGGTTCGATGGAAAGTACTGATTTATGGTAGTCTAGGCCGCTAGCCGTAGAATGCAAGGTTGGCGTGCGCCAGGCGAAGAGAGTCCGCGCCGTCTCTTGGCAGCGTCAGCTAGCGCCGGTAAACTGCGTCGCCACCGATTGGATAGTTTGCACGCTTTCGTCAGGAGCCCGCCATGCTTCATTTGGCCGCACAGATCAAACAAGCCGCGGCCACCGTCCGCCAACATTGGACACGGGCGCCCCAGGTCGGCATTATTCTGGGCACGGGCATCGGTCCGCTGGCACAACAGATCCAGTGCGAAGCCTCGATCGAGTACGACGCGATCCCGCACTTTCTGCGCTCGACGGCCACCGGGCACCGCGGCCGGCTCGTCTGCGGTTTGTTGGCCGGGGTGCCGGTGATGGCGATGGAAGGCCGCTTTCATGCCTACGAGGGTTACAGCCTGCAGCAGATCACGCTGCCGGTGCGGGTGATGAAGGCGCTGGGGGCTGAACTCTTGATCGTCACCAGCGCCTGCGGAGCCATGAATCCTCATTTCGCGGCCGGTGATATCATGCTGATCGACGATCATATCAACCTGATGGGCGATAATCCGCTGATCGGCGTTAACGATGACCAGCTCGGGCCGCGGTTTCCGGATATGTCGCGGCCGTACGACCCGCTGCTAATCGAGCGAGCTTTGGAAATCGCGAGGCGGGAGAATTTCGTCGCGCATCAAGGAGTGTTCGTCGCCGTGTCGGGCCCCAACTTGGAAACCCGGGCCGAATATCGCTTTTTGCGAATGATCGGAGCCGACGCCGTGGGAATGTCGGCCGTGCCCGAGGTGATCGTGGCGGTCCACTGTGGCCTGCGAGTCTTGGGCTGCTCGGTCGTGACCGATATGTGTTTGCCCGACGCGCTTAAGCCGGCGGACGTGGCCGAAATCATCGCCACCGCCCATCGCGCCGAGCCCAACCTGCGGAAGATCATATTGGGCATCCTGGCCCACGAACTGGGCCGCTGAGAGCCCATCCTAAATCCCTCTTGCCTTGTGGCAGAGGGTAGGGTGACGGGGACCTTTTCGGATGGGCTCTAAGCCGATGACGATGGCTCTTACGCAACAAGTCGCGGCGGCCGTGGGCGCGATTCAAAGCGCCTGGCCTGCTCGGCCGCGCGTGGGCATGATTTTGGGCAGCGGCTTGGGTGAGTTGACCACCGAGATCGAAGTCCAAGCCCGTTTAAGCTACGACACGATCCCGCATTTTCCCCGCGCCACGGCACTCGGCCACCGGGGACAACTCGTGTGCGGCAAGCTGTGCGGGACCAACGTCGTGGCGATGGAGGGCCGCTTTCACGCCTACGAGGGCTACTCGCTCGTGCAAGTAACCTTTCCGGTGCGCGTGATGAGCGCGCTGGGCGTCGAGTTAGTGATCATTTCCAACGCCTGCGGCGGAATGAATCCGCACTTTCGCTCCGGCGACATCATGGTGATCGAGGACCATATCAACTGCACGCGCGACAACCCGCTGGCCGGACCGCACGACGTGAATTCCGGCCCGCGCTGCTTCGACATGAGCCGCGTCTATGACCCCGACCTGATCGAACGCGCGCTGGCGATTGCGCGGCGGTGCAATTTCACGGCGCATCGAGGGGTGTACATCGGCGTGACGGGGCCGAATTATGAAACGCGGGCCGAGTATCGATTTTTTCGGCGCATTGGCGGCGACGCGGTGGGAATGTCGACCGTGCCGGAAGTAATTGTCGCGGCACAGTCCGGGTTGCGCGTGCTGGCGCTGTCCGTCGTGACCAATCTCTGTTTTCCCGACCAATTGCAACCGGTAACCGGCCAACAAGTGATCGCCATGGCCGCGGCGGCCGAACCCAAGCTGCGGGCGATCGTTTCGGGAATTCTGGCTCAAGAGGCCGGAGGCTGGAGACCGCAGGCTGAAGGTTAGAATCCGAAACCGGAGACCAAAAGAGGCTCGGCCTGCTTCCCAGCTACAGCCTCGTATTCAAATCAGCACGCCGGCAACACACGCCGTCATGAAGCAGGCCAAGGTGCCGCCTAACATGGCGCGCAGGCCGAGCCGGGCCAAATCGGTTTGACGGCTCGGCGCAACCGCGCCGATGCCGCCCAGTTGCACGCCGATCGAGCCGAAATTGGCGAATCCGCACAGCGCATACGTGAGCAGGACCCCAGTGCGCGGGCTGATCTGCGAGCCGTCTTTCATCCACTCGCTGAGTCGTAGGTAGGCGATGAACTCGTTGCTGATCATCCGCGTTCCGATCAACTCGCCGGCCTTGCGGCAGTCGGCCGCATCAATGCCCATGCACCACGCCGAAGGCGCGAACACGTAGCCCAGCAGGTCTTCCAGGGTCAACTTGTATCCGGTCAGCGCCAGCAGCCATTCAAGCGCGAATTTGAACATTGCGATCAGGGCTAAAAAGGCGATGACGATGCCGGCCACTTGAATCGCCAGTTTGAGTCCGTCCAATGCGCCGGCGGCGGCGTCTTCCAGGGCGTTGACCGTCGTGTGCTCGACCTCCACCACCATCCGGCCGCGCGTCAGGGGCTCTTCCACTTCGGGCTGCATGAGCTTCGCGATCACGATCGAGGCCGGGGCCGCGATGACCGAAGCGGTGACCAGATGTCCGGCGTCAATGCCCATTTTGACGTAGGCCGCCATCACGCCGCCGGCCACCGTGGCAAAGCCCGCGATCATGATCGCCATCAATTCCGATTGCGTCATCGTGTTCAGATAGGGTCGCACTACGAGCGGGGCCTCGACCTGGCCCAAGAAAATGTTGGCCGCCACCGAAACGCTTTCCGCGCCGGAAATGTTCAAGACTTTCTGCATGATGATCGCCGCCAGGTGGACGACGCGCTGCATGACGTGGAAATGGTAAAGAATCGACATCAGCGATGAGAAGAAGATGATGCTGGGCAGGACCCCAAAGGCGAAAGTCGTGAGCAATCGCGTGCCGCGCTCGCCTCCATCGGGGCCCACGGTGCCGAACACAAAAAGGGCTCCAGCGTCGACGAATTCAAGCAGTCCGGTAAAGAGGTCGCCGATTTTGACAAACACCGCCTTCCCCACCTCGGTGCGGAGCGTCAGAAAGGCGAATGCAAATTGCAACACGAGGCCGCCACCGACGGTCCGCCAAGGGATGCAACGCTTGTGCGGGCTCATCAGCCAGGCCAGCCCCATCATCACAAACAGCCCGGCGAAGCTGATGAGCCTTTCCATCGCGCGCTGGTATCCCATTGACGATTGACGAGTTTCGAAGGATAGCGAGACGTTCCGACCCTTGGAGCCCGGCTTGCCCGTGGCCAATGCTATCAAATGCCGGTGGCCGGGTGGAAGATGAATGCCCGCGCGGCGGCTCTCGGAAAACCGAAACGGTCGACGAGAGTCGTACTCGGCGAGCAAGAAAAAAGAAAAGCTTCAAGAGTGAATTCTCCGGAAGCCTCGCGGTCGTCAGGCAAGGTCGACCGTCGAGTCTTGGGCTTGCCCTGGCCAGACGGCGTAGCGCCCGCGATGGGCGGCTGGACAGACGCAGTTGACGAGCTTCCGATACAGAAGCACGCACACCGCGGCAAGGGGCCGCGCAGTGTGCGTGCTTGCAAAACTAACTTGTCCCGACAATTGCCGAGAATCTAATCTACTCCAAGCCCAAACTGACCAGCAGCGAATCGAGCAATTCGTCATCGAGCCCCAGCGCGTCGGCCACCTGATCGGCCTTGACGAGGATGGCGCTGGCTTTCGGCGTGTTCTCCTGCGCCAAGTGCTCCAGGTACTTGGCGATCGGACCCTGGTTCAGGTCGAGGTGCGAGAGCCGATTGACGATCCAAGCCGGAATGGCCGTACTCGTCGACGTGCTCGTCGACGTGCTGGCCAAGGCCGAGGCCACCCCAGCGTCGCCGCCACCTGCCGACGCCGGCGCAAACGGCCCGCCGGCACCGATGGAAATGAACTGCAACCCGGTCTTGATGGTCGTCCCGTGCGTTTGGGCATCCGTCACGTCGAACGAGTTGACCAGACCATCCCGGTTGAAGTCATAGAGGTTGGTAAGCGGGATGTTCGTTTTCAAGCTCGCCCCGTGCGTTTGGGCACCCGTTACATCCAACGAGGTGACCTTGGCCACGGTCGCCGTGTTGCTGGCGGTCGTATCCCCAATCTCGTTGCCGAAGAAGAAATGGTCGTCCGCGGCCAGGCCGGTGTTGGCCGTGGCCTTGACGGTCACTTCGATCCACTTCTCCGAAATGGCCAAGTCGGCCCAGATCAACTCGATGCGATCCGAACCACTCACCGTACCGGCGCCATTGGCCGCACCGGTCATGCCCAGCCGCACCGTCACGGCGCTGGGCAAGGGAGCGTTAGCCCACAGGCTGGGCGAGTTGTTGTTGCCCACCTTGAACGTGAAATCGTTCAAGATGTTGGCCAGCGTGATCGACCCGTGCGAGCCGCCGCCCTTCAAGTCGACCATGATACCGTTGATCCCTTTATCGTACATCGTGGCGTTGGACCACGTCGACGCCGTGCCCGTCGGGAGATAGGCCGTCTTGTCGGTGGCGATGGCGTTGTCGTCGCTGAATGCCAGCGGCGTTTGAACATTGCCCGTCGTATCGTATCGCGTCGAACCCTTGTAGAA
>JACQFF010000115.1 GCA_016200205.1 Planctomycetia bacterium
GCCCACTTCGAGCGCCACGTCGCGGGCATTTTGCGGGGGCTTGAAGTCCATCTCGATAAATCTCCTGTTAGGTCAACCTGGTTTCGCATTTGTTGAAAGCGAGCCGACTATAACAGTTCGACTTTACGAGTGCGCTATGTCGAAATGGCCACTTGACAAGCATGCGGCCGGTGGGGTCCGACACGCTGGAGCACCCGTTGTCAGAAGCGGCGTGCGCGCCGCACCCGAGTGCCATGCCCCTTGGCTGCTGCTAATTCCCGGCGGGCGCGAGCGCCAGTTGCTTCAGCGCGTCGAGGCTGGCTACCAAATCGGCGCGGGAGATGTCCTGCCAGCCGGCCAGCTTGTGGCGCAAGATGCAGAGCTTGTAGGCTTCGAAAGCGTCGTTGACGTCGGCTGGCAACGGCGGCAAACTGGCAAACGGTCGCACTATTTCGGCCCCAGCGGACGCGGCCTTAGAGTCGTATTCGCTTTCGCCATTCCCGTCCGCGTCGTCGAATTCCGAGCGGTCGTATTCGTTCTCCTTTTCGTCGGAGGGACTCAGCTCGGGCGAGCGAACCGCGCCCAGGGTGCCGGAAACCACTTCGCCCGAGGCCTCGTCCCGATCGGCGTCTTCGTCCCAGGGGGGCGCGAGGCTCGCCTCGTCATCGGCGGGTGGCTCGCCTTCCAGGCCGCCTCGAGCCTCCCAGCGCTGGTGGCGCATTTCGGAAATCGACCAACAGCTCTGCACGGCTCCCTCGAGGTACATTTCGGCGTCGTCCCAGTCGAGGGCCGCCTGAAAATGGCTCCAAAACAAGCCGGGGTGTTCGTCGCGCACCGCGCCGAACCGCTCGTAGACTCGTCGCAACCGGCCGACGTGTTGCGGCGTGACGTTTCCCACCCGCCGGCTCCACGATTCGTCGGAATATTCGCCGCTGGGCGTGCCGCTGTCGCGGAGCGCGTCGCGCCAGGCGTGAATAATCTGGCCCTTTTCCCAGTTGGTGGTGCTAACCAGGCGTTTCCATTGGCCCAAGAATCGTTCCGATGTCTGATCGATCAGCGCAAAATCCATGCGTCGAGGTCATTCCTAAGAGGGAGTCGTCGAAGCGAGAAGGTCAGGTTCGTTGGCCACGTCGATTCTAGACCGCAAAAATGCGCGTTCGGGCCGCGTCATAACCGTTACGCCCGCCGCAGTTTCGTCAACTCCGCCAATGACTCGTAACGGGCAAATCGACTGGTGAAAACTTGTCGATGCATAGCGCCGCGGCGTTCAAGCGCCCGGCGCGGGGGCAATCTCGACCGATTGAAACCCGCAGCGGTTGTGCGAGCCATCGCAGAACGGCCGCTTGCTCGACTGCCCACAGCGGCATAGCGCCACGCTGGGCTTGTCGGGATTGATCGGGAACGGATTGCCGTGCTGGTCGACAATCGTAACCGCTCCTTCAATCAGCAACGGGCCGTTGGGACGCACGCGGATGGTAACCGACATGGCAAGAATTCCTTGTTGTTTTTGATTCTCTTCTGGTCAGCAATCGAAACAGTGGTCGAGGCAAAGTCTACCGCAACGACGCGCCAAAAGCCAATGCTCCAACAGATTCAAGCGGTCGCATGCCGGCCGTGGCAAGCGTGGCTTACGGCTCTTTGTCGCTTGACGGCGGCGGCTCCACAATGCGCAACACGAATTTAACGCGCGCGGGAACATTGGCGTCAAGTTGCGTCGGCTTATTCGCTGCCTGGGCGAGTCTTTCGTCTCGCGCGCGGGACTTGGCGTATTCATGATGCTTGACGACTTTCGACACCCCCAGGGCGTCGTTGCGCAAAAGCGCCATGATCCGGTCGACTTGTGCGGGCGTCGCCTCGACCAGGTAGGGCCGAAGAACAGGCTCCTTGCCCGCTTTGCCGTACCGGTCGTTCAGATCAGCCTCCGGAAAGTGAAGCTGATCGCTTTGCCGGTAAGCGATCTGCTGTTCGTCGAGCAGTTTCTCAAATCCTCGATCGCGGACAAACGCGGAGGTCACGTCGCAAACAATAGTCAGAGTGTCATCAGGTGAGGTCGCAGTTTCCTTTCGCAACAAGCCCGCTGACCTCCCGGCATTCTCGGCCGCCCGTGAAGACGGTGCGGCTGCTGAGGATGGCGCCGCGGGGGCCATTTTGGGCTCCAAAAGGGGGACATTCTGGTTTTCGGCGGATTTCGCGAAGGCCGAGTTCTCTCGCATGGTTTCGCTCTCAATTTCGTCGCCCGGGTGACGGGATAGGTTTTGCGACTTATTTTCGCCCTGCTCCTCGGCCAGTTGTCGAGCGCCGATGAACGTTTCGCCTTTCGGGGCGCGAGTTTGGGCGACCTGCTTTTCGGCCGGTTTGCGGTCGGTATCAAGAAACGCGATCAGCAGGGCCGCCGCGATGGCCGCCACCGGCCAGAGCATACGCCGGCGGCCGCCCCGCGACCACCAACTCCGCACCACAGTGCCGGGCGTAATCTTCCCAGCCGCGGCGGGCTGCTGGGGGCCACCGATCCCGGCGCGTTCCGCGCGCCGCAATACGGCCGGGCACAGGTCCTCGGGCAGCTTATGGCGTGCCAACGACTGCATGCTGCTGCGCACCGAGCGCAGCTCATCGAGCAATTGCCGCCACTCGGCGCTGGAGGCCAGGAACTTTTCGACGCGCGCGCGATCCTCGGCGGAGAGTTCTCCGTCGAGGTAAGCGCTCAGCAGTTCTTCACGAATTTCGGCAGCCATGTTTGTCCGCGGCCTTCACCTGGCCGCGTCAGTCAGGTCACGTCCTCTTGAAAAACGCCTTTGAGCTGATCGCGCAACTGCAAGCGGGCCCGATGCAGACGGCTGCGAATCGTGCCGATCGGCAGGTCCAAGATTTCGGCGATCTGTTCGTAGGGGCAATCGTCGACTTCCCGCAAAATCAAAATGGCCCGGTGTTCGTCGCTGACTTTCGCCAGCGCCGCCCGCACCTGGGCGGCTCGTTCCTGCTGTTCCAATTTGCTTTCCGGAGGACCGCAGCGGTCGACCGGCTCGTGTCCCGAGGCCTCTTGAACTTGTTCGACCGACACGAGCGGCTTTTCACGTCTCCGCCGGCTGATGGCCTGGTTGAAGGCAATGCGGTAGAGCCAGGTATAAAAGGAACTCGACCGCTCGAATGTCTCCAATTTTACCAGCGCCTGCACGAAGGCATCCTGCACCGCGTCGTAGGCCAGATCGGTCGAGCCGACGAGGTGCGCCAGCGTGTTGTACAGACGATCTTGATACTTGGTGACCAACTGCCCGAACGCAGAGGAGTCGCCGTTCAAAGCTTCGTCGATAAGCTGGGCGTCGTCTTTCACGGCCGCTCCAAACACTTGGACGCCAGAAAACGATCCAAAGTTCCGCTGCGTTCGAGCAAACAGGACCCGTCAAGCCAGCCGGCTGGCCGTGGCGGTCCCGGTTCCACAGGGCATTGTTGGCCCCCAGCAGCAGGCTTGTCAAATCGGCCTGGCGCCGTGCCTGGCCGCTATTTCCGGCAAATTCTGTCGCGGTGCGGCGACTGCAAGCCCGGGCCAAGTGCAGCCGCGCGGTCGACTCCACAAATACAACCACAGCCCGATCCCGCCGGCAAAGATTAGCAGGCTGATGTTTTGCGAAATGCTCATGCCAGTATTGAACACGGGGCTCTCGTCGACGCGGATAATCTCGAGCAGGAATCGCGAAATCGGGTGAATCGTAAGCACCAGGGCGGTCAATTCACCGTCGCGCCGTTTGTAAGGCTCATAAAGCAACAGGAAAACACACAACAACAGCGCGTCGAACAGGCTATAAAGCTGCGCCGGATGGACGGGTCGGCTCCGCGGTGGCTTGGCCGTCACGGTCCAATTCTTGGCTTGCTCTGCTCCTGCCACCTTGACGGAAACCGGCGCGCCGGCGCCGAAAATCCTCAGCAGCTCCACTTGTGCGGCGTCCACCGAGCGAACGGTCCGGCCATTGATCTCGGTCACCTGATCTCCCGGCTTGAGCCCCTGCCGGGCCGCGGCGGAGTTGGGTTCGACTTCGCCGACGATAGCCGGGTCGGGCCCGGAACCTGCGAAAATCATTCCTTGGAGAAACAATTCACCGTGCTGCACCTGGTCGAGATACGCGGGGCTGCCTGGGGGAAACGTTACGGCCCAGGGTAGATCGGTAATTCCGCCATAGCAACAGCCATTCAGAAAACAACCGATGCGCCCCAACGCGACGCCGATCACCACGCCCGGCGCGATCAAATCCGTAAAAGCCAATCCTGGCAAGCGGTTTTTGTAGACAAACACCACCAGCGCCGCGCCGCCGGCCAGCAACGAGCCATAAACGACCAGGCCTCCTTGCGTGATGTTGATCATCGGACCCAGCATTGCCCACCAGGTCGGTCTTTGAAATTTGTCCCAATACTCGATGACGTAGAAGAGCCGTGCGCCAAAGATCCCGGATACCAGAAACCAAAGGCCCAGCGAGAGGATGATTTCCGGATCGAGGCCGACTTGTCGCGCGCGGTAGGCCGCCAACACCACCGACGAGACGAATGCAGCCAAGAACATCACGCCGTAGCTGCGAATCGGCAGGCCCTCGGGTTCCAGCAGAACGGGCGCGACAAAAGCAATCACCAACCCGAAAACGGCCAAAACCGGCAGATAGCCGAGCGTTTCCTTCCCGCCGTGCCGCCAGAGCGACCACGTCAACAGCACGACGGAACCAACAGCCCACAGGGTCAATAGCCAGCCAAAGCCGAACACGTCGATGCCGGCAATTTCGCGCGGGATCAGAAAAAGAGTTTGGCGCATTCTGTGCTCGCCCGGTCGATGGTCTTAGTCCGGAAGACGTCTACCCAATCAGTTCGTTATCGATCAGCCGAGTCTTGCCCACGCGCGCCGCAATCGCGGCCACCGTAGGCCGATCGAGCACCGCTACGCTGTCGAGCGATTCGGGCTCCACAAGCGCGATATAATCAATGTTCAAGTCCGCCGCGGCCAGCATGCCTTGCATTCGCGTGATGATCGTCGCCGCATCCCTCGTGCCTCGCTCGACCAATTGCTTCGCCAACCGCAGACTCTTCGAAATCGCAAGGGCCCGCCGCCGCTCATCGGCCGAGAGATACCGATTACGCGAACTCAGGGCCAGCCCATCCGCTTCCCGCACTGTCGGGCAGACTTCGACATGAATCGGCAGATCGAGATCCTCGACCATCCGCCGCACGACGAGCGACTGCTGGTAGTCTTTGCGACCGAAATAAGCGCGGTCGGGCTGCACGAAATTGAACAGTTTGAGCACGATCGTTGCCACGCCACGGAAATGGCCTGGCCGATATTGGCCTTCCCAGCAATTCGCCACGCCACCCACGTCGACATAGGTGGCGTGCCCCGGGCGAAACATCGACTCGGTCGCCGGAGCAAACACGACGTCGGCTCCACGCCCGGCGAGCAGTCGCAAATCGGCGTCGAGCGTGCGCGGATAGCGGGTAAAATCCTCGTCGGGGCCAAATTGCATGGGGTTGACAAAAATGGTCGCCACCACGAATCCGCATTCACGGCGCGCCGCGCCGACCAGGCTCAAATGGCCCTCATGCAATGCCCCCATCGTGGGCACCAGCCCGATCACTTTTCCGTCTCGCCGGGCTTGGGCGATTCGCTGGCGCAGCTCGGCGGGCGACTCGATCGCTCTTGGCGGTGAACTGGCTCGTGGGGCGCTCATAGGTGAATTGCCGCCCGTGGCGAGAGGCGTTTTGACTAACTGTGTTGAAGTGTTGGCGGCGCTATTTCATGGCTTCGATCGCCGCCGAAACTTCGTCGAATGGGGATCGGAGACGCGAGGAGTTTACATACAGCACTGGCCCCCTGTGGGGGTGTCCCGCCAGGCACAACAATTCGTTCCGGAGCCGATCCGATCCTTGCGGCCGTCGCACGGACGCCGATCCGTCTGGCGGAATATCGAGCACGACTAACAATTTCGGCGATATCACCCGCGGCCGCGCTCGCTCGGCGGCCTGGCAAAAAATCTCGAAGTCGCGTGTATCCAGTTCGAGCCGAGCATAGGCCAGGCACTGATCCCAATAAAAATCGCTGATCGCTAGCAGGTCGTCCTGTAGCCATTGCCCGCGATCGAGCAAGTCTGTCCGACGATTGAGGAATTGTATCTGTCGCTCGTAAACGCGGCTAGGCGGGTCGGAGGGGTAAGGATTGTCGGCACGGCTTAGAGTATCCGCCACGAAGCACCCCTGAAAAACTTGTGCGAGCGATGTGGCCAAAACCGTTTTTCCGCGGCCTGGCAGACCCAAAAGGGCCAAATACGGTGCCGCCGCGTTGAGGTGTTCGAGCAATCTCGCCAAAGTCCAGCCTATCGCCGGGTGGACCATATCGGACGCGACTTCGACGGCAGGCTCCAACACGAACCGGCGGAACGCCATCCGCGGGTGAGGTACCTGCAGGGCCTGCGTGTCGAGGATCAGGTCGCCGTAGAGCAACAAGTCGAGGTCGATCACTCGCGGAGCCCAACGCTCATTCCGTTGGCGGCCCAGGCTGTCTTCGATGTGCCGCAGGTCAGCGTGCAATGCCGCCGGCGCAAGGGTCGTCTCGAGGCACACGGCTGCATTCAGAAAAGGCCCCTGCCCCGGCGCGCCGCCGACCGGCGCGGTTTCGCGAAAGCGACTGCACGCGAGGGACGAAACCTGCGGATTGGCCCGCAGCAACTCGACGGCGCGCGCCAGAGTTTGCCCGCGGTCACCCAAATTGGAACCCAGCGCAACGAGCGAGCGCGGCATGGTCGAAAGTTTTTACAGGGTCAGGCCCGGGCGTGGCGGAACTCGGTTGATGGCAACGATTTCGCGGGCACATTGAGCGCGCCCGATAATCGCTCGCCGCGCCGACGCCTTTATTTTAACGTGGCCAATCGGTCGCCCAACCTAAAACGGTGAATTGCGAGGGGGTTCTGAGCAAAAACGTGCCTATTGACAGCGAGCAAAAAGTTAGGGGGGGCCTCCCATGCCACGACCAGGGCCGTCGACTTTCGATCCGTGCAGTCGCCGCCCCCCAAGCTGCATTGTTAACCAAGCAAATATTCGCCTCAAAACGGGCGAAGGGACAACGATGTCGAATCGCTGCGCGCACACCACCACACTTGAAACCCTTGAGCGACGCGGCGCGCCAATATACTGCCGACCGTCGCACCGGGGTACCTGGTCAGCCATAACACCGAGAATTCGGCGTCAGTCGATTCGCAAAGTTGTCACAATTAACCAGAGCACATTTTGGGATCACCGCAGAAAATGTCAAGCAACATTCTTTCACGATTTTTTTAGGGACGGAAATGCTCTTGCAATTTCCTTCCAAAGTGTTCCTTGCCGGACCGCCTAAGCCACTACGATCGATGCCCGCACGGGTCCAATTGGCTGGAATTCTCGGCAATCTACCGCGTTGGACAGTGTTTTTTTCCCACGGCGCGTGAGATCCCGCTATGGCTCAGGTTTTTTCAGGATGACGATTTACCGGCTGACTTGAAGCGCGCGAACTGTTGAATAGGATGGATAGTTCTGGGACAGGCTGTTTTGGAAATTGCACTTTGAACGCCGACGACTCTAACCCGCTCCAGTTCGCCCAACTGCGAAATCGGTTGCTCGAATGGCAACAGGAACTCCATGCCGAACAGCCCGCGGAAATCGGCGATCCGGTCGAGTTCTTGGAAAAGCTGTTGGGGCCGACCGTTTGCCGCCGGCTGGGCATTTATCGGCTGCCCGCCGGTTTCTTGCTCTCGGTCGTGATTCCCGTATTCAACGAAGTCGACACGATCGAGGAAGTGATTCGCCGCGTGCGCGCCTGCGGCATCCGCTCGGAACTCATCCTGGTCGATGATGGCAGCACTGATGGCACGCGCGCCGTGCTGGAAAAATACCGCGGACAGCCCGATCTGGTGCTGTTGATGCACGAGACGAACCAAGGCAAAGGCGCAGCGCTCAAAACCGGATTTGCGCGCGCGCGCGGCGACGTTGTGATGATCCAAGACGCCGATTTGGAATACGATCCCGGAGAGTATTCGAAATTGATTCAGCCGATTATCGAAAACCAGGCCGACGTGGTGTTCGGCAGCCGGTTCATCGGCGACAGCCACCGGGTACTTTACTTTTGGCACTCGGCCGGCAACAAACTGCTGACGCTGCTCTCGAACCTTTTGACGAATCTCAACTTGTCGGACATCGAGACGTGCTACAAGGTTTTTCGCCGCGAAGTGATCGAGCGGGTCGGACCGACGCTCGAAGAGCGGCGCTTCGGCATCGAGCCGGAACTGACGGCCAAAGTCGCGCGAATTCCCGGCATTCGGATCTACGAGCGCCCGATCAGCTATTCAGGTCGAACCTATGCGCAAGGCAAAAAAATCGGCTGGCGCGACGGCCTCCGCGCCTTGTGGTGCATCTTGAAATATTGATGCGCGCGCCAAAAACGCCGAGCGCGACATAGCCGGGCCGCGCTCGAGTACGCGTTACCGCGCGGGCAGGGCTCGCTCGGGCCCCTCGATGATCCGCACTTTGCCGCGGCGGGCCGTGACAATGATGTCTTTTGGCCCGCGTTTGCTTGACGCCTGGACGGCCTCGGGGGCCGGAAGGTCATCGGGTGATCGCCCGTTCGGCATCATCTCTGGAAAGGGCGCAGGTGGAAACAGCGAGGGAGCCACCCGAGCACATGGTTTTTGGCTCCACGGATAATTGAAATCGGTTCGATAATCAAAAGACGGAACGCCGGGCAGCAACGGCCGATTGCAGGAAAGACAGTACTGGCCCGCGCATCCGACAATTGCGTGCGGCAGGGCGTAACTAATCGGCCGGTATCGCCCCGCGGCGCAAGCCGAACAGTCTCCGGTTACGAGCGCGAGCGTCAGGATGGCGAGCGGAAACACAGTGGATATCCTCTTGTTCGAATCCGACAGCCTGCCAAACCAGCGGGCCCGTTTTAAAACCATCGACCGGCAGAACGTCTTTTTTCACTACACTTTCCAAGAGCGAAACACTCGCCGCGAATCGCCCAATTCGCCCGCGAAAACCGCTGCGGCACTTGCTGCCGCTAGCACGCGGCCGCTGGCGCCGCTGGTCGCGGGGCCCTATAATGCGGCGCTGCCGGGAGACATTTGCCGCTCCAACAATTAACGCTCTCCAAATTCAGCGAGGTTCACTTCCGTGATTGTAGGTGTTCCCAAAGAAATCAAGCGCGACGAATACCGCGTCGGGATCCTGCCGGTCGGCGTGGAGGAAATGGTCCGCGCGGGCCATCAGGTGCTCGTCGAGGAAGGAGCCGGGCTAGGATCCGGCCTGAACGACCAGGTCTATGAAAAGAGTGGCGCCGAACTGGTTGCCACGGCCACCGAAATTTTCGGCCGCGCCGATATGGTCTTGAAAGTCAAAGAGCCGTTGCCCAGCGAGTGGCCGCTGCTCCGCCCAAAGCAAATCGTCTTCACTTACTTTCATTTCGCGGCCGATCGGCGGCTGACCGAAGCGGTCTTGAACTCGAGGGTGACCGCGGCGGCCTACGAGACGCTGCGCGACGTCCAGGGGCGGCTTCCGCTGCTTACGCCGATGAGCGAGGTGGCGGGCCGGATGAGCATTCAAGAAGGGGCCAAGTACCTGGAACGCCCGCAAATGGGACGCGGCATTCTGCTGGGCGGAGTGCCCGGCGTGGCTCCGGCGCATATCACGATCCTCGGCGGCGGGGTCGTGGGCGCCAACGCGGCGAAAGTGGCGGCCGGTTTTGGAGCTGATATATGTGTGCTCGACGTCAACATGGAGCGGCTGCGCTATCTCGACGACATCATGCCGGCCAACGTCGACGCCCTATTCAGCGACCGCCACATCATTCGCGAGCAGCTCCAGCGCGCCGATCTGGTGATCGGCGCCGTGCTCATTCCCGGGGCTAAGACGCCGCGGCTGATCGAGCGCGCCGACTTGGCGCTGATGAAGCCGGGCAGCGTGATCATCGACGTGGCGATCGATCAGGGAGGCTGTGTCGAAACGAGCCGGCCCACCACGCACAGCGAGCCCACCTTTATCGTCGATGAGGTGTTGCATTATTGCGTCACCAACATGCCCGGCGCGGTGGGGCGCACCAGCACCTACGCCCTGTGCAACGTGACGCTCCCCTGGGCCCTGGGAATCGCGAACCGCGGCATCGAGCGCGCGGCCCGGGAACTGAAACCGGTGGCCCGCGCGATCAACATCATGGACGGTGAAGTGGCCAATCAGGCAGTCGCGCGCACCTTCGGGCTGCCGTATAATAAACGGTTCGAGGGATGAGCAATCGTCCACAATTCGTCTGTTGGGACCTTGTGGCATGAAAAAGGGGACATTCTGCTTTTCGTAAAAAAGTAGAATGTCCCCTTTGTCGTTCGATTCGGCTGTTGAGATCTTGTGAGTTGAATATGAGCGATGCCCGAGGACCCATGATCGGCACGCTCGCCTGGATCGGCGGAATCGACGGCTATCTCGAGTTGATCGATCAGACGCTATTGCCCGTCGAGCTGCACCGAATCGAGTGCCGCGACGTCGAGGCGGTTTGGAAGGCGATTCGCGCGCTCCGCGTGCGTGGGGCTCCGGCGATCGGCATCGCGGCGGCGTACGGGGTGTGCTTGGGTTTGCAAGGAGCGGCGGCCGATACGACGACGTTTTTCGCCCGGCTGGAGGAGGTTGCCGGCTACCTGGCCAGCAGCCGGCCGACGGCGGTCAACCTGTTTTGGGCTTTGGAGCGGATGAAGAAATGCGCGCTCGGGCTGCGCGGGAAAAAACCTCCCGACGAGATCCTTTCGGCCCTGCTGGCCGAAGCGCGGGAAATCGAAGAACTAGATCGCGCGTGCTGCCGGCGGATTGGTCTTTATGGAGCCGCCCTGCTGGGCGACGGCCAGGGCGTGCTCACGCACTGCAACGCCGGCGGGCTGGCCACGGCCGATTATGGCACGGCCCTGGCCGTGGTTTTTGCCGCCGTCGAAGCGGGCAAGCGCGTGCACGTCTTTGTCGACGAAACCCGTCCGCTGTTACAAGGCGCGCGGCTGACGGCTTGGGAGCTGCAACAGCGCGGGATCGACGTGACCTTGATTTGCGATTCGATGGCCGCGCAAGTGATGCGCGAGGGACGCGTGCAAACCGTGGTGACCGGCGCCGATCGAATTGCCGCCAACGGTGACACTGCGAACAAGATCGGCACCTATGGCGTGGCGCTGTTGGCCGCGGCCCACGACATTCCCTTTTACGTGGCGGCCCCGTCGACCACGTTCGATCTATCGCTGAACAACGGCGAACAGATTCCGATCGAACAGCGCGACCCGCGCGAAATCACCCACGGCTTCGGCCCGGCTGATAAAAGCCATCATCTGCGAGCGGGGAGTGATCGAGCCGGTGACCCGCGAGGGAATTCAGAAGGCTGTAGGCGGGAGGCTGTAGGCGGGAGGTAGGAAGTAAGAACATTTCGGCACGAGTTGGAGATCGCGGGGTGCGAAGTGTACATTTGAGATATGCGAGATCACACAAAGCTGCGCGCTTTTGAGCTGGCCGACGGTTTGGCAGTGCTTGTTTACCAACGAACGGTAGGATTTCCTCGTGAGGAGCAGTTTGGACTCACGGCTCAAATGCGGCGCGCCGCGGTATCGGTTGCCGCCAATATAGTTGAGGGATGTGCGAGGGAATCAAAGGGGGAATACATTCGTTTTCTTGACATTGCATACGGATCGGCACGTGAGCTTGAATATCACGCATCGCTCGCAACTCGACTGAAATATTTCACGCCCAAAGACTCGCAAGACCTAAATTGAGTGATTTGGCGGTCGTTTGCGCGAATTG
>JACQFF010000010.1 GCA_016200205.1 Planctomycetia bacterium
CACCAGGCGCCCGGTTGTTTGCCCGGTGCACGCGCTGGGTCGTTCGGCTGATCGTGGGCAAAACAATTAGGGCACGAGCCGCCGCCATCGGGAGTGCGGCACGTCGGCGCCAAGTCGACCCGCCAGCGGGCGAACTTGCTGCCCAACATGCCGGGACCCGTGCCGGGAATTTGAAGATTTGTGCGCGGTAGCTCCACGACCGGCGGCAACCCAAACGATGCTTCCTCCGGCAGCGCGTGGGCAATCGCCGAGCCAATCGAGGGCCATTCCAAGCGGCGTGGCTTGGAAAGGTGGATGGTCGAAGTCGTTTCGCCGGGCGGAAGCTCGCAGCGGCCCGTTTGCACCATGTACATGGCCGCGTTGTGTTCGTTGCGAAATTGCGGCGCCGCGGGATGGTGCATCGTGCGGACGATCGAAAACAGCTCGGTGCGAGCCGCCAGCTTCGGCAAGTACTCGCAAATGCGATAGCCGCTGATGCGGGTAGCCGTGGTGCCGTATTCGCCGCGAATTTCGGCCGGCGCGTGCGGCTTGGGATCCCATGTTTCGTGCTGCGAGGGACCGCCCGACTGAAAGATGAACACGACCGATTTGGCCGTTCCGCGGGGCGGCCGAGCGATTGCCGCATGCGATTCGAGGCGCAACAGATCGGCCAGGCTGACGCCCAAAAGCGACATGCCGCCAGCCTGAATCAAGCGACGGCGGCCAATGTCAGGATGATCTTGTCGCGTGCAACCGAGGCGGTGCTCGTGGGAGGGCATGGACTCACTTTCCAAACGATCGGCGGGATTTCGGCCAGTCTGCATGGGGCGGCCAACGGCCTATTTCGCCGCCGGCCCTCATGATCGTACCCGATTGGTCTGCCCGCGGCAATTATTGATCCAGGGAATGTCAGTGTCGGGCGATTCAGGCCTTTGAAGCGAGAGTTCCGGGGCGTACGTTCGTCGCGCCTGCGACATCGGCACTCCAGGACTCAGCAAGTGCCGCGAGCAACCAACTGCTGAGCCAGAGCAAACGCTCCCAACACTCCAGAACGGTCTCCCAAGGCGGGCGAAACAATATACTCGTCGACGCGGCTCAATATGGCGGGCGACTGCACGTACTCGTTGAGCAATTGCTGGACTTTGTCGCGAACGAGCCCGATGAGTTGCGTCTGCGACATCACGCCGCCGCCCAACACAATCCGTTCGGGCGAGAGCGTGCAAATGAAATTGACCAGGGCCAGGGCCAGGTAATTGGCCTCCAGCGCCCAAGCGGGATGGTCGGGCGGCAGGCTTTCGCTGGCTTGCTGCCAGCGCTCGTTCATGGCCGGCCCGCAAGCCAATCCCTCCAAACAATCGCCGTGATAGGGACAATGACCCGGGTAAGGGTCGGCCTGAAGATCGTGCGGGATGCGAATGTGTCCCATCTCGGGATGGATCAAGCCGTGCATGAGTCTGCCGTTGACCAGTCCGCCGCCGCCGATGCCGGTGCCGATCGTCAGGTAAATCAAGTTCTCGACACCTTGCCCCGCGCCCCAACGCCACTCGACCAGCGCGGCGACGTTCACGTCGGTGTCAAATCCGACCGGAATATCGAGTGCGCGCCCGACGGAGCCGGCAAAATCGATGTTGCCCCAGCCGGGCTTGGGAGTCGAAGTGATATAGCCGAACGTGGGCGACCGTCGAACGGGATCGATCGGTCCAAACGACGCAATGCCGATCGCCGAGAGCGGGCCGAGCTTCTCACGTTGAGATTGGAAAAATCGGATGGCATGGCCGATCGTTTCCCGCGGCGTGGTGGTCGCGATGCGGAGTTGATCGCGAATGTCATTGGGGCCGGTGCCCACGGCGCAAACAAACTTGGTCCCGCCCGCCTCGATTCCGCCGACCAGAGGACTCATGACAGCCTTTCGACAGCCTTTCGTGGTTCTTAGCGCAATTCTGCCCAGTTCGTTCGCAGGGACAATCATGAAGCGGCCGAGCGGATTGTGTCAAGCACTCTGGGCCGTAACCGCGCGATACAACCTACGCAGCAAATCGAGGCCAAAAACGGGACGCAGGTCGATTCTGGAAACGAGTCGCGTCCCCCCGTTCGTCAGAACGAGGCTTCGCGAATCCTTTGCCGGTCGGCCCACTAAGGATGCTGGCAAGTTTGAGCAACAACGATGGCCGGCGGAAGAGTCGAGCGCGCGCGGCCCTCATCGGCAAGATGGCAGATCCCCAAGCCCAAGCACCTGTGCCGGCACAGGTGCTCGTTGACCAGCGACTGTTAAACGGGCGTCGGCTCGTGCAAGAGCGAAAAGAATTCTTCAATCCCCTCGGCCAGATAGTAGAAGTCGCCGAAGGCTTTCTTCAGATAAATCATGCCACGGCCCTCTCCAGGGGCCGTATCCAAGATAATCAAGCCGCCCATCGCAGTATCTCCAATCGGCAGAATCTTGGGCGGGTCGTTGTCGTCGAATAGCACCAGTGTCCCTGGTTCTCCAAGTTCGGCTTCTTGATGGGAGGCGCCTAGCCCGCTCAAGAACGTAAGTGCATCTTGTGGACATCCTTCACCGACTGGTGTGATCTCCGGCTCGATGAAGTACCCGCCGTTAAACTCCAAGAGGAAGTTTCGATAGTCGTCCGCGAAGTCTACTTTGATGCGGTCTTCCAACGCGCGCACTTGCGCTTCGCTTGGCAATGGAAACCGCTTCCGGGAGAACCGGCGGTATGCGAATTCGATCGTGTTCATATCGGGAGTGGCCTTGGGTTTTTGTAATGGTGAACGCCTTTTTCGTCGATCCATCCTGCCTCGTGCGCTATACCATACTTATAGACGATTAGCGGTAGCGAGCTTCGCTGCTTTCCGGGGATGAATCGTGGCTCTTTGAATAGCGAACCGGGAATGTACTTGCCAAATTCCGCTTCCGCCTGCTTGCGATGCTGATCCACTTCTGCGTCAGTGATCTTTTCCATTTGTCCTTTTCGCGGTCCCTCCACATACTCGCGTTTAGCGCTTGAAAAGAGGCCGCCAGCATGGACCATGAATACGGAACCGTCCTCCGCACGGAAATGGTACGTTTCGCGCTCAGCCACTTCATAGTCAGGTTGTAGCACACCGGTCGCCTGAAGCACGTCGCGAGCAGCAAGATAAACTGTCAAAGCTCCCATTGCTCGTCCGGTAGCGCCGCGTGCATTGGCGGTCCGCGTTTGCGCGCGTGGCGCCGCACCGGGACCTTTGTGGGCGACACTGCGGTACACACGGCTTTGAACCAATTCCATGGACTTGGAGCCCGGCTCTCCTGCATGGTTCCAACGAAAACCTTCAGGACGCTGCCAGTTTCGATCACCGAGCTTTTCTCTCATAGCTGCATCTGCCGCTAGACTATCGGCGTTCGTTCCTGTTACGCTTTTGATTTCGACTGTCGCATCGGAAGCACTGCCCCCATAGTATGATTCTGCCGGAAAACCGCCGACAGCAATGTGCTGATTCTCAAAACGCACTTCCTTGCCCGCCAAGCCCGCCTGTTGATTTTCCAGCGAATCATTGTAACGGAAGACGCCATGGCCCTTCGTGCCGCTGATCCATGTTCCACGATGGTCGGCTGGCAAGTGCGACTTGGTTACCTGAGGTTGACTCGACGATGTAGAACCGGACTGCTTCGGGGCTTCGCCACTGACGTTGGCGATGTGCGGCTGCGCCTGACCGGCCCCTGCGGCGCCGCCGCTGCCCTTTGCAACCCACTGACCGCCCTCGGGCGTTCTTTGGCTGCCGAGGTTGGTCGGGGTTCCATTCGGTAATGACCGAATGAGCCTCGTAGAGCTGCTCCGCGCGCCGCCAGGCCTCGCGCTCTCGGGCTTCCTTCCGTTGCAATGCGCGGAGTTTTTCTTCGGCTCGCGTCGAGATTTGCGCTGCCCATTCCAAGGTCTCGCGGGTGTGGCGGGCTTCGGCCTCGGCAGCTTCGAGCTTGCGCAGCTCGTCTGCATGCCGGCACGAGAATTGGGCAAGCCGTTCTAATTCCTCGCGTTTGGCTCGGGCTTTTGCCTCCGGACTGACAATCCGTGGAATCGGCTTGCCGAGAATCGCTTGCGCGAACAGCCAGGCTTCGCTCGGCGCGGAATCGCTGGCGACTTGAGCGGTCTTTTTGTAACGATCCATGAACGTCCTCTTCACAGGTGCCCCAAAAAAAGAGCCCGCAGCCAGCGCGCACTTCAACGTGCACACTAGCTACGGGCTCTTTGGATACTCGTTGTCCGCGTCGAGCTCTTCGGATACCCCAATCACTCGTGGTGACCGTGCTCAGCGAGGGCATCGCCGATTAATCAGAAACCTAGCAAAATGAGTGGCCTAATTGTCTAGTCCCAAATTCGACGATTCTTTGACCGATGAAGGACGGCCAGTTGACCGCATTTCTGCGATGGCTGTCCCACACGCACACGATGCGGTGGCATGCCCATTATCACACGTCTGGAACCGGACATCTCTACCAAGGCCGCTTCAAAGCATTTCCTGTCGAGAATGACGATCACTTTTACGCGGTAGTACGGTACGTCGAACGGAACGCACTGCGCGCGGGCCTCGTCGACCGGGCGGAAGCGTGGCGGTGGTCGAGCTTGTGGCGGCGTGAGTCGGGCGACGCCGGGGCACGAGCCCTGTTAGCTCGATGGCCCGTGCCGCGACCGCGCAACTGGGTGCACCAGGTCAATCGGGCACAGACGTCCGCCGAATTGGAATCGGTATGAAGGGCCGTGCTGCGCAGCAGTCCGTTCGGTAGCCTTGAATGGCAGCAAACCACGGCCCAGCGACTCGGCCTCCAATCGACGCTCTGCGCCCGAGGTCGTCCGCGTAAACGCCCTTGAATCGAGCTGCGTCCCCTTTTCTCGCCCGAGCTGCGTCCCCTTTTTCCTCTCGAAAAATTGCTTGCAATGCCGCATTGGGCGTGGCAAGCTAAGGCGTCATTTCTCTGCCATTTCGAATCTCGTCCGAAGGAGTGCCAGCGATGCGGCGCGTGTTTGCGAAAATGGGCTTTCGTGTACTGGCTTTAGTGGCGGCGCTCGGTTCCCCGGCGGCCGGAAATGACGCGGACGATCTGGGGGCAAAATTGGCCGGCCAGGTGACGATCCATCGCGATGAATGGGGAGTTCCGCACATTGAAGGACCTACCGACGCCAGCGTGTCGTTCGGCTTTGGCTACGCCCAGGCGGAAGACTACTTTTGGCAAGTCGAGGATACGTATGTGGCGAGTCTGGGCCGCTACGCGGAGCTGATCGGCGAAGCGGGACTCGATTCGGACTTGCTGAATCGAGCCTTCGAGATTCCACAGCAGGCCAAGGCGGATTTCCCCAACATCGAACCTCCGCTCAGAGCCGTCTGCGAGGGATACGTCGCCGGCTTGAATCATTATCTGGCCCAGCATCCGCAGTTCAAAGCCCGGCTGATCACGCACTTCGAACCATGGCACGTGTTAGCCTATGAGCGACACGTGCTCTTGGAGTTCATGTTCGGAAAAACGCATGCGCCGCGCGCGGGAGTGCGCAAAGCACTGGAAGAGATCGAAGCCGCGACCGGATCGAACGCCTGGGCCATCGGACCCAGTCGGACGAAATCGGGCAAGGCCATGCTATTCGCCAACCCGCATCAGCCCTGGTTTGGATATGGACAGTTTTACGAAGGGCATTTGAAAAGCGGCGAAGGGCTTAACTTTTCCGGATCGAGTTTTTTTGGCGGCCCGCTGCCGACCATGGGACACAACGAGTTTCTCGGCTGGTCGCATACGGTCAATGAGCCGGACGTGGGTGACGTGTGGCTGGAACAATTTGACGATCCCGAGAACAAGCTGAATTACCGCTACGGAGATACTCATCGTCAGGCGACCGAATGGCGGGAAACGATTCGAATCAAGACGCCCGAGGGCATGCAGGAAAAAAACTTCACATTGCGCAAGACGCACCATGGCCCCATCATCGGCCGGAATACCGACGGGCGGTATTTGACGGCTCGAATTTCGCGTTTGGCCGAGGGGAGCCGGCTGCGTCAGGCGTTGAGAATGACCAAAGCCCACAATTTTCACGACTGGCGAGCGGCCATGAGCGAATTGAATCTGCAAATGTTCAATACCGTATACGCCGATCGCGAGGGGAACATCTTTTACGTGTTCAACGGAGCCATTCCGAAGCGCAATCCAGGTTTCGATTGGACAAAGCCGGTCGACGGGACCGACCCGCGCACCGAATGGCAGGGCTTGCACTCGTTCGACGAGTTGCCGCAGGTGCTGAATCCCGCCTCGGGTTATGTGCAAAACTGCAATTCCACGCCGTTTTTTACGACCGACGAGGGCAATCCCTCAATCGGCGATTTTCCCTCGTATATGGTGGAAGACCGATTCGATGATAAGCGGCGGGCGAAGGTCTCGCGGCTGCTGTTGCGGGACATGCACGCCATCACCTACGACCAATGGAAAAAAGCGGCTTTCGACACCACGCTCTACTGGCCATTGGTAAACCTGCGGCGTCTGGCGCTGGAGCTCAAGGCGCTGGAGGATACCGATTCGGCATTGGCCGCCAAAGCCAGGCCTTATCTGGACCACCTGTTGCGATGGGATTGTCGATCGACCATCGATTCGACGCCGACGACGCTGTGCGTTGCCTGGTACGAGGAATTGTACGGCCGCGGTTATCCGGTCGAGACGTTGAAGCCCGAATTTGTGGCCAATCCAGCGCTTAAGTTTCAGGCGCTGGTCACGGCCGCCGAAAAACTGAAGGGATTTTATGGCGACTGGCGCGTCCGCTGGGGCGACATCAGCCGGATGCAGCGCCATGCGAACTTTGCCGACGCTACGAAAATTCCTTTTTCCGACGCGCTGCCGAGCTTGCCTTGCGCTGGCGTTCCGGGTCCCCTGGGAGTCGCGTTCAACACCTATTACGCGCCGCCAACCGCGCAACACAAGAAACAGTATGGAGTCGTGGGCGGATCGTTCATCGGCGTGTATGAATTTGGCGACAAGGTCCAAGCGTCGACAATCTTGCAGTTCGGCGAGAGCTCCCATCCCGAGTCGCCGCACTTCATGGATCAGGCCCAACTCTACTCGAAACAACAGTTCAAGCCAGCCTGGTACGAATGGAGTGACGTCTTGGCTCATGCGAAGACGAGCTACCATCCCGGCGCCGAAGCCCGTTAGCCAAGATCTCCTCGGCAGGCTCGGTGGCAAGACGGCGAGATGTTCGCACTAGACCGGCTCATCGTCGATTGCTAGTTTCTGGGTTGCGGGAATGAGCCTCGCCGCGCCGAGTCTCTAAGGAAGAGGACCCGCGGCACGGTCGCGATCGAGGAAATCCATGGCCAAGATTTACTATGTAGGTGATTGGGCGGTCCTGATGGGTCCGCTGTTCGCCGAAACCCCTTTCAACTACACCTGGAAGGGGACCGAAATCTACAACTATGGCACGTGGCTCAAAGAGGCCCTGGAATCGTCGGGCGAACACGAGGTCAATAGCGTGCCGAGTTGGGAATTTTACAAACTTGGGCCAGGTCAGTATGAACAAGTATTGGCCGAGTACGACCTGATCATTTTTTCGGACGTGGAGTCGAAGAACTTCCAATTGGCCCCCTCGTTTTTTGACCGCGCGAAGTTCGGTAAAGAGCAATTGAGCTTTCCGGATCGCGTGCGATTGACGGTCGAGGCAGTGCATTCGGGCAAGCCGATGATGTTTTTGGGAGGCTGGTTGAGTTTCAATGGCGAATGCGGCAAAGGGGGTTGGGGACGCACGGGCCTGAAAGAAATCTTGCCCGTGCGGTGCCTCGATGTCGAGGATTTGCGCGAAAGCACCGAAGGCTATCGAGCGCAGGCCGCCGTCGTCGATCATCCATTTTTCGAGGGCCTCGATCTGAATGAAATGCCATTGATCTTGGGCTACAACATCGTCCAGCCGCGCGAGGGCTGCCAGGTATTGGCGCGCTGGCAGGGCGAAAACGATCCTATGCTGGCTGCAGGCCGGTTCGGCAACGGCCGCGTTCTGGCCTACACGTCCGATCCTGCGCCGCACTGGGGCTGCAATTTCGTCTACTGGAAACACTACAACCGCTTTTGGTTGAACGCTTGCAACTGGTTACTTGGCCGGCTCGATTCGAAGCGCGGCGCGTAACCGCACAAGTCAAGAATGGTTGCGAGTCTGAGAGGGTTACGGCACTTTTTTCTTGTCGGCCACGTGCGATTCGAATTTGCGCAGGAACGAAAGAACGAACAGCGCCAGAACGCTTCCCAACAACGGCAGCCAGATTCGTCCCATGCCCGCGGCGGTTCCTAAACCGGCGGTTAACCAAATGCTTGACGCAGTCGTCAAACCACGAATCTCGTGGTCTTGCGCGGATTTCAAGATAGCGCCCGCGCCGACAAAGCCGATCCCGGTGGCGAGCCCTTGAATCACGCGAGATGTATCGGCGCTCGTGGCGTCCGATTCGAGAGCCGCGAGCATGAAAATCGCCGCTCCCAACGAGACCAGCATGTGCGTGCGCAGACCCGCGGCCACGCCCATGTGTTCGCGTTGAAAGCCCGGCAAGGCCCCCACGAGAGCCGCAAGTAACAACCGAAACGTAACCCTCAAAAGGTCGAAACTTCCAGGCCACTGGGCCGCCAGCTCTTGCCAGAATTGTTGCATGATGAGCATCCTAGAAATGAGTCGGGAACCATCACGTGGGCCGCTTTCCGGCGGAATCACTCGCGGAGGTGTTTGTCGAAGTGATGATCGGCATAGGCTTCACTGAAACTCTGAAAATCTCGGCAACTGATATCGGCGTATCGGACGGCACTGGGTAGCACGGCATCTAATGCCGGGCTGCCAACCCAAGCCGCCAACTGCCGCGCGGCATCTGGCGGGCCCGAACGACATCCTCGAAGTTGCGACCAGGCGGTCAACTGCCCTACGACGCCCACCGCAAGCCGCAGTTTGTCAGGCTTTTTGTGCAATCGGTCCAGCTTCGAACGATTTTCATCGGGTACCATTTCCCGCATGCGGTAATGACGAGCATCGATGTCGATGGCGGCCAAGCCCGCCGTGGGCTTCGATTGTAGCTGATGTTGCGCTCGTACAATGCGCACCGCGTCGTTCCCATCGGTGTCCGGCTGCGGACACACCGAGCAGCTCAGGACCGAGGACGGTATGGCCTCTTTGACATCCAAGAGGCGATTGGTATCCGGCGTGCCTCCGCCGGCGATCAGCACGGTATAGCGATGCAGTCCACAACTTCCAATGCCCATGATTCGACCGGTCACGTCGAGCACGCGATAGGCCTTGGGTGTCGCGGTCGCCTGACCATAAGCTTCCACCGCCTCTCGCACGAGCTGCGCCTTTTTCTCGCTGATTTCTGGGTGCTTTTCATCGCTGCGAATAATCCGCCGCGCGCCGTGCGTGCCCTGTTCGGTGTGGCGATCGAGTAGTTGTGACTGCACCCCCAGTGCGGTTTCGTCAAGCAAGTCCCATATGGGGCCATCACCCTGACCCGGTGCAATTTCGCCAATCGCTCTCGTTCGCACCGCTTCGGTGACCGCGGCCCGATACGACGTAAGGAAATCGAGCGCGATTCCGCTTGCCTGTACGGGCGAGATATTCCAAACTTCGGCAGCCAGTAAAATACTCGTCGTGCAGCGCACCAGATCTAAACTGCAAGGGGCAACCAGTGCCTCGTCGAAATCGTTTACGTCGTAGCGAAAATCCCGATCATCCGTCTGGTAAGCGCCAAAGTTTTCCAAGTGCAGGTCGCCACAGATCAATCTGGGCGGCCCCACCTCGTCTGGGTGTAGGACAGGCCAATGGCGTGCAAACAGGTGATCGGTCCCACGAAAAAAGGCGAAGACGTTTTCGGCCATGCGGGCGAACTTGATTTTCACCAGCTCTCGCTTGCGGTGCTGATTGAATCGCAAGATTTCGTCCACGGTAGACAGTGGATCGCCGGGCGCGCTCATGAATTGACATTCCCAACCGCAAAGGACGGGGCGAACCGGTGAACAAAACCACCGCGGGCTTCCGCCGCGCCGGCGTGGACCCATCCACTCTTATTGTGCATCTGGCGGGTGTTGGTCGGAAGGTACGCTTCGAGGGAAAGTCGAA
Organism: Planctomycetia bacterium; assembly: GCA_016200205.1. GTDB lineage: Bacteria > Planctomycetota > Planctomycetia > Pirellulales > PALSA-1355 > PALSA-1355. The sequence goes on from JACQFF010000010.1 coordinate 10,065, forward strand.
CTTTATTTTCGACTCGGCCGCCATTTTCACTCCACTGCTCAACCGTGGTTGTCAGTCCTTGGATCTCCTGCATATACTTTAGGTTGAATGGCCCCGCGCCGCGTGATGGGCTTGGTTTCGGCGCATTACCGCGATGAGCAACGACAAGCTGCGGCGGCAAATTACCTTCGAAGCGGCCCGGTTGATGTATTTCCGACAGGAGTCGGAATACTATCGGGCGAAAATGAAGGCGGCCCGACGGATTTGCCAGGGCTGGGCGAGACCAGCCGATCTGCCTACCAATAGGGAGATCCGCGACGAGATTCAAGTGCTAGCGCGCATGCACGAAGGGAATCGACGCACTGCCGGTCTGCGTGAAATGCGGATCGAGGCTCTGCGAATCATGAGATTGCTGCGCGCCTTTCGGCCCCGACTGATCGGCAGCACGATGACCGGGCACGTGCGGCAAGGATCGGATATCGATCTGCACGTCTTCGCGGAAAACGTGGAAGGCGTCTCCGGCGCGCTTGAAGCCGAGGGGCTCCCCTATGACGTGGAGCACAAGCGGGTTCGCAAGCATGGCGAAGAGCGAGTCTTCACGCACGTTCATGTGCAAAACCGCTTCCCCATCGAAATCACGGTCTATCCCAGCAACCTGGCCCATTATGTTTTCAAGAGCTCCAGCACCGGTAAAGCGATCGAGCGGGCCAGTATTGCCGAGTTGGAACAAATGCTGGGCGACGAGTATCCAGAGATGGAAATCGAGGAAGCGCTGATCGAGGCCCAGCAGCAGGTCGACCGTTTCCAGATTTACCGCGTGTTGCTGCTACCGTTGGAAACCGTGAAGCAAAGCCCTCAATATCATCCCGAGGGAGATGCTCTTTATCACAGCTTGCAAGTCTTCGACCTGGCGCGCGATGCACAGCCATATGATGAGGAATTGCAGTTGGCCGCATTATTGCATGACGTGGGCAAGGCAATCGATCCGCGCGACCATGTGGCCGCGGCACTCGAAGCCCTCGACGGTCACATTACCGATCGCGCCGCCTGGCTGATCGGCCATCATATGGAAGCAGGCGCCCTGCGGGACGGCACTCTCGGAATCCGGGCACGCCGTCGACTGGAGGCAGCGGACGATTTCGATGATTTGATGCTGCTGTGCGATTGCGATCGTCGCGGCCGGCAAAAAGGAGTGCGAGTCCCCGACGTGGATGATGCCCTAGCCCATCTGCGCGAACTGTCGCGCACAAACGGCTTCCCGTAACCCGGCGGCCGGAACCTATCCGAAGATCCGGTCGCGCTTCGCCTTGTTGTACGCCAGTTTCTCGGCCCCAGACATGCGTGCAAAATCGGGTTGGTCATCTGCTGGTTTTGCAGCCGCTGGCTTGTCGTGGCAATGACATTGGTTCGGGTCGGGCCCACCACAGCCGCAATCATGCGTGGTGCCGCTGCCGGCACGCGAAACTGCCGGCTTGGGTTGACCCCGTGGGACGCCGGCTGGAATGCTCACGGTGGACGAGCCGCCATAGCTCATCACGCCGCTTTGCAATTGCATGTCATCCTCCAGCGTACGCTGTGGCTTGATCTTTAATTGCTCGAGAACCCCATGATACGCCCGAACGGCCTCTTCTGGACCGACTTCGCGGTTGACGATCCGTCGCAGGAATTCCACGAAGGCCAATTGGCACTCGGCGTTGTTGATTTTGCGTCCAAACAGCGCTGCGCGGGCACCATATTTCTGCGCTTCGGCGATCAGCTTGAAAGCATCGTAGGTCGTGCCGGCGCCGCCGCCCAAAATGCCGACGATCAGATGTGGGTCGTACGCGACGAGCTCTTCCATCGCCCGAGGGCCGTGATAGACGATTTTCAAAAAGATCGGCCGCCCCGAATCCGCGACGCCGGCCAGGGTGCGAGCGATGCAGTCGTTGACGAATTGCGGCGTCGTCTGGGGAGTTAATCCCTGCGGGGCATTGGGGTCGAAGATTTCCAGAAAGTGTCGAAAACCCTTGCGCTCCGCCTCTTCGCGAAATTGGCGATACTGATCCAGTGAAACGAGATCATCTTCCAAGCGGTTGTTGAATGTAACGCTGTACAGGCCCAGATTGGCCCCGCGAGCCCGTTCCGCCGGTTCACAGTCGACGTGGCCGCATTGGATATGGTCCAGACTTGCCGAACGGAAAGGCTTCGCCGGTTCGGAAATGTAGCGGCCATGACGGACGGCGAACACGTCGCTGGCATCATTGGCTCGCGCGGCGGGCGTGACCGGACTGTTTTCGAAAAGCCGCTCGCCGATCGTCAGCGCGTCATTGCTGCTGGCCGACATGAGCATGATATCGATCAATCCTTGCCGCGTAATCTGCCGAATATGTTCACGGTACTCCGCCAGCGTTCGCATCCGCACTTCCCCGGCGTGCATTTCCGGCGATTTACCCGGCGAACCGATACCAAAAGCCATGTCGGCATCCTTGGCGTCGGCCAGAATAAACTCTTTCGAGCCCGACGGATCCGCGTGAATGGCGGCGAGTTTGCGATCGAGAGATTTTTCCATAATTGAATTGTCCTACCGCGGGCACGGCACCTTGTGGAGCAAACGAGCGCGGTTATTTCGCCCCCTTGAGTCGATCGAGCACGGCGTCGACGGTTTGCCGCAATACCTGGCCGCTTTTGCGCAAGGCTTGTACCTCCTTGGGCCACAATTCGACCTCCACCGTTCCCAGCACGCCGGCGGCACCGACCAACGTGGGGACGGACAGAGCAACGTCACGAATGCCATAACAGCCGCGCTGCACCGATGAGACCGGCAAAATGGCGTGCCGGTCCAGGGCGATGGCCTCGATGACTTCTTGGATCGCCAGCCCAACGGCGAAGCCGGCTCCGCCCTTCTTTTTGATCACTTCGGCGCCCGATCCCTTGGTGCGCGTGTAGAGTTCGCCCGCCAAATGGGCGTTCCAGCCCGGAAATTTTTCCAGAGGCAAACCGGCGATCGTGGCACTTGACCAAATTGGCACCATGCTGTCTCCATGCTCACCCAAAATCAGCGCTTTGACTTGAGTCGGCGGCGCGGCGAGTTGCTCGGCAATGAGCGCGCGGAAGCGAATCGTATCCAATTGGGTTCCCAATCCGAGGACGCGGGCCGGCGGAAGGTCGAGCCGCTCGGCCGCCAGGTAGGTCAGAACATCGACCGGATTCGAGACTACCAGCACGGTGGCATCTCGTTTGCATCCCGATCGCTGGATATTTTCCAAAATCCCGAGAAACAGGTCGACATTTCGATTGATTAAATCCAGCCGGCTTTCGTCCGGCTTGCGCCGCAAACCGGCCGTGATGCAGATCAAATCGCTTGTGGGAATGTGTTCATAGCTGCCGGACGTGATGACCTGGTCGGCCATCAAGCTGGAACCGTGGAGCAGGTCGAGTGCCTGCCCGGCCGCCAGTTCGGTATTCGCGTCCAACAGCGCGATCTGTCGCACAATTTTGCCGGTTTGCAAGGCGAAGGCCGTGCATGAGCCAACCAGCCCGCCGCCGCCGATGATACTGACTTTCATATTCGAATTCTTTCCCGTGCCGAGTGTCGGACTATTACTTAGGGAGGGCGGCCATCACGCGATCGGTAATTGTTTTGATCAGCGCCTCTTGGTCGAGGTGGGCCGCGGCGGTCGTTGCGGTCGACTTGGTGGTGGCTCCCGGCCGCATTACCGGCGGCGGCTCGAAGGCGCGGCGCTCGATGCCACTTTCGGTCCAACTGTCCCGGAACACGTCGTTGGCGCAGATATCGCAATTCTCCATGCCTGGAGCGAGCCGGGCGTCCTTGTAACCCCATTTGGTTTTCAGGTCCAACAGTTCGCGTTCCTTCGCTTCGGTGAAGTAATGGATTTTGCCCAGGTCACGCGCGAGCATCAGTATCCGGCAATAGGCATCGAGAATCTCTGTCCACCAATAGGCCTTTTCCACGGTCTCGCCAAAGCTGACCGTGCCGTGATTGGCCAAAATGATGACGTTGCATTTCTTCACGAACGGCAGTACAGTGTCGGCAAATACTTGTCCGCCGGGCGTTTCGTATTTCGTGATCGGCACGTCGCCCAAGAATACTTCGACCTCGGGCAGGACGCATTGCGGGATCGGCTCGCGTGCCACGGCAAAGGCAGTCGCATGGGGCGGGTGGCAATGGACCACACTTTTGACGTCCGGCCGCTCTTTCATGATCGCCAAATGCAGCAACACCTCGCTGGTACGCTTGCGGCGACCGCTGAGCTGTTTGCCCTCCATGTCGCACGTGCACAAGTCCTCGGGCTTCATAAACCCCTTGCAAACCATGGTGGGCGTGCAAAGCACTTCGTTGGGGCCCAAGCGAAAGCTGATGTTGCCATCGTTGCCGGCCGCGAATCCTTTATTGTAGATCCGCCGGCCAATATCGCAGATTTCAAGCTTTAGTTGATGGACGTTCATGTGTCTTTCGTTTCCTTGCACGTCGTGGATTCCAATGCGGACTGAATTGTCAGTATTGTGATTCTGTCGTTGTCGTTGTTATGACCGGTCGCCGTGGGGCGGTTCCATTCGAATGCTGTCGAGAATCGCGGCGTTATAGGCGTCGATGGGCTTCAATTCTGGATGAAACGGTTGAGCCGCTTCGCTACCTTCGCTGATTGCGATTCGGCTGCCGATTCCGGCGCCCAGCTCGTCGTAGACGACCAAGGCTTCGCCCGCGGGTTTCGTTTTGCCCAATAAATCGTCCAACGTGAGCGGTATCGCCAATCGATAGCTCGCCGCGTCGAGGCTCTGGTGAGCACGATTCAGGGTCACGGTTCCAATGACTTCGCCAATTCGCATGTTTGTCGGGAACGAAAATCGTTCTGAGCTATCCCAGGCGTTCGCGCAAGGCCGCCGGAATATCCCGCCGGCCGCCTTGCATCATTACTCTTACGAGCTGTCTTATTTCGAATAAGCTCTTTCCGTTCGGATTCATCACCAGCAGATTCGCCCCGTTCGTCACCACTAGTTCCGCACCGGCGAAGCCGGCTGCGGCTACCCGCGCAGGGTCGACCATTTTCGCGAGCACGTCGCGTACGATCCGCTCCACATCGGCACGCCGTGCAGCCTTGGCTCCCCCTTTGGTCATGTCAATCTTGAATCCCAATGACGCTCCATCGCACCGGCGTCGTCTCGCTTTGCAGCAGAGCCCGTGTCCCCTTGCCATCGCTCGACAGGATTAGTTTTTGACCCATCCCGGCGCCGAGCGAGTCGACGGCGATCACCGGCTCGCCGTCGGGCGTGCGACCGTCGGCCGCGTAAAACTGCACGACGAGCAACTTCCATCCTAGTAAGGATGAATGCTTCACCGTCGAATTCGTCGTACCGACCGCGACGCCTACTTGCATTGTCAACTCGCGTGTATGGACCTACTTTCCGAGAATTCTTAGGTCGTCGACGAGCGAACAGCGTCGCTCGCGGGTAAAGGTCAAGGGAGTCGTGACGCCCTCGCCCGTGGGCGTGGCAATCGAATACGACAGATAACCTTCGCCGCCCAAACCCAGGGCCGCCATACAAGGGCCGTTCTTCACGAACAAAGTCGTATCCAGTGCTCGGCCCATCCTGGTCATGTTTCGCACGTTGTTCGAGTGAATCATGCTTGTATGGCGAAAACCATGCTCGTAATGCTTGGCTTTTGCAATCGCCTCATCGATGTTGCGGCAGCGGACGAAGGGCAAAAACGGCATCATCTGTTCGACGGGCACGAACGGATTGAATTCATCGGTCTCCCCGAACAACAATTCCGTCTGAGCCGGCATGTGCTTGCCGGCTGCCTTGGCCAGCACGGAGGCGTCTTGGCCGATGAAATCCTTGGCCGCCACAAGATGCTTGTGGTCGCCTTCGCCGACCGAGGCAATGGCCACCTTGGTCAAGGCGTCGATCTCGCGAGAATTGAGCCGCGCTGCTCCCGCCCGATCCATGGCCGCGAGCATGGCGTCGAACACTTCGGAAACCACGAACACCTCTTTTTCGGCGATGCAAAGCAGATTGTTGTCGTACGCGCCCCCTTCGATGATCGCCCGAGCCGCGCGATCCAAATCGGCCGTTTCGTCGACCACGACGGGCGGATTGCCCGGCCCGGCCACGATGGCCCGCTTGCTCGACTTCATTGCCGCGCGGGCAACCGCCGGACCGCCGGTAACGCAGATCAGCTTGATGCCGCGATGATTGAAGATCGCATCGGCCGATTCGATGGTCGGTTCGGCGATGACGCAGATCAAGTTATCAATTCCCAGATCGCGGTAGATCGCCTGATTGAACCGCCGCACGCCCTCGGCCGCCACGCGCTTGCCGCCGGGATGAGGATTCACGACCAACGTGTTGCCGCTGGCAATCATGCTCACCGCGTTCCCGGTGATCGTTGGCAGGGAGTGCGTGACCGGCGTAATGACTCCGATGACGCCGAAGGGCGCGTGTTCGATGACCGCCAGGCCGTGGTCCCCGCTGAAGACCTCGCTCCGCATGAATTCCACGCCCGGCGTTTTTTCGCCGAGGGTTTTGAGCTTTTCGATTTTGTGCTTGAGGCGACCGATCTTTGTCTCTTCCATTTCCATCGTGCCCAGCTCGACCGACTGCTCGATCGAGATCCGGCGAATATGGTCGATCATTCGCTTGCGGTCTTCGATCGATCGTTCGCTGAGTTGCTCGAATGCATCGGTGGCTGCCACCACGGCCTCGTCCACGCAAGTGAACACGCCGAAGCGGCCGGCATAGCTACGGCCCGTGACCGGGGCGAGTGGGACAGTTCCCATTCGCGTCAGCACTTGTTGGACAACGTCGCGAATCAGTTCTTCAGTTGCTTGCATGGTTATTCGAATCCCTGGCGGTCGCCGAGTTGGTTAGTTAGTGTTGGGCATTTTCACGCCGGAACACGCAGTTGTGGTCCACGTGGATTGTGTCAATGAGCCCCACGATCACGGTATCGATGGGAAGGTTTTTCGTTTCCGGTGTGAGTCGAGCGCTTGAGCCTTGCGTGATCAATACGTATTCGCCCTCGCCGGCACCGACCGTATCGACCGCCACAAACGTGCGGCCGGTGCTCACCAGTCGGCTGCGATCTTGCGAATCCACGCGAAAAGGCTCAACCACCAACAGCTTATGTCCGACCATGGAACCGACCTTTTGCGTGGCTACCAGCGAACCGGTCACTTTGGCGACGAACATGGTTTCAGCCTTCCAAAAATTGCTTGGTTTGTCGGGCTACGATAATCTCTTCATTCGTGGGCACGACCCAGATCTGAATCCGACTATTTGGGGAGCTAATCTTGGTCTCGCCTTGAGCCGCGGCATTGGCTGCTGGATCGAGCACGATCCCCAATTCCTCCAGCCCGCTGGTCACGGCGGTGCGTATCTTCACGCCGTTCTCACCGATTCCCCCGGTAAACACGATCGCGTCGCCCCCGCCGAGTTCCACCAGCATCGCGCCCAACGAATGGCGGATATCGGAGGTAAACACGTCCAAGGCCAATCGTGCCCGAGCATGTCCCTTGTCGGCCGCTTCCTCCAAATCGCGAACGTCGCCGCTGAGGCCGCTTAAGCCCAAGAGCCCGCTGCGATCGGCCAAATCACCCAAAACTTGCGACAGTGTTTGCCCCGTGCGCTTCATGATCACGGGGATCGCGAACGGATCGAAGTCGCCCGCGCGGTTGTTGTGCGCGATGCCGGACTGCGGGCTCATGCCCATCGAGGTGGCGACGCTTTGGCCGTTGCGAATCGCGCAAAGCGAGTTGGATCCGCCCAGGTGGCAGGAGATGATTCGCAAATCGTTGCGGCCCAGAATCTGGGCGGTGCGGGTTGCGATGAAACGGTGGCTGGCACCATGAAAGCCCCAGCGCTTAACGTGATACTCGGTGCCCCAAATATACGGAGCCGGATAGAATCGGTTGCGGTCGGGAATCGTATGATGGAAGCCCGTTTCGAAAGCGGCCACTAAGGGAATCTCCGGCAATCTCTGGCTCAACAATTGCATGGCGCTGATGTACGGCGGGTTGTGTGCCGGGGCCACTTCGCTCATCTCTTCCATGGCGGCCAGAATCTCGGGCGTGACTCGTTGCACGCCGCTAATCCGTCCGGCGTGCACCGCTTTGAACCCGATGGCCGACACTTCCGAGGCATGTTTGAGGCAACCTTTCATCGGATCGGTCAACTGCTCCAACGAATGCCGGACCGCGGCGGCGTGATCGGGCACTTGGGCCGTCAGTTCCCGTCGGGCCCCGTCGATCTCCACCACGCAACGACTTTCCGATGAACCGATCCGCTCGATGCCGCCGCGCGCCAGTTGGCGTTCGTCAGCCATTTCGAACAGCCGGTACTTGAAACTCGTCGAGCCAAGGTTGGCCACGAGGACCTTCATGCAGAACATCCTTAAGTTGGGGAGGGCAAGAATTCCATCCTTGCCGCACCAGGCACGCTAAAGCGGCTTACGACAGGTAAGCGGCCACCAACCCTTCCGAGGGACGAGGAATTACGTGGCTGGCGATCAGTTCGCCGACCTGAGTAGCCGCGGCAGCGCCCGCTTCGACCGCGGCCCGCACGCTGCCGACATCTCCGCGCACCACGGTGGTGACAAATGCTCCGCCGATGGAAATCCGCTTGACGATTTCGACGTTGGCCGCTTTGGCCATGGCGTCGGTGGCTTCGACCAACGCGATCAAGCCCTTGGTTTCAACGAGTCCGATTGCAGAGTTCATAATATGAGCGTTCCTTGTTGACGTAATTGGTTTAGATCCAATGGAGTGTTACTTCGAGCTGCTCTTACGAGGTTCGGGCAAGACAATGCCCAGATCGTCGTGCGGCCGAGGAATCACCTGCACCGCGACGACTTCGCCGATTCGCCCGGCGGCGGCGGCGCCGGCGTCGGTCGCTGCTTTCACCGCGGCAACGTCACCGGTCACAAACGCCGTGACCAAACCGCTGCCGACTTTGTCCCAGCCCATGAATTGCACATTGGCTGCCTTCATCATTGCATCGCTGGCTTCGACCAGGGCGATGAATCCCTTCGTCTCGATCATTCCCAGCGCCTCGACTGTTTTTGCCATGTAAAACTCTCCGGAGAAAAAAGAAATCGTTGGTTTCAACCGCTTCGCTACTTCTGTTTCAGCAATTCAATTTTTGTCGCATGATCCAAATCCGCCGCGTTGCCTTCGTCGGTATCGAGATGCACTTCGAGCTTGCTGGTCTTATCCGCTCGCACCAACAGATCTTCGAGCACGAGACTGCACGTGCTTTGGATCCGCAGGCTCATGCGATCGCCGTTCTTCACGCCGTAATACGCCGCGTGATCCTGGTTCATGTGCACGTGCCGCTCGGCACGAATCACTCCCTCGGACAGTTCCACGACGCCGCGCGGCCCAACCAGCACGCAGGGGGCACTCCCCTTGATGTTTCCGCTGGCGCGTACCGGAGCGTCGATACCCAGCGAAATCGAGTCGGTGAACGCCAGTTCCACCTGGCTGTGCGGTCGCGTGGGACCCAAGACGCGCACGGAGGGAAGCATCCGTCGGCGAGGGCCAACCACCATCACGGTCTCTTCGGCCGCGTAGAAGCCATCTTGGTAGAGCGGCTTCATGACCGTCAATTTGTGTCCGCGCCCAAACAAGGTCTCGACGTGTTCATCGGTCAAATGAACGTGACGAGCCGAAACGCTGACCACCAGTTCCCGCGCCCGTTGCCTGGCGCCGGTGGCTTTCGACGTGAGCGTGCCTAGCACGACTTCGCGTACGATTTGTTCGATCGCGGTGCGGTCCAATACAGCCGGCATGGTCATAGGGTTTGTGTTTCTTGCTCGCTATTGCCTGGCGTTAGCCGTTCTCGATTGGCTTGGCAACGCGCAGTTGAACTCCAGCCGCTCTTGCTTTGCCGCGCCATTCTTCCGTGATTTCGTGATCGACCACCAAATGCTGAATATCGCCCAGGCCACACAAATGTGCCAAACTCTGGCGGCCAAACTTTGTGCTGTCGGCCACGACGATCACTTCATC
>JACQFF010000116.1 GCA_016200205.1 Planctomycetia bacterium
CGTTATGGCTACGGCACGCCGCAGCATCAAGGCGACGGCGCGCCGCGGCTGATGCAACAGTTTTTAATGGCTCGCCGGCTGGTCGAGGCGGGCGTCCGCTGCGTGACCGTCAGCTTCAGTTTTTGGGATTATCACGGCTCGAATTTCGTTCTGGCCCGGCAGAATCTGCCCCCGTTGGATCAGGGTGTTAGCGCCCTGGTCGAAGATCTGCACCAGCGCGGGCTGGACAGAGACGTGTCGGTTGTGGTGTGGGGCGAATTCGGCCGCACGCCCAAGATCAACGCCGGCGCCGGCCGCGACCATTGGCCCAATGTGTCGTGCGCGCTGCTGGCCGCCGGCGGCATACGAACTGGCCAGGTCATCGGCTCGACCGATCGCCAGGCCGCCGAAGCCAAAAACCGCCCGGTGCGGTTCGAGGAAGTTTTTGCGACACTTTACAACCGCCTCGGCATCGACGCCGATAACACCACGCTCACCGACCTGGCCGGCCGGCCGGAATATCTAGCGGATCATTATCAGCCGATGCGCGAGTTGATCTAGCAACTCGCGATTCCGTCGCACTATGCCATGCGCATTCGATCGAGGATATTCCGCGTGATTTGTTGCACTCGCGGGTCGGGCCCTTTTGGTTCGGTGTACACCTTGGGACGAACGTAGCCGGGCGGCGCGCTCATACCGTCGGCCCACCAGCAGGTTGCGGCATTGAACACGAAATTCCCCTTCGGGCCGGGGTAAACGGTCGCCGTGTATTGTCCGCCGTTCGGCATGTCGGGGGCCGATTGCGTGGGGCCTGTGGCCACGATTTCCAGGCCCGGTATCTTCGCCGGATCGCCGTGCCATTCCCAGCCGATCAGGCCGGCAATCCGGTCCCCTGCTCTCATCCCGGTGCCCGCGTAAATCCAATGTTCCGGCAACGAACAGACCCAATCCGCGCCGCCGGTCACCGGGCCGGTGCTGTGGGCGCCGATCAGTTCGTTGGCGTACGGTCGAGCGTGCTTGAGCGATTTCATGTCTTCGAAATCGCGCATTCCCCCCGGCGGCCCGAAGACTCCGACCCGCTCGAAGGCCCGAGTCGCGGGGTCAAACAGGATCCGGCCGCAGACGGCGTTTCCGGAGAAGAACGCCACGTTGAGGCCCGCTTGGATGGCAGAGCGGACGTTCTCGAACATCTCGCTGGTCCAATACTCGTCGTGTCCGACGCTCAAAAAACCTTTCGCGCGGCGCAAACCGCCGGCATCGTGGTGGGTGTCCAAGTTCGAGATGTACGTCACGTCGCAACCGATCGACTCCATCCAAAACGCCAGCGGAAATTCCCACAAGAAGAACTCGCCGGAACCCGTCGAGAGCGGCGCGTCCAGGATTTGGCAATACTTGCCATAAGGGCGGTTGAAGCCGACCTGCACTCCGCCGCCCCAATACCAGTTATGAGTGCCGTCGTCGTACAACGCGAACTGCGACGGCCAGCGGTTATACGCCTGCCAGGTGGTGTCGCTCGATTGAAAAATGAAGTCGGCTGGGCGATCGTCGCGCACGATGAAGATGATGTAGCTTTGCCATCCCTCCGGAGCCGCCGTGAGCTTTCCCACGTAGACCCCGCTCAACCAATCTCCGGGAATGCGCAATTCGGCGCACGCCGGCCAAGCGCAGTCGCGCAGCCGCTTGGGACCGACCGGCGGATCGGGTTGGGGCGTCCCCCGGAACGGCCCGAGCCGCTGGACAAGCCTCCCGCCGTCGCCGCCGTACCAGCCGAGCCGGTAAACGTCGATCGTAAATCGCGCGGCCGGATTTGTGCTGACGTGGAAGCGAATCGTTTCACCGGCGCGAACGCTCGTGTGCGACGAGTAGCCCTCGATCCAGGGACAGCGGTATTTTGAATTTGACTCGACGCCGGTTTTCGCCAGCATCCAGTCGCGCGTGCCGGGCTTGCTGTTCTCGTCGCGAACTCGGTTTGGCGCGCCGGTCTCCGCCCGTCCCACCACTGGCAACCCAGTCAGCGCCAGCACCGTGGCGCCGGTCACCTGTTTTAGCGCCTCGCGCCGCGAGGTCTTTTGTTCATTCATACCAGCGCACTCCTTGTCCATTATGATAAGTCCTCGTGGAACAGCGGACCACCGCCCCCCTTTGTAACTCGCGAATCGTCGGCCCGCGGCAGTAGGACCGCCCCGGGAAATGAAGTACATTGCCAGGGTCGGCAATTAATGGTTTTGCTCAAAAAGGTTGACATTGTGGAACTCAGCTTGTTCTCCGTCAGCTACGCCGGGCTTTGGGGCCAGCATCGGCTGAACCTGCCCGGCTTCATTGCCAAAGCGGCTGAGCTTGGCTATTCGTCAGTCATGCTGATGGGCAAGCGGCCGCACCTGGCGCCGCTGGATACGGACGACGGGGCAATCGAGGCGATTCGCGATTGCCTCCACCAGCATCACGTCAAATGCGGCGCCCTGGCCGGCTACACTGATTTCTCGCCGCAGCCAGCCGCCGAAGTTCCCTTTGCCGAAATGCAATTCGAATACGTTCGCTCGCTGGCGCGCTTTGCCGCCGCTCTCGATGCGACCGCGGTCCGCGTGTTCACCGCTTACGAACATCCGGCCACCGCGCCAACCGCGGCTTGGAATCTGGTGGTTTCGAGTTTGCGGGAATGCGCGGATCGGGCGGCCGATTTCGGCATTACGCTGGCCGTCCAGAATCATCACGACGTGGCTCTCGACAGCGACGCCCTGTTGGAGTTGCTCGCCGACGTGGACCGGCCGAACGTGAAAATCGGTTTCGACGCCTGGTCCCCTGCCCTGCGCGGCGAAGACCTGTTCGAGGCGGCCAGAAAAATGGCCCCC